>JBFYLJ010000167.1:0-3449 GCA_041305465.1 Methanothrix sp.
AATTCCTTGACAGAGGTCGAAAAGACGAATTGATCTATACCGGGCAAGGTGGTTTCACTTCCATGGAATTGATAGAATCAAAGGTAAGCTGAGTCCCTTTAAGGCTTTTCATGCGATGGCAGGCCAAATCAAAATATGCAGGCTCGATCTCATATCCTATGCTGCTGCGTCCCCAAAGGCCACAAGCCAGGTTTGTGGTACCTGTTCCCATGAATGGGTCAAGTACAGTGTCTCCTACAAAGGAAAACATGCGAACCAGCCGTTCTGCCAGAGCTACTGGGTACGGCGCAGGGTGTTCTCTGGTCGATGCGCCAGTTATATCCCATATCTGCTGGAACCACATCCTATGACATTTTTCGGGAATAACCGACAATAGTCTTGCTGCGAGTGTGGGCTGACGGTATCCTCCGGGTTTTCTCTGAAATAAAATATATTCTATATCGTTTTTTATTATTGCGCCCGGCTCATAAGGTTTCCCCAAAAAATTCGTACATCTACTGGATTCAAACTGGGCGTTCGCAATCTTATGCCATATTATGGGTGCCAGGTTATCAAATCCAATCTTTCGACAATGCTCCTGTATCGACGCATGAAGAGGAAAAACAACATGTCTGCCGAAGTCGCGCCTCGGAAGACATACGTCGCCTACTACTACGATAAGTCTTCCTCCCTTCACCAGAACTCGAAGAGCATTCTTCCAGATCAGATCTAAATTTTCCAGAAAATTTTCGTAATCCTCGATTCTGCCCAGCTGCCCTTCCTGATCAGGATACTGCTTCAGCGTCCAATAAGGAGGAGACGTAAGCACCAGATGAATGCTCTCGTCTTCTATTTCGTCCATCTGCCTGCTGTCGCCGAGGATCAATTGGTGGCGCGCCGGCACGCGCTTTGCTGCCCTCTCAATGGACAAAGTTGCCGCAGGATCTTTGGCTAGAGCTGGAATTGCCTTCTGAATATCATCTCGGGCCGCTAACAGCACTTCCGCCGGAACCAGCTCATCGAGATTCCGTCCAAATTCACCGGATGCTATTGCTTCGTTTCTTCCTGTCATGCTCTTTTCAGAAACTTGATTGCATTGAATAAAAAACTATGTTTTATTTCGCATGGTATTGAAATCCTGCACCAGAGACCCTCGATTAAAAAAATTGGAGAGATCCGCTCTCAAGCCATCATGCTAAATATACCTCAAAATCAACGGCAGCATCAGCACTCCCATGGCGTGCGTCCGGTGTATTCCCGCCACCGGGGCGATCAGCCCCACCACCGTGGAGAGGAAGAATATGAACAGCCCGAAGAGTCCGGTGAAGGCATAGGTCATGGCCACCAGGAAGAGCAGCACTGAGAGGCACAGCAGCCGGTAGTTTATCCGAACGATGGCCCGCCCAGCCAGGCGCGCCGCTGCGATGCAGGCCAAATAGGAGGCCGCCGCTACTATTACTACTATTATTATCATCTGCACCAATGTACTCTGGTCAAGAGCCATCAGCTC
Organism: Methanothrix sp.; assembly: GCA_041305465.1. Taxonomy (GTDB): domain Archaea; phylum Halobacteriota; class Methanosarcinia; order Methanotrichales; family Methanotrichaceae; genus Methanothrix. Next base: position 1,490 of record JBFYLJ010000167.1, read on the forward strand.
CTGAATGGCTGCGGCAGCGCCGCTCCTGGGTTTGTCGATAACGTAGAGCGCCACCAGTGAGAAGAGGGCGTTGGCGCTGTTCACCCCGGCGATGCAGATCAGAAACTCCTCCGGGCTGGGGACCGCTCCCAGGCGTGCTGTGATGGCAGCCACGGAAGGCGAGACGCCGGGAAGCCATGCCACCACCGAGCCGCCCAGACCACCGGAGAAGAGCGCTCTGGCCAGCGCACCGGATGAGAGACGGATCTCGCTCTCCTTCTGAGCGGGAATTTGCGTCTCTGCGGAAAAGCTGAGCAGGAGAGAGGAGGCGCCGAAGATGCCGGAGAGGAGGGGGAGGAGCACCTGTGGCTCCAAGCCCAGAGGCGAGCTTATCAGGTCTTCATGGTCAAAAGCGAAGGTGCCGAGAAGGCCGCTGGTAAGAAAGAGCAGCGCTGCGATGGCTTTGTACTTGTAATGCACCCAGGAGCCCTGCCCCTCAATCCAGGGGCCTCTCTCTGATTTGATCATGATGAGAGCGATGGCCAGGAGCAGAATTCCCACGTATTTGGTGAGATAATCGTAGTAGCTGGAGACGATCCATGAAAGCGGGATAATGAGGAGAATGGCAAAGAGGACCGATCCGGCACTGCCCAATGCCGAGAGACGAACCGCCTCGATGCCACGTCCTTCCAGCATGAGCCTCTGGCCGGGCAGAACGGTCAAAGCGGTCTCAGAGTCAGGCGCGCCCAAAAAGACCGCCGGAATGGCATCAAAGAACGTCTGAGAGATGCTGGCGGAGAGGATGATGCAGGCCATCTGAAAAGGCGAGAGGCCCGCGGCCAAAAGCTGCGGCGAGATGGCTAAGAGCAGCGCAGCAAAATTGTTCAGATGCAGGCCGGGCGTGAGTCCGCTTATGATTCCCAGGGCAAAGCCAAAAGCTATGCAGACAGGTAAGAGTAGGTCGATCATTTTACTTAACTATAATTTTCTGATAGTACTCCAATATCTTACTTTTGGTACGTATCTTTGATCCGCAATTGATCTATCAACCTTGGTGCTTGCCTCCCGCACGGAAATTCTAATGCCGCCTTGCCGGGGGCTTTGGAAAACCCTTAAATACTGGCGCATTGTCGATCTAGATATTCCGCACAGGGACAATTGCTGCCCTGGGCGCATGAACCGAAAAGTAGGTTCGAACGCGCGCGGCTTTGCGCGTGAGTCGGCCCGATTGGGGCCGTGCGGAGGATTAAATGGCATTTGAGAAGACAAATCCAAGGATAGCCCGTCTTATCGGTGAACTTAAGGCGGCCTCTCGTGAAACTGGCGCACCTCTCTGGCGCGATATCGCCCGGAGACTGGAGAAGCCCAGTCGTAACTACGCTGCTGTAAACCTCAGCAAGATCAATAGGCATACCCAGTCTAACGATACCGTACTCGTGGCTGGAAAGGTGCTGGCCTCCGGCGATCTGGAGCACAGCGTTACCGTGGCAGCATTCAATTTTAGCAGCCAGGCATTGTCCAAGATCCAGGCAGCAGGCGGAAAATGTCTGACTATTGAAAAGCTGATGCTTGAGCATCCCAAGGGATCGGGCATAAAGATTTTGAGGTGAAGCAATGATCGTAGTTGATGCAACCGGACTGGTCTTGGGGCGCCTGGCAAGCGTAACCGCTAAGAATCTCCTGGCAGGCGAAGAGGTCAAGATCGTCAATGCCGAGAAGGCACTCGTTACTGGTGGAAAAGACTCCATTTTTGCTGAGTATGGGCAGACAAGAGACCGCGGCCATAAGGAAAGGGGTCCCTACTTCCCCCGCCGACCGGAAATGATACTCAAGAGGACGGTACGCGGCATGCTTCCCTACAAGATGAGACGGGGAAGAGATGCATTCTCCCGGCTGCGGATATTTGTGGGCATACCCAGAGAGCTGAAGGGAATGCCTCTGGAGCAACCATCCGCTGCTAAGATGAGAAACGAGAGCAATA
>JBFYLJ010000168.1:0-23891 GCA_041305465.1 Methanothrix sp.
GCATGTGCATTAGCGTGGTACCACGCTAAATCAATTTTTTTGGTGTAAAACATGCAGAAGGCAAGAATTCGACTTTCCGGCACTAATCCCCTGATGCTGGATGATATTTGCGGCCAGGTCCAGGGAATTGCCCAGAGAACTGGCGTCCATATGGCGGGTCCCATCCCGCTGCCTACCAAAAAGATGGTGGTTCCCTGCAGGAAGAGTCCTGATGGCGAGGGAACAGCCACATGGGACCACTGGGAAATGAGGGTGCATAAGAGGCTCATCGATCTGGATGCTGACGAGCGGGCGCTTCGCCAGCTCATGAGGATCCAGGTTCCAAAGAACGTAAATATTGAAATTGTGCTGGAAAGCTAAATCATTTGTTAGGGGCTGCTTCCGTGGGTTGAAGGGCCCGCTAACCAATATATTCTAAATTTTGATAACATGGACTCGTAGTATAGTCTGGATAGAATAGAGGCCTCCGGAGCCTCGGACCCGGGTTCGAATCCCGGCGGGTCCGCTACGTTATTTTTATTCAATTGAATCAGAACGTGGCGGCACGACCACTAAACCATCGTCATTGACAGGATTGGCGGCCAGCTTTCCTGAAGCATTTAGAGAATAGCCTAAAGGAAGCTTCCCCCAGTCCCATAACTCGGTCTCGTCGGTGATGTTGGTCTCGTTGGTGCTATTAGTTAGATTAATTGCGCCGAGAATGGCCTTACCTGAGTCGCCGCTTAGCTGCAAAGGTGCAGCCAGAGAGGTGCAGGCCAATAAGAAGGATATCAAGACTAATGTCATTGACTTATTCATGTCACTCACCTTGGTCCACTTTTCTCTAACCCGTTAAATTGCATGATTATATATTTTGCCAATTGTCTGGATGAGATTATTTGGGTGAATACCTCAGATATGTACCGGTTGCATGGTGCCGAACGTGGAGATCTCTGTTACTTCCAGGGTTTCACCCTCTTCGATCTTCTTTAGGATAATAGTCCCATCTCCTAACTGGTCTACAGCGATCTTATCTCCTGGCAGCAGATGCAGTCCGTATCTGATAGCAAGAGGAAGCTGAATCCGGCCATTGGAATCAATATTAGTAATCAAGCTCGTTCACCCGATACTCTGGTTCTTGATCCTGGTTTATAAAAGACTTATTTTAAGATGAGGTTCATATGAGATCTAGAGATTAGGCAGCGTACGAAATATTCAGTAATATAGGACTGCTCTCGCGCCAGGGGGATCGAGGACAGTTTGCAAATACGAAAAAGTAGACTTCATCTGTCAATGCCTATCACACCAAAACTGCGGCTTCATGTCTTTATTTCAGGCTTATGCTCAGGCTTTGGTTCATTAGCAGTCTATGCTCTCGCATCCCGACTGCTTCTTCTCTTCCACTGGACTCTCCCGGAACTTAATCATCTTCTCTACATCGAACTTGCCAGTGAAGGACTCATGCACCTTTAGGTCCTTGCTGAACATTTTATGCATCCTGGCGTCCGTCTGCCATGTTCCATTAAAGGAATTCTTGGTCTGGATTCCCACCGTGTGCACAGGGCTTGTCTTTAGCATCTCTTCAATCATCTTGGGATCGGTTATGTAAGAAGCGGGATTGGTTGAGGCAAAGTAGCTGCTACCCACCCTCTCCATCTCTGTGACTGAGAAGGTCTCTGTGATCTCAGCACCAATGCCGCCCCAGAAGGCTTTGGAGTGAATATACTTCATTCCTACCATAGGAGTCTTGCCGGAGTAGGTGAGTTTGTTGCCTTCCCAGAGATTTAAGGGCACAGCTGGGCCGCCATCCATGCCTGGAAGCTTGGCTGCTCTCTGTGCTTCGACGGTTCCGGAGTCCATTTCCAGATCCCCGTCTCCATACATGAAATTGTAGTACTCGAGAGCAAGCTGCCTGTCCTTAACCGAAACGCCCACCTCAAAAGCGCCCGTTCCAGTTACCTTCAGCGAGTTGCAGAAATCACCATCCTGGACCGGCTCGGTGATCGCCGGTGTGGCAAAAACCATCTCCAGAGATATGATTAGCATTAGCAACAAAGCTACTGCAATACCCTTCGTCGTTCTACCCCGTTATTATGTGAATATTAGGATCTTCTAGATAAAAAAGTTATTGTAGCCAAAAGTTTCATCTTACCCATTGAACCATTCTAGCGTTGAGATGCACAGGAAACTCGCTGTAGTCATGGATGTAGCAGGAACCTTATTGAAGATGTATCGCGTAGCCAAGGATATAGAAAAAGGCATAATTCTGGTTAATGTGGTTACCTGGGAGCTGATTATGGAGAAAAAAGGTCGAGTCCTGGTTGTACCTCAGATCGACCCGAATCACATGTTATCCTATCAGCCTGATGATACCCTTGGAACGCTTATCTATGGTCGCGAGCAGTTCCTGGAGATAAGCTGTGCCAGCAGTCCCATCTCCAAATTTGAAGCCTTGAGTATTCTGAAACGTTCTCAAGCCAAAGTTGGCGATCTTATGGAGGTTTATCGAGAAGTTTTGGCCAGATGTTCAGGCAATTACATTACGGCAGGTATGATTGTCGATGTGCAATTGCAGGATGTTGTCTACACACTTAGCACCGGAGGGTCTCCATTCCCTGGAGTGAAAGACGTCCTGGCAACTCTCAAAAACCAAGGTGCTGACGTTTATGTGGCCTCCGGGGACAGCATGAGAAGCCTTTCCTATCTTAAAGAACTGGATATAGACCTCTCACGAGTATATCCAGTCTCTGGCCCAATGCAAAAAAAAGATATCGTAGTCGATCTGAAGAGACGATACAGTCGAGTGGTTATGATAGGCGACGGTCTAAACGATCTTCATGCTTTAAGGGCGGCAGACCTGGGCATCCTGACTATACAACAGGACACTCGTCCCACTTTGAAGCTACTTCAAGCCGCGGACAAGATAATTACGAATATAAAAGAACTGCCCAAAATATTGGAGCGATAATGCTAGATTATTTTCAATACACATTCGTATCTGCAATTATCGTCCTCCTTTATCCACCTAATTCGGGCGACGCGTGAATTGTGTATATGATTGGCAAATATTCGTGCAATCGAATAATTCTTAGAAAAGTATATATACTTGTATAGTTCATTCATAATTACTAACATTTTAAATTTGCTTCGAAATAAGATCATACTAGAATACTAGGAGTAGCGCATAAATGTTCGAAGAGCTTTTAGAGATATACAAAACAAAGGCTGAAGAGATTGAGAAAAGTAGAAGAGAAGCACAAGCCATGCTCCTGCTGGTTTCTGCCATTGAAAGGATATCACGGGAGTTCGACTCCAAACAGAGCGATGTGGAACTCTTAGGCAGGCTGATCGATCAAGTTGATCGCCTATCTAAAGAGGTATCCGATCTGAAGAGCCAGCTTCGCGCCCGGCAGGGACGACCTATGCCCATCCAGGAAACAAGCTCAGGAGATAGGAAGGCCCTGGATAATCATGCGCAATCTCTCATTGAGATCATGGAAGAGAGACCGGGCAGGTATACAACCAGTGAGCTGGTGGACATGCTGGGCTTGAATAAGACCACGGTAATAAGCGTGATGAAGCGCGCTCATGAACTCGACCCGAAACATGTCAAGATGACTCAGGGAAAGAGGCGCAAGCTCTATCTGTCTTATGTCTCTGAAGGAGAGGTGCAGACCACCGAAGAATCGTCGTCCGGATCGGGTGAATCTGACAGGCAGAAGCTAGAGCTGATGGCCATGACCTAAAAGAGGATTTAACCGCATACAATTCGTAATGCTTTGTTTATATTGTTAATTGCAGACAATTTTGATGGGCAAAAAGAAAATACAGTAGCAGAAGACGATACCAGGCATCAAATCTTCTTCTGTTTTCTTCTATACATGTATCCACCTACAGCGACTATTATGATAAGAGCAGCAATTGCCGGCATTAGCAGAGATGCAGAGGCTGCCTTTACTGCGACAGGTATCTTCATGCTCTCAGAGATCATCGAATCGCCGTTAATATCGATATATTTGATCTCGCTGTTAATGCCATAGTCCTTTGGGGTAGCGTCGGAATCAACGTCAAGCCGGAAGACGACGGTCTTCTCCTCTCCAGGAGCCAGCGTTCCGATGAATGCCTGATCGTCTGTGGAAGAGAACGGTTTGAAGATTGAAAGCCTTGCGATCGCGTCCTTGACGGGATCTTCTCCAATATTTTTGTACGTCGCATCGATTTCTGCCTTCTTGACGCCTGCCAAGAGAACGCCTGTTGAATTCGTGATCACAAAGTCAGCCTGCCTCTTGACATTAATGATGATGGGAACGGTCTGATTGGCCTTCTGGTAGATATATGATACCTGGTAATTCGCTAAGGTGGGTGCACTTCCACTGGTAACGAGCTTGGAAGCCTGCACCCTGACATTATATTGATAATCGTAGGATAGGTTCAGGCGGAGGGGATAAGTTCCTGCAGGAGCATGCTCTCCTATCTTGACCGTAAATTTCAAAGGCGACTGGGTCTTATCGCCCGATTTGAGGGATTGAATAACCTGGTCACCGGATTTTATCTCTATCTGAGGATTATCAGAGCGCAGGTAAGCTGAGATGCCAAGTGCGGTCGGCTTCTTGTACTCTTCTTGCAGCTCGGAGCCGGCCAATGCATACTCCTTAGGATCTTTTGGGGTCAGATCCTCCTTGAAACCCAATATCCTCCCATAGTTGGTCAGATCTACATAAAGAGAAACTGTATCTCCACGCTCAAACTCATCCGTCCCGGAAATGCTGGCCGAGATATCAGGGCTGCCATACATGGTGTAGTAATTATCTCCGCCCAGCTCATAGGGTATGTAGGTATTTTGAGCCGAGACTGCCGTTATTAAAGTCAACAGGCAAAAGCCAACCATGGCCATCTTAATTTTCATAATCATCCTCCTCTTGCAATCAGCTTGAGGGCTTTTTGTAGCTCATATTTCGCATTCTCTACCGCAGCACGCTGAATCTCCATGCGGTACATAAGCACCACGAAGACAGTAAAGGTCGTAAGCAATGCGAACACTATCGCCAAGACAGTTACAGTTCCGAAATTGTTGGTAATCAGGAAGGGCGAAGATATCAGGGCTGCAAATCCAAATACTGTTGTAAGGCCTGAGGCAATAAGCGCCGATCCTATGCGCTTGGATGAAATCTTGAGCGCTTCTCGCGGCTCCCCGATTCTCGCCAGCTCCTCGTAGAAGCGCTCCATCATAAGTATTGCGTATTCCGATCCGACGCCCAGAATCAGTGCACCCAAGCATGCCGTAAGGGGCGTGTATTTCATATCAGCCAGATACATCACTCCCCCCATCCAGCCAATTACCACCAGCATGGGCAATACCGGAAGAATCGCCTTTATAAGATCTCTGTAGATCGCCAGCAGCACGACAAAGATCAGCACCAATCCAAGCAGAGTCATCTCCGTCCTGCCTTGAGTCAGAGCGCCGATGACGGTAGTCATAACCACGGCATCGCCCGTCTCTCGCACGGACACTCCAGGCGGCGGAGGATGCCAGGCAATATCTTTATCGATCTCTTTTATTAGCCGGCTAGTGCCTTCTGCACCCAGGTTGGTCAGAGCCTTGCCCACATTCAACTTGATCAGGGCCGTGTCGTGACCATCCAGTTGCCGAACACTCATCTCGACAGGCAGCCCTTCGATCAGCCTTCTGATCTCAGTAGTGTCCCCTGGGATCACTCCGTCATTGGACTTCTTGACTAAAGAGGCAATACTCTCGTAACCATATATTTGATCACGCGATTCCATTAGGTAATTTGAAAAATCATCCATCCAGTGCAAGGTATCGGGATCGGTAATGTCATCCGCCTGAACGATAAGGTCCAACGTATCCGTGCCTCCAAAGATATCGCTCATATGTCGAAAGTCGATGAGGGGAGGCAAATCCTGGGGTACGTAATTCTTGAAATCGGTATCAACCTGGACCAGGGTATCTGCATAAATGCCAGCCAGAGAGAGGAATAGTGCAGCAGCAAGCACCAGATGCCATCTTTGGATGCAGATGTCCGAGACCTTTTCGATGACGTCTCCGATTATCGTATCTTTTTCCACATTGGATGATGCACCTTTTTTTTGCATCGATCTTCGGGATGAATTTCTCCTTTCCGCTACGTAAAGGAGAGTAACCCCCACGAAAAGGGCAGACAAATAGCAAAGAAAGAGCCCGACCAGGCATAGCAGCCCAAAATCTCTGGTCATAGGCACGGATGATGTGAGGAGGGAGACAAAACCCATAGCAGTTATGACCAGGGCGATCATGACCGGCTTGGAGACGTTGCCAACGGTCTCTACCACAGCCTGCCTTGGTGAACCGCTTTTGAGGAATTCTTCATCGATCCTGTTATGAAATTGAATAGCATAGTCTATACCGATGCCGATCAGCACCGGAAAGGCTGACATGGATACCATGGTAAATGGTATGTGAAGAAATCCCATAGCTCCGAAGGTCCAGGTTACGCCCAGGAAGACAATAGGTATAGGAAGCAGAGACCACCTTACATGATAAAACGAGATCAACAATGCTACTATCATGAGAAGGCCGGCCAGAGCAAGGATGGGACCGTTGCTCGTAGCCATCTCCGCGGTTATTGATTGCATGAGCGCCGGCTTTCCGGTAACTGTAATGCCTACGTCCGGCGGAAACTCTGCCATCTTCACCTGGCCTGATGTCTCTACATAAATCTCTTTAAGTTGTGCTTCCTTTAACGATACCGGCAAATCAATAGAGAGTATGGTATGCTTTTTATCAGGCATTAAGGCATTTACTGCCGGAAGATTAGACGGATAAGCGAGAATTTCGTCTACCCTCTCCTGAGTTGGAATTGCTCTGATGCCGCTCTCGCTTTTCTCTGTATCCGCAACGATATCGGCAATACTCGTCACAGTCAGCACATCCGGAGCCATGCGCACCTTTTGCGAGAATTTATCCATAGATCTCAGGATATCCGGTTTTGTGACATCGTCCGCTTCGATGAGCACAGCGATGGACTCGGTGGCGAACTTTTCCACATAGAGGTGGTCGAAAAGCTGGTAGAGAGGTGAATCTTTGCCTACCATGCTCTCGGTTGTCATTCCTTGCATCTCAATTTGCTGGGCATAATGCAGTGAGGCAACAGTTAGAAGCAGTGCTGCTGCCATGATTATGATCGGATTGTCTGCAATCCATTGGCCGAGCCGTTCTGTGCCTTTCATTCGCCCTCACCGCTACTCGGTTCAGAAATTACCAAACGTCCGGAACATGCGAAAAGTACTTAAAAGTTGTGGTCTTCATCCAATGGATGGACAGAGATGAAAAGGAAATTTTAAAGATACATATGGTCGATGCCTTCGTCAAAGTTGCGAGCAGCTATGGCTGCTGTGATGCGGTGGGTGTCTTGCGCGGCACACTGTTTCTGGCGGACAGGCCGATCTCTATGGATGAACTTGTTGAGGAAACCGGCTACAGCAAGTCTACAGTCAGCGCCAATATGAGCACGCTGGAAAGACGAGGGCTGGCAAAGAGGGTGGTAATACCGGGCGATAAGAGATACCACTATATTCCGGTTACAGAACCTGAATCTCTTAAGGAGGAAATGATAATCAACATGAGAAACGAGATGCAGGTCATAATCGCCGCCATGAACCGGACGCAGGAAGATCTCAAGGCCTGCGGGTATGCGTCCGATGAGGCATTAGATAGGATTGACAAAGCAAGACGCTTCTACACGCAGACTGACCGGCTTTTGGATATGATCTCCCGATACAACATTGAAGATTTGATCACTCTGTTGCAGCGCGGCCTTCAAGAGAATAAATAGCCCCAGAAAGAATGAGAAAAACAAACTGCATGAGACCACCTCACATCACCGTATCCAGATGCATAATAAATACAAATCTCGGGTCGTCCAATATATTGATTAAGAATAACGATGTCTTTGCGTTTGAAGCGTAGGCAGTGATAACCGTTGGGCGAAGAGAAGCTTGCAGTCTGCAATCCTGAGATAAAGATCGAACAGATGCTACAAAAGATTGCGGATATACAGGAATGTGGCAGCAATGAGGGGCAAATGCAGGTGTCGCTCTCAGACCTGAAAGAGAAACTCGAAGATCTATTGTCCAGTCTGCCGCAACGCCGCATATCTTTTCAAGTGGAGCGAGATGCTGCAATTCAGAAGAACTCAGAAAATGAGATCCTGAAGATGACAAGAACGTTAGAGGCACTTCCTACGGCCATTGTACTTACAGATCTTAAAGGGAATATAGAATATGTAAACGCCAGCCTTCTGAAAAATTCCAATTTTAGCGACGTATCTGAGGTAAAAGGACGGTCTGTATTCGATTTTACCAATGAGGAGGGCAAGGCCAAGCTGCAAGAGGAGATCATACCCACCCTTCACTCTGTTGGGCAATGGCAAGGAGAGCTTCTCTTGAAGAGGTCGGATAGCCGATCCTACATGGCTGAGATGATATGTGCACTGGTCAAAGACGACTTTGGCAACCCCATCTACCTATTGGCCAACTTTTTCAACATCACCGACAGAAAGCGCGCGGAAGAAGCACTGCTCCTGGACGATTCTCGGCTGGAGGCTCTGCAAAAGTTAAACCAGATGGATGAGGCATCCATTAAAGAGATCACCGACTTCGCCATGGAGGCGGGAGTCAAGCTTACCGGCTCCAAGCTCGGCTACCTGGCATTCGTTGGCGATGAAGAAAAGACGCTCTTCATGCACACTTGGTCCAAAAAGGCCATGCAGATGTGCGATATTGAAAATAAAAAGGTAGTCTATAATCTTAAGGAAACGGGGCTTTGGGGAGAGGCTATTCGACAGAGAAATGCGGTGATAACCAATGATTATGCCACCTCCCCTCAGAAAAGAGGTATTCCGGCAGGTCATGTCGAGATTGTGCGCCACATGAATGTGCCCATCATGGACAAGGGCAAGATAGTGATTGTGGCGGGTCTGGGCAACAAGGAGGTCGAGTACGACGACTCTGATGTGCGACAGCTAACACTGCTCATGAGCGGCATGTGGAAGATCATCCAGCGACGAGAAGCAGAGGAAGCGTTGCACCGGCGCGACTTATTGCTGCAAGGAGCTGCCAAGGCCACCAACTACCTGCTCACTCCCGATCCCCATGCCATAACGAGAGCACTGGGCATTCTGGGTGAAGCTGAAGATGCTGATCGGGTTCATGTTCTGGAGAACCGAGAACTGCAGAGCGAGATGAGACTGGAAAGCATTCCTTTGCAATGGTTTAGGGATCCCGAAGAGTCATCTGCCGGGGATTTATCATGGGTGGAGCATTTTCCAGAATGGCGGGATAAGCTCTCTCGCAGCGATCCTATTCAGGGCATAACTAAGCAAATCACATATGCTGGTGCAAAGGTGCTGGAGAAGTTGAAAGTTCGCTCTTTTCTGCTCCTGCCCGTCTTCATCGAAAATCGGTTTTTTGCAGTTATATGTTTTGAGGACTGTCATAATGAGCGGCGATGGATAGATAGCGAGATAGCAGTACTTCAGGCTGCGGCAGGAAGTATCGGAGAAGCCATTTTGCGCAGAAGGACGGAAGAGGCCCTGAGAAAGACGCAGGAAGGACTGGAAAAGAGCGTATCGGAGAGAACGGCCTGGCTCCTCCGGGCAAATGAGGCGTTGCAAGAGGAGATGGTCAAGCATAGAGAGACGGAAATAGAGCTTCGCTGTGCGCAACAGGCGGCAGACGCAGCTTGCCGGGCAAAGAGCGAGTTTTTGGCCAATATGAGCCACGAGATACGCACTCCTATGAATGCAGTCATCGGCCTTGCTGGGCTCTTGCTGGAAACCAAACTAACAGAAGAGCAACGTGACTATGTGGAGACCATTCACAGCAGTGGTGATGCGTTGCTTGCCATTATAAACGATATCCTGGATTTTTCAAAGATTGATGAAGGCAAGATGAAGCTGGAACATTTGCCATTTATTTTGCACGATAGCATCAAGTCCTCGCTGAGTATGGTAGCGACAAAGGCCGCGGAAAAAGGACTGGATCTGACCTATGTTATTGACGAAAGGATTGCCCCCACCATCCTGGGTGACTCAGTTAGGCTGCGCCAGGTCCTGGCCAACCTGCTCAGCAATGCGGTAAAATTTACGGAAAGAGGCAGCATTGCCATTCATGTTCAGCCGGGTGAAAACGAGGATGAAATTCGTTTTTCGGTTATCGATACGGGAATAGGCATCAGCTCTGATGACATGAAAAAGCTCTTCCACTCCTTTAGCCAGGTGGATGCTTCTACCTCCAGAAAATATGGTGGTACGGGTCTGGGACTGGCCATAAGCAAGAGATTGGTAGAGCTGATGGGCGGCAGGATCTGGGTGCAGAGCAAGTTAGGCGAGGGCTCAACCTTTAGCTTCAATATTTTCGCCCCACCATTTTCGGGAGAGGCTGCTGTGCAGCATATGGCCGGCAAGAAGATAATGGCTCTGCTTAGTTGCGTGAGCTGCTTGAAGATGCTCTTGGATTATGCCCGCACCTGGGGTATGCAGATCTATCCTGTGGTCTCGTCTATTGAAGCGCGAGAGCTGGTTGATAGCCGCTTTGATGCCGCTATTTTGGATCTGGATGTTCCGGGATCTGAGGAGCTGGCCGAAGAAATCGGAGAGCAGCTTCCCGTTATCAACCTCGCAACGGCTAATCGACATAGGGCAGGCAAGAAAACTCTGACTAAGCCCTTTTCACAGGCCAGCATCCTCTTCGCCCTGCAGGAGGCTTTAACCCTTCCGCGCCATAAGAAGATGCGACCGTGCATCAGCGACGCGACGCACCCCGATCTGGCCATATTGCTGGCGGAAGATAATCTTGTCAACCAAAAGGTCGCGCGCCTTATGCTAAAGAAGCTGGGCTACAGAGCAGACCTGGTCTGCAATGGCCGGGAAGTCTTGCAGGCTATTTCAAAAAAGTGCTACGATGTGATCCTCATGGATGTGCAGATGCCGGAGATGGACGGTCTTGAGGCCACGCGTGCCATTTTAGATCTCAATTTGGAAAAGAGGCCAAAAATCTTGGCCATGACAGCTTATGCATTGGAAGGGGATAGAGAAAAATGCTTGCTTGCCGGAATGGACGGCTATATATCCAAACCGGTGCAGCTGGAAGAGCTGAGAGATGCCCTGTCTTGCCTGAAAATGTTCTAATCTCGCGATTTTTGCTCAAACTCAATAGTCTTTTCAGGCATCTTTTCCACATTCACCTGCACTTTTTCCATGTTGTTCAGAAATTCGCTGTTATGCGGCTCCAAAGCCAGAGCCTCCTCAAAGCAGCTTCGCGCATCCTCTGAGGAACCTAACTGCATCAGGGCCAATCCTTTGGTATTCCAGGCATTGGCGTTCTTGGAATTGTGCTTTATCGCCTTGTCCAGGAGAGGAAGAGACTCGTTGAAACTACCCTGCATTGCCAGCAGCCAACCTTGCCGATACCAGGCCATATCAAGTGACGGGTTTAAGGCAGCAGCCTGACCGTAGGCCTCCATTGCCTCTGGATATTTCTGCAGCTCCTCCAGGATCATGCCTTTATTAAACCTATAATTAGCATCATTTGGGTTAATTTGCAGGGCAGTCTCCAGGGATAGAAGGGCCTCCTCATGCTGCCTCATGCCGCCGGATAGAATCAGGGCCCGGTCGTTGTAAGCCTGAGCATTGGACCCGTCCAACAGGATGAGCTGGTCAAAGCTATCCACGGCTTCACTGTATCTTTTCATAACTCGGAGGAGATTGGCTTTGAAACTCCAGGCCCAGGTATCGCTGGCGTTTAAATCCAGGTATTCGTCAATATCCTGCAATGCCAGCGAGTACGAACCGTTGTTGTAGTCACTTTGCGTCTGCATGAGCCAATAATTGGCATCCTGGCCGACTGAGGCGGAAATGGTTACCAGGAAAATAGCCAGGAGAAGGAAGGCAATGGACTTCATGCTTCCTAATGTATTCGAGTAAGTGGATATAGCTTGCGGTCGGTTGCTTATGGCGACTGCTATACCAGCATCGATTCAAATCTGAATTAAAATAAGTGTGAAGATCGATCTAGATGACGACCTTCTCCGCTTCCTCTGCCGTGTATCCCATATGAACCACGGTGCACAGCTTCTTGACCAGAAGCGTGGGATTTTCAGCCTGGAAGATGTTTCTGCCAAAAGCAACGCCTGCTCCGCCGACTGCTATTGCGTCATAGACCATCTGCAAGAGGTCCATTTCCGTGTCCATCTTCGGCCCTCCAGCGATAACTACCGGCACGCTACAGCCCTCTACAACCTCTTTAAAGGTGTCAGGAGAGCCGGTGTAGTTGGTCTTGACAATATCCGCCCCCAGCTCGGAACCGATTCGTGCAGCAAGCTTTACGTACTCCACATTGTGCTCGGACTTGACCTTTGGTCCGCGGGGATACATCATGGCAATGAGGGGCATGCCCCACAGATCGCAGGTTCGGGCTACTCGGCCCAGATCATGCAACATCTCCGCTTCATCCTCTGCGCCCACATTGACATGAATGCTTACCGCATCAGCGCCTATCCTTATGGCATCCTCCACCTCAGTCACAAGAACCTTGTGATTAGGATCAGGACCCAGAGAACTGGATGCCGAGAGATGAATGATCAATCCGATATCGCGTCCATAGCCTCTGTGGCCGTGCAGCGGCAGGCCCATGTGTCCCAAAACAGCATTAGCTCCGCCTTCGGCCACCTTGTCCACCGTGGCAGGCATGTTCGTCAAGCCGGCGATGGGGCCTACGGAGATGCCGTGATCCATTGGTACAATGACCGTTCTGCGAGTCTTGCGATCCAGAATGCGCTCCAGTCTTATCGCCTTTCCGATCTTGCTCATGACTGGTAGCACATGTGAACACTCAAATTAAAGATGATGGTCGAAGAAGGGCATTTGCTCTGAATCCTCTCGTCCATCTCTGCGGTCCAAATAGAGCAATGTGGCCAGGCCGTAGATGTAGGGCAGAGAGAGCAGGCTGATAAGAGCGCCGATGAAAGGAATGCCGGGAAGCACTGCTCCTATGGCTAAAGAGACCAGGACTACTATCAGAGAATCGGATAGATTTGCCTCGACAAAACGATAGCTTGCTTTCAGGGCCTCTGTGCCGGATTTGCCGTCAATCATCACCATTTGGATGACGAAGTAGAAGGCGAAGCTCAAGAGCACGCCTGGGATTAGGAAGAGCACATATCCAAGGGCTACAATTATGCCGGCCAGGAGCGAGGTGAGTACCAGCGGCTCCATTCTAGCCATTGTGGCCTGCCAGGCTTTGGATAGCTCCGCTTTATTGCCTGTTGACGCCTCTTTGATCATTTCTATTGTCATCCCTTCTGCCAGGAAGAAGAGTACTATCATAAGTATTATGAACAGGAAAAGCCCTGCCAGGGCCGAGAACGCAATGAATTCTTCTTCACCAAAGACTACAATCAGCCCCATATAGCCCGCGAAGACCAAAAGGCCCACAATGAGCACTGCGATGGGAATAAGTGATGGGACAATCATGATAGGGTTATCCCGGTAGATCTCATAGGCACGCGAGAAAATCTCGCCCAGCGCCCTTTTCCGCGGCCCTTTTACCTTCGCATCTTCCACGATTGGGGCAAGGGCATCGGACTGAGGATCAATCTGGTCGACGTTTGAATTCAAAGGAAGTCACCTCGTTGAATTAGATCGATTTACTTTCTTTCCGTTGTTAAGACTTGCGTATGTCAGGCGAGCTTTTTATTATCTTTGAATGACATCACCACAAGAGGGGAATTACATGAAGTGGTTAGTTATAATATTTGGCATTATGATCACTGCCTCTCTCCCAGTCATGGCAGTGGGCATGAATCCTGCGTTGCCTGTTGTGGGCGAAGGAACAGTGAGTGTTCCAGCAGATATTGCGACCATATCCGTCTCAGTGGTGAGCGGCAACGAAAATATGACGGAAGCTTCGGCCTCTGTTCAGGCGAAGATGGCCCAGGTAATCGATGCTCTGAAAGCAGCGGGTGTCAAAGATGAGGAGATCATGCCTGACCAGGCCAGTGGAGTTAGAAGCTATCAGTCCACCAGTAAGGTCTGCAAGAAAGTGAACAACAGCACGGTATGCGAGAATGACTCGACCTCGCTCTCATCCTTAGAGCGATCGGCTATCGTACGTCTCAAGAGTACCGATAAAACCAGAATAAACCATGTGCTGGATGCAGCCCGCTCCGCCGGAGCCCAGGCAGATGTCGCAGGATATGGTCTGAGCGACTCAGGCAAGGCAGCGGCATCGCATGCGCGCCAAAAAGCAGTAGCCAATGCCAAGGAGAATGCAGTCGCAATGGCAGCCGCAGAGGGATTGCGTTTAGGAAAGGTGCTGGACATTTCCGATTACGGCTATCCGATGGCACTCAATGATTACTATAGCGGCTCGGCACAGCTCGGAATGGTGGATGTTACCTCCTACGTGGTAGTCACATATGAGTTTGAAATTTGAAGAGATCACAGCCAGCGTGACCGTGACCTACGAGATATCCTGAAGCTTGCCAATCCAAGCTTGCCCCATCTATTTTTTGGCTCTTAGAGGCACTGCGTATCTTATCGCCTCAGCAGTACATCGGCTCAGGAGGACCTGCGATCCTGTTCGTCGGACCTTCCCCAAAGATCTCCTGAAACTTCCAGACCACATAAAGCTCACATTTGAAGTTACTACGAATGGCCTGCATCAGCTCGTTCTTGGTGAGACCGTCATAATAGATCTCTCGTGTAAAACGAATGCTCTGCAGATCGCCACCTCCCGGCTCGATCTCAAAACTGGAATCCTGGAAGAGAAGATCATAGCGCATCTGCCAGAGCAAGCGTTCCCTATCCTTGGCGGGCATGGCGGCCAGAGCCTTCTGATGCGCATCGGCCAGCCTGATCCGGCTGAAGACTACGACCAGGTCCTCATGGCCTTTGGGCTGAATGACGGATAAATGCCGGCCGGACTTAGGAGGAAATTCTGCAGCTATCTGAAAGAAGAGATTCTCCTGGGGGATCTCTTCCTTGAACAGCCCTTCCTGGACCAGCCACCGCAAGGACGGCGGCGCGTGGTCAGCCGAAGCGAATACGATCTCTTCCTTGAACAGCCCTTCCTGGACCAGCCACGTCTTTATCTTTTCCTGGGTATCAATGATCTCTTGCGTTGTCATCGCTTATCTCATCTACTCCAGAACCACATGCAGCGGGAACTGATGAGTGCCAAGCTTTCCTTCGTAGTTGGCGGCACTGATCTTCAGGACGCCGGGCACACGGCAGGCAGCATTGATTCCCGCCTTCATGGCTGCGGAAATGGCTTCCCTGCTCACGCCGTTTATTACTATCTCAAAGACGGCAGAGACATCCTCAGCTAGAGTGCAGACCCCGTCTTCGCGTAGCGACGTGCAGAAGGCTGTGTTGGTGGAGGCTTTCAGGAATTTGTATCGGGAGCCCACCTTGGAGCCGCTGGCCACGACGCCACCCGGGAAGGGAGTTATGGTGCCCTTAATTTTGCCGATGGCATTCACAGCCGCCTCGGCAGCCATCAAGCCTGCCGCCTGATTTTGGGCGAGGATGAGGAAATTGCCGCCGGCTATTCCATCTATGGCTCCAAAATTCTGCTCAACTATGAAGTCCCCGGACATGAGAGGAATCTTCCAGATACTCCTCCCGCAAGCTTCCGCTTGCTTTTGGTAGCCGTCTCCAAAGAAGCTGAGCTTCTTGCCTGTGTCAAACTGTTTCTCAGCATCCGGCATACCGGAAAAAGCCGCTGCTGTAGGTGCAGTAAGAATGCACTGGCCTATCCTGGAGAGAAGTGAGTTCTCCAGGTTCTTGTAGCCCATATTGCAGATCAGGATATTTACACCCGGCCTGCCGTCCGGTGTTTCATCTCCCCCTACAATGCATTCGATGCCTGCCTCTGACGAGCATCCTATCACTGACGTGCCAAATCCCGTGGCTTCACGCGCTGCCTCCAGAGCCCAGCGCTCCGTCACTGCTGTGACTACCACCCTTGCCATCTTTATGGGAAAGCCTTCGGCAAAGGTATCTTCGATCTGAACACCATTGATCTCCATAACATCCCTCTCTTAGGTTTATTTCTATCTCGGATTGAAAACAGCCAGATCAAATCCGCTGCCCTGCTTTTCCGATTGTGCCAGTGCTGAAGCCGCACAGACCGGTCTCTCCATGGGCAAATCAAATGCCGCTCGAGCCGTCTCTCCGGCAGACTCTCTGCCCAGAGCGATTGACTCGAAGTCGGTCTTCTCATAAGTCGCGACCAGAAAAGCCTGATCTGCCGTCAGATCAAACTGCTTAACCCGCAACTCATCCTTCCTGGCAATGCCAAGCCAACATTGCTCTCCCCGTACCGCGCCCGCTATGCGCGGGGTATCAAGCTCATCTCGCTCATAGCCGTAAGCTGCCAGACTCAAGGCGATGGCATCCATCGGCTGCTGACCATCCTGGATCCTCTCGAAAATCATGTCTGTATGAGTGCCATTGCTTACAACGGCAAAGTCGTTGGCAACGCCGCCGGATGCACGGATGCAGTTGTAGGCGATGTAAGGATTCCTGCTCAAGTCAGCGCTGTCCATGGGCGAGACCATGATGCACTGGCCGCGCACCTCTGCCCTGCGATTGGGAAAAGAGCGGGAGGAGACTCTGTAGGCGACAAAGCCCCTTCCTCTGCTGCGGCCTACTGCAACAATTCGGCCTACATACATTTTCAGTCAACCAGCTTGTACTTGGCGATATTCGCATCAGCCATGGCCTGGATCTGTCCCAGATTATCTGCACATTCTGCTTTCTTGAAGAGGTGCTTGTAGCGGCCCTGCAATTTGAGGTACTCCTGGACGAGCTTGGGACGGCGCACCTTCTTGACGCCCGTCAGCTCTCCATTTTCGTATTCCGTGAGCGGCCAAAGGCCACTCTCCACAGCCAGGCGCGCCAGCTGGATCATGATGCCGGCTTCAAACGTCCAGCCGGTTATGCAGGGCGCATTGACCTGAATATAGGACGGCCCGTTCACCTGCAAGGCCTTCTTTACCTTTCTTCTAAGGTCCACAGGATATGCCACTGAGGCGGTAGCTACGTATGGAACCTTGTGAGCAATAGCGATGGCCGGCATGTCCTTCTTGGGCCGTGGATTGCCCTGGCTCCGACTGCCCGGCGGGGTAGTGGTAGTTTGTGCGCAAAATGGCGTCGATCCGCTTCTCTGCACACCTGTGTTCATGTAGGCTTCGTTATCGTAGCAAACATAGAGGATCTTATGACCGCGCTCGAACATGCCTGAATTAGAGCCCATACCGATATCGAAGGTGCTTCCATCTCCACCTATTATTATGACATTGGTGTCCTTGCCCCTTCGCTTGAGCATGACCTCTACACCGGAAGCCACGGCCGAAACATTATCGAATAAAGAATGAAGCCAGGGAACACACCATGCGCTCTCCGGGAAGGGGGTGGTGGTAACCTCAAGGCAGCCCGTGGGTGAGACTACGATGGTATTGGGTCCCGCGGCATCTAGTACCAGCCTGATGGTAGTGGGCATGGCGCATCCTGCACAGGCCCTGTGTCCTGGTGCCAGCAAAGATTTTTCCATTTTTCTCAGCTCCTAAAGGATCTCCGTCCTCAGATTCAGGAATTCAAACTCGGACTGTATTCCCTTGCGGGCAGCTTCTGCCTTGGCCGCGATCTTCTTGATGTCCTTGAGTGTGATATCGCGACCACCTAGGCCTGCAGTGAAGCCAATGATGGGTATTTTGATATTGCTGTTGTAGAAGGCTGCCTTCAGATCAGTTACCAGACCGGCTTCGCCACCGATGGCGACGTCTTTCTCTAAAACGGCAATTACGCTGGCACCTTTCAGGGCTTCGCGAAGAGCCTCCACTGGGAAGGGTCGATAGCACCGCACCTTGAGAAGGCCGACCTTGATCCCCTCCGATCGCATCTCATCAATGGCATCCTTGACGGTGCCTATAACTGAGCCCAATGTGACTATTACTATATCCGCATCATCGAGGAAGTAGCCTTCCAGCAGCCCGCCATAGTATCTGCCAAAGGTCTCCTCAAACTCGCGTGCTACCTTTTCAATCTTGTCCAGCGCTTTGAGCTGGGCTTCGAACTGTTGATAGCGAAACTCCGTATACGTTGAAGGATCCGCGAAGGCTCCGAAGGTCTTGGGACGGGCCGGGTCCAGGATATCTGCAGGCTGATAGTCAGGCAGAAACTCCTTGGCTATTTCCTTGTCCAAAAGCTCTACCGGCTCGTAGACATGAGTCAAGATGAATCCATCCATGCAGACCATTGCTGGCGTTCTGATCTGGGCATCCTCAGCGATCTTGTAGGCTTGCAGCGTAGCGTCCACTGCTTCCTGCACGTTTTCTGCGTAGATTTGCAGCCATCCGACATCGCGGGCACCAATGGAATCCTGCTGGTCGTTCCAGATGTTGAGGGGCGCACCCATAGCCCGGTTGGCTACATTCATAACGACGGGCATCCTCATGCCGGAGACGTTGTACAAAACCTCATTCATCAGGGCCAGGCCCTGGCTTGTGGTTGAGGAGTAGCCTCTGCCACCGGCTGCGCAAACTCCAACTAAAACGGACAGGGCTGAGAACTCGGAATCGACCGTCAAAAATTTGCTGTCAAGCTCACCATCAGCCACCATCTGTGAGAGGTTCTCCACGATGTGGGTCTGAGGCGTGATGGGATAGGCCGAGATCACATCCGGCCGGCAGCACATGACCGCGTGGGCCACTGCGTAAGAGCCTTCCACCACCTTCATATTAGCAGTCTTCTTGCTCATCACTTCTCCTCCAAGACCATTTGTACCGCCATTCGCGGGCACTCGTTAGCGCACACGCTGCAGCCTTTGCAGTAGTCCAGGTCAGGGACAAAGAGCCCTTCTTCCTGGTGAATGCAGCCTTCTGGGCAGTAAATTTCGCATAGACTGCATTTTATGCATTTCTCATGATCGAATACTGGCACAAACGTACGCCAGGCACCGGTCTTTGTTATGCGGGTGCTGCACGCATCTACCAAACTTCCGGCTTTTATTGCCATTAAGATACCCTCTCGAAGGCGGCTTTAATGGCGAGCAGGTTCTTCTTGCCCAGCTCCCCTTTGAAGCGTTCTGAAATGGCTTTGTTCAAGCTCTCCAGCCCAACCTCTCTGCTCGCTCCGCAAAATGCGCCCAGCATCGTGGTATTGACAATAGGCCGCTTTAGGATCTCCATGGCGATCTTAGTAGCATCGATGGCGATGACCTCTGCATCCGTCTTGAGCTTGAGTTCCTCACCGGGCCGATCGGTATTTATTATTATCTTCCCGGTCGGTTTAAGTCCTGCCGCCACATCCACCACATCGAGCAAGGTTACATCCTGCACAATGACATAATCCGGCTCATAGATCTGACTTCTGATCCTGATGGGTTTGTCGGCAATTCTGGCAAAGGCCATTACCGGCGCACCTCTACGTTCCACTCCAAAGGCCGGAAATGCCTGTGAGAACCTTTTGTCCTCAAAAGCAGCAACGGCGATCATTTCGGCTGCAGTGACCGATCCCTGACCACCACGACCATGTAAGCGTATTTCTTTCAAGGGCTGACCTCCAATAGTTCGCGCTTCTGTCTACTCTTCTCCGCGAAAAAGTGATGAGTAAATATATCTCTTTCGGAGCCGCGGCAAGTTCTTATGTAAGATGCTCTTCTTACACACCAGTTCAAGCCTCCCGAGCAGAAGCTCTCGGGGTATGAAGGAATAGTCTATGGATAACAGGAATGAGATACTCTTTGCGGTCCGTGAAGCCAAGAGGAATCTTGGTGAGGCTGCAGACTTTCGCGTAGCAGATGCTCTGACCATCTTAGAGGGCATCGCGCCGTTCCTGAATAAGGAAGTTATCATTGGGATGAAGTGCAAGAGCTGCGACAATTATGCAATGGCCACATTTCCTTTGAACCGGGATTTCTGGGCGGTAGATGACAGCGAATACTGCCATGCTAAGGATGCGTCCCTAAAGAACCTCACAGCTTCCAAGCTGGCAGGATGCACCCAATACTCCTGCCAGGCTTCTCGGGATCTGATCGCGTTGGGTACGGCCATAATGGAGGAAGATCTGCGGCCTGCATTTCAGGAGAGAAAGCTCTATGATCGAAGCAAATTTGCCAGCTACAGTGTGGCCTTCAGGCTGCAATCCTCACCAGGAAATGTCTGCATTGAACTGGGGCATAGAACCGATGATGGCTTTGCCTGCAGCGATATAAAGCTCTACATATTGAGACGGCTGGATCCGGGATTTGAGGCAGTGGCCTCTTTGAAGATAGCCGAGGTTATGAAGTGCAATCCCATCATAGTGGTACAGTCCAGTCTGCAGACCAGAAGACAACTGGACATAGACTACGTGCTGGAATGGATAGCTGAAAAGCGAAAGATGGATATAGTCTATCTCTAGCTTCAATTCTAGATGATAAATGATGATTAAAGGATGTTTTCGACAATGGCGCAACCGTTAGTGCCAGATACCAGCGTGGTAATTGATGGCAGAGTTTCTGCCAAGATCAAAGTCGGTGAACTGCAGGGCCGCAGGATTGTGGTGCCTGAAGCAGTAGTAGCCGAGCTGGAAGCTCAGGCCAATCATGGGCGAGATATCGGTCTTAGAGGATTGGAAGAGCTAAGAAAGCTCTCTGAACTTGCCAAGACGGGCAAGATCGAGCTGGAATACGTGGGCATCAGGCCAAATCTAGACCAGATCAAGCTCGCCGGTGGAGGAGAAATCGATGCCATGATTCGGGATGTAGCCCTGGAACTTGGTGCCTCCTTCCTTACCAGCGACCAGGTTCAGTTCCGAGTGGCGGAAGCTATGGGCCTGGATGTGGAGTATGTCCGCCCGCAGCGAGAGGCTATCAAGCCCTTAAGCCTGGAGAAATACTTCACAGAAGATACTCTTTCCGTGCATCTCAAAGAAGGCGCAATACCCATGGCCAAACGTGGCCGGGTGGGAGACTTTTCCCTGGTTCGAATAGGAGAGAGGCCGCTATCGGAGAGGGAACTTAGAGACCTCTCTCGCGAGATCTATGAGAGAACCAAGGCAGATCCTGAGGGCTATGTGGAGATGGAGAAGATTGGTGCCGCCGTAATTCAACTCGGGCCCATGAGAATCGCCATAGCCAAGCCCCCGTTCTCTGACGGCCTGGAGATAACGGCCGTTCGGCCCGTAGCAAAGGTGAGCTTTGACTCATACCGGCACAGCAGCATGCTAAAAGAGAGGCTGAAGGAGAGTCAGAGAGGCATCCTCATCGCCGGTCCGCCGGGATCAGGAAAGTCCACCTTTGCCGCAGGAGTTGCCGAGTATCTCTTAAGCTGCGACTATGTGGTCAAGACCCTTGAGTCGCCTCGCGATCTGCAAGTTCCCGACGAGATCACTCAGTACGGACCGCTGGAAGGCAGCATGGAAGCCTCGGCGGACATCTTGCTCCTGGTCAGGCCGGACTACACCATCTACGATGAGGTGCGAAAGACGCGCGACTTCCAGGTCTTTGCAGATATGCGCTTGGCGGGCGTGGGCATGATAGGTGTGGTGCATGCCAACAAGCCCATCGATGCCTTGCAGCGTCTTCTCGGTCGAGTGGACATGGGCATGATTCCCCAAGTGGTGGACACGGTGGTCTTCATCGAGAAAGGCGAGGTCACCCATGTCCTGGATGTGGAGTTCGTGGTCAAGGTTCCTGCCGGTATGGTAGAAGCTGACTTAGCCCGGCCGGTGATTGTGGTCAAGGACTTTGAAACGGGCCAGGCGGAGTATGAGCTATACTCCTATGGCGAGCAGATCGTGGTCATGCCGGTCTCCAAAGAGAGCCGCAGGCCCTCACCATCCTGGAAGCTGGCCAGTCGCGAGATTGAGAAGGAGATATCGCATCATGTGCGAGGGCCCTTCCAGGTGGAGATGCTCACCGACTCGTCTGCGGTCATCCACGTTCCCCATGACGAAGCGGCTAGAGTGATTGGCAAGGCCGGCAAGAACATCGATCAGATCGAAAAAAACCTGGGACTGCACATCGACGTGCGCACTCAGGATGTGCCGGTCCTGGCAACGCCCAAGGTGGAAGAGACGGCAAAGCATCTCATCATCTGGTTAGAGGGCATGGCAGGAGAGTCTGTGGAGGTCTTCGTAGGCGAGGAGCCGGTCTTCACGGCAACTGTGGGCAGAAGAGGTGATATCCGGGTAGCCAAGTCCTCGGAGATGGCCAAACGCATCATCAAGCGCATGAAGATAGGAGATAAGATAGTGGTGCAAAAGGCAAGCTCGGATTGAGCCTGCTTTTTCATCAGTAGATATCCTTTTTTGGTTGCAAGTAACTAACCAGTTGGTATTTTGTGATATGAAAACGTTAGAAGTTATCGACAATACTCGATTTATGATTTCTGCAAAAATTATAATAAGCAATATACAGGGTCATCTGGTTATCTAATTTGTTGCGGCACTCTACGATATAATAAAACATGACGAAGATCGCATAATGATCGTGGACCTGGGACCCCTGGACGGCAGATTAGGGGAAAGGATAGAATTCATGGGCGTGCACCCTTCAGAGACAGAAAGTAAAGCAGTAGTGGTTTAAAGCCAAAGCTAAAGCTTTTAATCCCACGCCATCATTCACCTCAATATTATGTTCTATCTGGGAGAGTATGATGAAGAGACGGCCAAATGTATCAAAGAATTTCTGGATGAAGCCGGCCTCAAGGTGGAGACAAGATCCTGCCTGGTGATGGAAGATGAGACAACCTACACCATCAAGGACAATCTGAGCGCCCTCAAAGAGCTGATGAAAGAGGAAAGCAAGCAGTTCGAACGCTATATTTCAGCACTGAGAAGCGTCCTGCCCCAGGCAACGCCCGATAATTTCGGGGACCTTTTCCTAAAAGAACTGGATCCGCTCATGATGGAGAAGAGAGACAAAATCCTGGCGTTATCTGTTAATCCGGAAAGCCTCTCCCCAGAAGAAGCGGAATCTTTGAAATTTGGCTCGGAAGAATGGATGAACAATGCCCTCAGCATAGCGAGAGCCCACACTTTTGCGGGGATGATCCTTTCTCTAAACGACATAAAGATCGGCGAAAATGTGGAGAATAAGCTGGACGATCCAATAATTGAGACAACTGTCGATCCGGATGACTATGAGACCAGGCCGGAGAAGATGAACTGCGATATTGATTTCTATCTGGAGAAGTCCGTCAATATCTTTGTCGATGAGTTTACCACTCCTCTCGCAAGCGATCTGAATGACGAGTTTTGGGATGAATATCCATCGGAAGCCCAGCGCCTTAAGGTCCTGGGATTGCTGATCGAAAAGCTGGCCACCTCGCCCACATCCCGCAAGATGGATTTTGCACAGTTCGCTGGGGAATGCAACATGACTTTAGAGGATGAGGACAGCGTCCTGAACGTTTATGGCGAAGAGGTAGCTGAGGAGCTGGCCAGGGTGCTGGAGAAGAGCGGAGTCGTGAAGTGGAAGGGAGACAAGCTCAAGTGGAAGAGCAATAATTGATGGGGCTATGCCTCTCATGCCACATGCATATTTTTTTAATCTTTTTATTGAGAGTGGTTTTTTATGAGCAGTTTATAAGCAGTTTATAAATCTTAAATACTCATGTTTATATACCCCCAGTTTATAAGGGATAATCTGGAGATACTTGAGCATGGAGTCCACAATTAATATTGAGAACGTGGTGGCATCCACCAAGCTGGCAGAAGCTTTCGACCTGCACAAGATCGAGGCCGAACTGGAGGGCGCTGAGTATAACAAGGAGAAGTTTCCCGGACTCGTCTACAGGGTCAAAGCCCCGAGAGCTGCTTTTCTTATATTCACTTCCGGCAAGGTGGTATGCACCGGAGCCAAGAATG
>JBFYLJ010000169.1:0-49520 GCA_041305465.1 Methanothrix sp.
AAGTGGCAGAAGGGGCGGTCGCACGCAATATTGGAACTGTAATCGTGCGAGGAGATAACGTAGTATATATTTCACCATGAGGTTTTCTAGATGACGAAAGGTACTCCTTCTATGGGCAAGCGCCACAAGAGTTCGCATATCCGATGCAGACGCTGTGGCAGCATATCGTTCAATTTCAAGAGAAAAGTATGCGTCCACTGCGGCTTTGGCAATTCGACTAAGCTTCGCATGGGCAGTTTCAAGTGGATGAGAAAGGCGGATTACTAGAGGC
Source organism: Methanothrix sp. (assembly GCA_041305465.1). GTDB lineage: Archaea > Halobacteriota > Methanosarcinia > Methanotrichales > Methanotrichaceae > Methanothrix. The sequence goes on from JBFYLJ010000169.1 coordinate 272, forward strand.
GTAAAGTTGCACGATGCCTGCGGCGTTGTCGGGATTTCCTTCAATGAGACGGGCAATAATGTAGCTAAATCCATATATTATGCCCTCTATGCTCTGCAGCACCGAGGGCAGGAGGCAGCAGGCATCTCGGTTCATGACGGCAAGGCCATACGCACCCATCGGGGCATGGGCCTTGTCTCAGAAGTATTTGATGATGCCCAGATTGCTCTGCTGCGCGGCCAGGTGGGCATCGGTCACGTCCGGTATCCCACATCCGGCCGGTCGTGCATAGAAAACAGCCAGCCTTTGCTGGTAAAATACAAAGATGGGGCTATTGCCATAGCTCATAATGGTAATCTGGTGAATTCCTGCCAGCTCCGGGAGCACCTGGAGCAGGCGGGCGACATATTCTATTCTACATCGGACACCGAAGTCATAGCACACCTTTTTGTAAAAGAGCTCCTCCGCTATGATCTACAGGAGGCTGTGCGTGCCCTGATGCGTAAGATCGTGGGATCCTACTCGCTTGTATTTCTCTGGGGGGACACTGTCCTCGCCGTGCGCGACCCCCTGGGCATCAAGCCGCTCTGCATCGGCGAGATCGATTCCGGCATCATGGTGGCCTCCGAGAGTGCCGCCATAGATACCCTAAATGGACGGCTCATTCGCGACGTTATGCCCGGGGAGATGATAGTTATCAGGCACGGCGAGATGAAGTCGTATCAACTGGCCCACCTTCCCCATCAGGCGCACTGCATATTCGAGTACATTTACTTTGCCAGGCCCGACAGCATCATGGACGGTCGCCTGATTTACGATGTGCGGGTGAACATCGGAGCCAATTTAGCCAGAGAGCATCCAGCTAATGCGGACACAGTTACACCCATCCCCGACTCGGGGATTACTTTGGCCGTGGGCTACCACCAGCACTCAGGGATCAGCTACAGAGAGTGCCTGATGAAGAACCGCTACATCGGCAGAACCTTCATCATGCCAGACCAGAGCATGCGAGAGACCGCCGTGCGCCTGAAGATGAATACCATCCGACCCAATATTGAGGGCCATAAGCTGGTCTTGGTAGACGACTCCATTGTACGCGGCACCACCAGCCGCAGGATCGTGGACATGGTCAGGAAAGCCGGGGCGGAAAAGGTGCATGTGCGCATAGGCAGCCCGCCTATCCTGGCACCCTGCTACCTGGGCATCGATATGGCCAGCCGCGAAGAGCTCATTGCTGCCTACAAGACTGTGGCGGGCGTGGAAGCTGTGATCAACGCCGACTCCCTGGGCTACGTGAGCCACAAGGGCCTGGTGAACGCAGTTGGCATACCCAAGGAGCATCTCTGCATGGGCTGTCTCACTGGGCTGTATCCTGTCGAGATTCCGGGTGAGAAGTGCATGGCAGCGCAGACCAAACTATCGGAATATCTGGATCAGACAACTTGAATTTACTGGAATTCAGTCCTGCTTGTCTATCCGGCCAGCTTTTGAACTCAATTGCGTTGGGAGACATCTTGACAATGTTTTGCTGGTCTCCGCTTGTGAGATCCTGGTTGCACAAGACGGCTCATAGTCCAAGTGGCCTAATAGCTCGGGCAAATTAATCGTATTGATATTATGTTTTTTATATTATAGGCGATGGTGTTGCCAAGCTCATCAGCGCCAGCGAGCCGCCTCAGCCAACATTTGCAGAGCATTGGATTCTGGTCACGTCATCCAAAGCCAGCAAGCCAAGGATCTGATCGGGATTATTTTTCTCTACAACCGGGAGTTGGCTGAAGTGATTTACGATCATCTTATTCATCGCTTCGAACAGAGACTCATCCGGATGGGTTGCTACCAGTTTGGTGCTCATGATATCCATCACCGTGGCCTGTGGCTGATCTTGGTAGATGCATCTTAAAGCGTCCTGTTTTGCCACAATCCCCACCATCCTACCTTCATCTACTACCGGCACGGCGTGGACCTCATACCTTTCTAGGAGTTTGGCCACTTCATCGAGCGTTGACCGGGGGCTGATAATCGGCACATTGCTGACCATAGCCTCTTTCACTTTTAGAGACTTGAGGAGCATAAGAGAGTAATCATGTCGATGGGCGGGAGATTGTGCCCTCACGTTCACCTGCTTCTCGTAGATGTAATTGTCTCCGGTAACAAAGTAGGCAATGGAGCAGGCCAGCATACTGGGAATCAAGAGAGTGTAATCCATGGTCATCTCGCTCACCATGATGATAACTGCCAGAGGCACTTTGGCTATGCCCCCGAAGAGGGCCATCATTCCCACAATAACGAAGGCCGAAGGAGAGCTGGGTGTGATGGCCGGGAAACTGTTAAGGAGGTTCCATAAGACGCCGCCGACCATTCCGCCGATCACCAAACCGGGTGCGAAAACACCACCGCTACCACCCGATCCAATAGTCAACCCGGTAGTCAGGATCTTAAAGACGGCCACGGCCAGCATGACCGCTGCCGGCAAAGCGATGAAATCGCCATTGATGGCAAACTGCAGCCATCCATAGCTGGTGCCCAGGACCTGCGGCAGAAAGACGCCAATTAAGCCGACCATGAGACCACCAATGGCCGGCTTTATCCAGTTAGGAATTCCTGCATTTCTAAACATGTCTCTTATGTAGTAAAAGCTGCGTCCGTACGCTATGCCGGCCAGTCCGCAGACCAGGCCAAGGAGAGAATAGGAGATCAGCTCATAAGCTCTGCTAAAAGGCGGGACTATGCCGCTGCCGAGTACCGGCGCCCATCCGCTCCAGGAAGCAAATATGCTGTAACCCACAACGGATGCGATAAAAGACGGCAGAAGAGCCTCGTACTCGAAATCACGTCGATAGAGGACCTCCATGCTGAGGATGGCACCACCAAGGGGTGCCTTAAAGATGGAGCCGATCCCTGCACCGATCCCGGCGGCCACGGCGATGCGACGGTCGGAATCTGACAGGTGGAACAGATCTGCCAGGGCAGAGGCAATTCCGGCGGCTATTTGGGCAGTGGGCCCTTCTCTTCCGGCACTGCCGCCAGAGCCTATGGTGATTGCTGATGCCACGGCTTTAACCACAGGTACCCTGCGACGAATGACGCCACCTTTATTGTGAAATGCATCAATAGCAGCATCAGTCCCGTGACCTTCGGCTTCGGGCGCAAAACGAAAGACGATGAGACCGCTGAGCAGCCCCCCAGCGGCCGTAAGGATAGGAAGGATCCAGGGCCTTGCCACTCCGGTAAAAACGGTCGCACCCTCTCCGGTGGAGGTGGGGGGAACGTATCCCGCAACAAACCCGAGCAGGAGCTGTGTGGCTGTCGTTAAAGACCAATAGAAGATGATAGAGCCTAAGCCAGCAGCAATTCCTATCAGTATGCTTAAAGTGACCCATTTCCTGGTGTAACTCGCACTTGTCAGGTCGCAGAAATTCTTGACTTTTGACATCATACCGTTTCAAAATAGCCAATCACTAACTCTGACTTCAAGCTATCGGTCACCTCAAGAGGCCATCAATACAATACTATTTAAGAAATTGGCCTTGACATTCTTGCTCATGAGAGAGTTCAATCAAAGGCTGGGCCAACTTAGAGCAGTAATAATATTTGCTATGGCAATAATCTTGATGCATGCGGCTCAGGCCTTTCCCCTGCACAACGGCAACGGAATAGTCAATGCGACAGTCTACGGCGTTATGAAATACGAATACGGTGATGGATTATATGTTGATATCTCAGCTAATGCTATCGATCTATACGACATAGAGCTGATAGATAACGATAATAATACATACAATGGCAACAGTGGCCCTTACAGATCTACTCTAAATGGGTTTCCGACAGAGACCAAATATAGAGGGTCGGTCAGAGATATGCTCCTATTCGACGTCCCTAAAGACATTATCGTAAAGCGTCTTAGAATCGTGCCCACTCACTCAGATCCCTTCTACATAAACTGGACTCACATGCCAGAAGCCACAGGTAGCAATACAACGCTCAGGTTCTACGGGGCAACCTATGAGCCAAACGGGATGAGATGGCGTCAGGGTAACTGGAACTTGGACTTGAACATCACCAATGGTGCCAACCAGACAGCGGAATACAATAGCTCGAGCTTTGCCTTGATAGATCAATTCGGCTGGGTTTATTCCGGAGAAAAAGGTGATGCGCTAAAGAAGATCCCGGCTGGAGAGTCGATGCGTTTCAATGTCAAGGTGCCATTCGTATCGGAAATATCAAGCCCCATGGCCATACGATTCAAAGACATAGAGCTTGACATATCAACATGGGCGTGAGGCATTTGCCCTGCGCCGTGCACGAAGCAATTGTCACAATTGAAAAAAAAGTTTTAAGTTAATTACTCTGGTGGTTTGGGGTGCTTTAGCATAAGGAAGGCAATGACCATTCCCACAACAGCCAAGAGAGCAACGTATGGGAATACTCCTACATAGCTTCCAGTCATGCCCTTTATTGCTGCCGCCAACTGCGGCCCGACAATGGCCCCTGTGCCGTAAGCCAGGAATACGACACCATAATTCCTGGGATAGTCGCAGGTACCAAAGAAGGATGCGGTAGCTGTGGGTGCAATGGCCAGCCAGCCACCCAGACACATCCAGAGGATAGCAAATGCCACAATGTAAATCGTGGTGGCACCTGGTACTGCCATCTTCCACATCATCAGCGATGCCAGAGCAATTGCAAGGAAAGAGACGATGGCGGAATTTCGGGGTGTGATCTTATCGGTGAGCGTGCCGAAGACAGGCCTTCCACCGCCGTTGAATATGGCGAAGAACCCTACTAGCATGGAAGCCAGCCCCGATTCAATCTGAATTACCTCCTGTCCAACCGGCTTGGATATGCCGATGGCCATCAATCCTGCCACACATCCTATGAAATAGCAGAGCCAGAGGCCATAAAATGTGGTCGACTTGAGCATCTGCTCACGCTTGAACTCGCATGTAACCGATGCACCAGGTTTAGGTGCAGGCGGATTCCAGCCAGGTGGCTTGTATCCTGCTGGCGGGAAGGCCAAAGGCATGGCGCACAGTGCGATGATTATGATGAAAGCTATTCCAAAGAAGCGGAATGTGCTCATGACATCAAATGCGCCAATTAAATATGTAGCGAGATTGGCTGTGAAGAAGGCAGAAAAGCCGAAGCCAAGCACAGTTAGGCCCACGGCCAGCCCTCTCTTGTCTGGGAACCATCTTGCTGATACGGCAACAGGGCAGCCATAGGCAATTCCGACGCCAAGTCCGCCAATAACACCATAGGTGGGAATAAGCATCGATGTCGAGCTGGCCGTGGAAGCCAACAACCAGCCCAGGCCGCAGATAATTCCTCCAGTCATTGCCATCTTGCGCGGCCCGAACTTTTCTATATACTTGCCGGAAAAAACCATGCCAACCGAAAAGACGAACAGGAAAATGGAAAACGGCAAGAGGACCTCAGTGGCTGTTACCGTCTGACCCATTGCTGTGAAGTGATCAGTCAGAGGCTTTACGAATACTGACCACGAGTAAACGCTACCAAGGCATAACATGATTATGGTGCCTAGAATTACAAACAACCATCGCCCACCAGGCGGGTCTTTCTGAACCATAATTTAATTCACCCCTTATGGATACATTTAATATAAATAATCATCCTTCAATACATGAAATGAATACGATCAATTTACAACCCAGCAAACACCAAACCTTCAATCTCGCCAATCCCTCCTTATCCCCTCCCTAACCCACGAAGATTATTCAATGGCTTGGACCTAATTTCGTTCCTCATATATTTAAATTTGGCGGCAATTATCCGGATTATAGATTATAATATTACACATATCGCAAAAATGCTGAAGTCAATTTGCATTCGTATTCGATGTACATCTCGCCAATCCAAAAAAGCTGCTTAGATTTTGGACAGATTATCTATCGCTATCGACAATAGTCAATAGGCAGCTTTGCAAACCATCGTTAATGGCAATCTCTTTTAAGGTGAATGGAGAATAACCAAAAAGGTGGTGCTAATTATGCTTAAAGCCAACCCCAAGACATCATGGAACAGCAATGAATGCATGCCAACGGTTGCAGCAACGGCCTTTGTAGACGAATCCGCCATGGTTATCGGCGACGTGCGCATTGGCGAAGAGGTTTACGTGGCCCCTTGTGTATCTTTGCGGGCGGATGAAGCCAATCCCATCATTATAGGCGATAGGTGCAATATCCAGGATGGCGTTGTCTTCCACGGTCTTATGGGAAGCTCCATAAATCTGGGAAAACAGATCTCTATCGCCCATGGTGCCGTAATTCACGGACCCATGAAGATAGGGGATGAGAGCTTTGTGGGTTTCAACTCTGTTGTCCATGCATCAACATTGGGCAAGAAGTGCTTTGTCGGCCACACGGCAGCAGTTATTGGCGTTACACTGGCGGACGGCAAGTTCGTGCCGCATGGCGCCCTGGTTGATACTCAGGAGAAGGCCGATCTACTTGGGCCAGTGCCCGATGCCCTCAAGCACTTCAATGATGAGGTGGTCGAGGTTAACTGCGAGTTTGCTAGAAGCTACAGAGTTAGGAAAATGTCCTGCTCAGGCGAGTAGCCGACTAGGAATTATTCTTAAATCTTAAACTACAATCATTTTTTCTCAGTTCCCTTCGGACAAGAAATATATACACCCCTAGACCTAAGCCCCAGTCTAGCTTTAGGTGATTGATAATGGCAAAGATCAAAGCTGGCGTCTTGGGTGCCACCGGTGCCGTGGGGCAGCGCTTCATTGAAGGACTGAAGAACCATCCCTGGTTCGAGCTGACAAGCCTCGCTGCTTCGGAAAGAAGCGCGGGCAAGAAGTACAAAGAAGCCGCCAAGTGGCGCCTGGAAAGTGAACTTCCCGATGATATCGCGGAGATGACCGTGGTCAACGTCGATCCGAGAGAAGTCGATGCGGATATTGTCTTCTCCGCGCTTCCCGCCGCAGATGCCAAGACGGTTGAGCCTGCCTTCGCGGCCGCGGGCATGGCCGTGGCCAGCAATACCAGTTCTTATCGCATGGTGGAAGATGTGCCGCTGCTCATACCGGAGTGCAACCAAGAACACCTGGAGATCATCAAAGTGCAACGCGAAAAGAGGGGCTGGGAGGGATACCTTACCACCAATCCCAACTGCACTACCATTATGTTCACCCTGCCGCTAAAGCCTCTCATGAAGTTCGGCATCCAGAGCGTGCATGTGGCATCCATGCAGGCCGTAAGCGGAGCCGGCTATGAGGGCGTCCCATCCATGGCAATCCTGGGCAACGTCATTCCCTACATCGGCGGGGAGGAAGAGAAGGTAGAGACTGAGCCGCAAAAGATCCTGGGGCGCTTTGACGGCGAAAAAATCGTGAACGCGGAGTTCTCTATCAGCGCCAGCTGCCATCGCGTACCGGTCATGGACGGGCACACAGAAGCCATCTGGGTGACCATGAGGGACAATCCCACACCTGAAGAGGTCAAGAAGGCCATGCAAGACTTCGATGCGGGCATCGGAGATCTACCAACCTCGCCCAAGAAGGCGATAATTGTCAAGGATGAGCCGGATCGACCCCAGCCGAGGCTCGATCGCGGCCGCGGTAACGGCATGGCTATCTCAGTAGGACGGATCAGGTCGGGAATCAGGTTCATCTGCATGGGACACAACACCGTGCGCGGCGCAGCGGGTGCCAGCATTCTCAACGCAGAATTGCTGGTTAAAAAAGGCCTGCTTTGATGCTGATTGTTGCTTGGGAGGTGACGGCAGCCTGCAATCTGTCCTGCGGCTACTGCCGCGCCTCTGCTTCCCCTCTGCCCGACGCTGATGAGCTTTCCACAGAGGAGGCATTCTCCTTTCTTGACAGCATTGCCCCCTTGCAGCCCATGATAATCTTAAGCGGCGGCGAGCCCTTGATGCGGCCCGATATCTTCCAGATAGCGCGCCGCGGCGTAGCTCTGGGCATGCGCGTCTCTTTGGCGAGCAATGCAACCACAATCACAGCACAGGTGGCAGACGAAATAGCAGCCAGCGGCATCTCGCGAGTCAGCATCAGCCTGGATAGCGCGTCGTCCGAGAAGCATGATCTGATTCGCGGCAAGGGTAGCTTTCAGGCAGCCATGCAGGGGATAGAGAATTTGCGCGGCAAGGTCGATTTTCAGATCAATAACACCCTTACCAGCAAGAATGAGTCTGATGTTGCTGCAATCTTTGATCTGGCCCAACAAGTGGAAGCCCGTGCCCTGCACTTCTTCTTCCTGGTAGCCACGGGCCGCGGCCGGGAAGCGGATCTCATCTCGCCACAGCGGCAGGAGCAGCTCCTCCGAGAGATCGACAGAGAGCGAGCGCTTCGACCATTGGAAGTACAGGTCACCTGCGCGCCCCAGTATGCTCGCATAGCCAGGCCGGGAAGTGGCCGCGTCGGCGGCTGCCTGGCTGGCAGAAGCTTCGTCTTTGTCTCCCGAAAGGGCGATGTCTATCCCTGCGGCTATTTTCCTCTGCGGGTAGGAAACATCAGGGAGAAGAATTTTATAGAGATATGGGAGAATGCTCCAGAGCTCGCGGCACTAAGAGAGAGAAAACTCAAAGGAAAATGCGGACGATGCAGTTACTCCTCCATCTGCGGAGGCTGCCGGGCGCGGGCCTATGCAAAAACGGGCGATTTCCTGGGGGAGGACCCTGCCTGCCGCCTGGAAGTGTAGCCATGGATGAGATCGATTTAGAGCTGCTTTCCGCAGTGCAAGACGGCTTTCCCATAACGTCCAGACCTTTCCAGGATTTGGGAGAGGCCCTGGGACTGGAAGAAGAAGAGGTAATACTGCGTTTGGCAGGCCTGCAGAAGGACGGATTGGTGCGCAGGATCGGGCCGATTCTTGATTTGCGCAGATTGGGTCGCAGCGGAATCTTGGCAGCTCTAAAGGTATCACGAGAAGAAGCAGATAGCATGGCCATGATCATTAATGAGTACACAGAGGTCTCGCATAACTACCTGCGACCGGACGAGAGCGGCTACAATCTCTGGTTCACTGTGTCGGCCACTGAGAAGAGAATCCAGGAGATATTGCAGGAGATCAGGACCAAGACGGGCAGAAAGATGCTGCTGTTGCCTACTCTGCACATATTCAAGATCGGCGTTAAATTCGATATAATTTGATATACCAAGAAGAGCATAGTTTACATCGGACCCTTGCCCGGGCGGCCGGACGAGACGGATAATCAAGGAGCGGATATATTACGGCTAAACCGATTCTGATGGACTTTTATGCGGACTGGTGCGGACCATGCAAGATACAGGGCCCCATCTTCGATGATCTAGCTAAAGACTACAGCGATAAGGTGGAGTTTAAGAAGATCAACGTGGACAAGGAGGGCGATCTGGCCATTGAGAAAAGCATCATGGTTGTACCCACCATCATATTGGAGAAAGACGGCAGAGAAGTACAGAAGTGGATGGGCGTCACTGCCAAGGAAGAGCTGATAGAAGCCATCAACAAGGCTCTGCAGTGAGAAGCAGAAAAGCACGCTGCAAGAAGGAGAGTTAGAAGGAAAATGGCAGGAGAGGACTATTGCCTGGAGGCCGTACGAAGGATTAACAGCCGAGGAGGCCTTGCGCCCCATCTCTCCTTACGCTTCGACTCTCACCTATTTTCCATAGATACCAGCCGTGCACCCAAGGCCAGCGTGCAGCCCGATGCCTACCTCATAACTCATGCCCACAGCGATCATTATGGGAAATCGGCCATGAACTCACCTCGGGCTGTGGCCTCCGTACAGACGGCACGCGCTCTGGAGATTCGCTATGATAGGGAGTACAAAGGCAGAACCTTTGAGGTAGGGCAAAGCATCGTTGTTGACGATGTGAGAGTGGACACGCATACTACCGGCCACACCATCGGCTCGACCGCGTTCTCCTGGCAAACGGAGACGGGAGAGAAGGTGCTGGTGACAGGAGACGTAAAAGACTACCAGCATCTGCCGAAATGCGACTTTCTGGTTGCTGAAGCCAACTACGGCGATCCCTATGACCCATCCTGCATCTTTGAGGACGATCTCGCAGGCTTTTCCGAGGCTCTGGAAGACAGGGCAAGCTTTGGTGCCTATGCCTTCGGCAAAGCCCAGCGTGCAGTGGCTCTCATGAGGGCCATGGGCTACAAGGATGAGATCGGCATGGATGAGAAGAGCCTGGTTTTAACGCAAGAGCTGATGAAAGATGCTGCCGGGCCGCTCACCGAGGTAAATGGGGGCATATCCAATGTGGTCACCCCCTGGAATTTGCACCAGGTGCATTGTCGCAACAAATTCTTCCTCACCGGAAGAAGGGATACGTCTTACCCCACCATTCAACTCTCAGATCACCTGGACTTTCGCGGCCTGATGAAGATGATCGAGCACGTCTCGCCCAAAGAAGTGCTGGTCTACCATCCCGCGGGAGAGAGAGCCAGCCTTCTGGCGCACCATTTGCAGGAGTGCGGCCTGGAGACGACATCATTAGATCTGATTGAGAAGTTCGTGAGATAATGTTTGCACGATAAATATACACAATAAGATTTTGGTGGTATGCATTTGGTAGACCTCTTCGGCAAGAAGAAGCTGGAAGATCGCATTTTGGAGCTGCAGGCTGCTTTGGCAAAGCAGGAGGACGAAAAAGAGGAACTCCTGCACACCCTGGAAAAGCGGGACGAGAAGATGCGCAAACTCTCCTTTGCCAATCAAGAGGCCAATTTGGCCCTCAAAGCCGCCGAGCAAAAGGCGGCAGCGCTCTCCTTGACCACGGCGTCGGCGCAGGCCGCAACAGATGCATTTGATGAGCAAAAGCCAAAGGCAAGAAAGCTGAGCTCGCGAGAGATGGACCTGCTCAGAGAGAGACTCAAGGCCTGCCGCTCTCCTAAAGATGACCTACTGGTTGCCTATTACCCAGGCCCCGTTCCGGTGGACGCCGAGCTCCCCCAGCAAATCAAAAAGGCAGCTTCCGCCATTAAATCCAAGCGAGGCGGAATAATCCTGCACAGCCCCCAGCTCTTCACTCTGCTGCTCATCCCGCCTTTTCCCATCCAGGAGAGCCTTATTCGGGAAGGAAGTGCCTTCGTCCTCGATCCCCTGGAGGAGATGATGGATACACCCGTGCTCGTCGCCCTAGTCCATGCCGGAGAGACCTTCCTGGGGGTGGCCTTGAGCCGGGAGGGCTTTTTGGCGGAAGAGATGGTGGAAAGCTCGGTAATGGGAAAGCACTCCAAAGGCGGCTGGAGCCAGAAGAGGTTTGAGAGGCTGCGCGAGGAGGAGATCAAGAGCCACTCTGATCTTGTGGCAGAAAGACTCGCCGCCTTGATGGACAAATATAAAACCCTCCTCAAATATGCAGTGCTTTCCGGCGATGAGAGCCTCATCCGCCAGATCGCTCCCGCCATCGGCCTGTTGGTGGTAGAGAGATCGCTCCCGCTTCGCGATGATCGAAAGAAAAAGGAACTTTTAGAAGATGTTTATGGCTTTACATACTACAGAATTGAGGTTTAGAGATATTGTGGTTCAGAGGACCGGAAAATGAGCGCGCCTCCCGGTGATAAAAAAATACCGGACGATCTGGAAGAGCTATCTCGCTCCTGGGACTGGCATGTGCGAAGAAAAGCTGCCGGGAATGCCGATACGCCTGAGCATATCCTGGATTCGCTGGCAAGAGATAAGGTGCAATGGGTGAGAGAGGCTGTGGCAGGCAACGCCCGCGCCTCGCTGCCCACCCTCGCACGGCTGGCCGAGGACAGCTCAGGATATGTACGGGCGGCGGTTGCTTTGAACTGCCATGCCACCTGCGATATTTTGGAGATGCTGGCAGCAGATGAGATGGTGGACTATGACTGCACTTTGCAAAAGAATCGCTATCTAGTAAAGGAAGCAGCGGCTAAGGGCCGGCAGGTTAACTCCCGGACCCTGGCCTTTCTCGCCCGCGACTGCGATGAGCATGTCCGAGCCGCGGCGGCGAATAATCCCCTTCTGTCCGAGGAATCGATGAGCAAAATGGTCAAGGACATATTCTGGGAGGTGCGAAACAACATTGCCAGAAATCCATCTACGCCTGAAGATCTGCTCATCTACCTCTCAGCCGACAGGATCATGGATGTGCGGGCGACGGTCGCGCAAAATGCATGCACGCCTGCGCAGGCGCTGGCCTCACTGGCCTCAGACAGGAGCTGGGAGGTCAGGGAAGCCTTGGCCCGCAATGATAAACTGGATGGCGAAATCCTGGATGAGCTTGCTGGGCACTGGTCCTGGGTGGTGCGGGCAGCGGTGGCGGAAAATCCCAACACCCCCGCAGGGGCTCTGAAACGTCTGGCTGAGGATCAGGATCAGAGCGTCCAAAAGGCAGCGCGGGGGAGAATGGGTTAGGAGATTATTGCCGAAGAATTTCATTCTCACGTGCTTTTCATGTCAACAGATTCCGTGACCTTTGGGGCGGAGATCCAATTTCTCATCTACCCGGATACCATTCCAGTCTCCGTCCCAGTCTCCGTCCCAGTCTCCAGTATAGCCGTACCTCCACCAACCGATAAACGATTCGCAATCCTCCGACATATATAACTCATAATCCCCTGCGTCGTTTGGAAGGTTATAGGTGGGTGCTTCACCCCACTTGCCAGACAGCTTATTGCCTGCAATCCTTCCCTGGATCGCTCCATTGTCTTGATCATAGTCACCTGTGATGGACTGCCCATCCTGATTCCAAGGATAGGGCAATATCTGCATTCTTCCAAAGCTTGTATCCCATGTGCCGGCCCAAGAGCAGCCCTCCGGATACGCTAAACTGATGGCCCCTGTAGCTGCGCCTCATGCTATGTGATAATCGCTTTATCTGCCAACTATCGAATTGGTTTATGCAAAATAAGATCACCACAAAATTATAATTGAGGTCTTAACCGACGACATAGGGAAATAATTTATTTAATCAAATCAATAAGGACGGAATGCATTGGCTGGTGACATTAATGCTAAAACAAAAAGATTCAATATGGCTATGGGCTCTGTCGATCCTGGTCTTTGTTACAATAGCCCTTTCCATAACATCTGCACAGGAAGGCAATGTCTTCAATATGATTAAAGATTCAACAATCCCATCTGGCTTAGCCACAAAAGAGCGCTTGGCATACAGTCTTTCCCCACCTCGTTCCATTGCCATCGAACTCGATAATTCCTTGATGGCAGTAGACCTAAAAGGCAACGGCCCACTTCAGCTGGGTGGAACGATACCAGTAGCCGGCTCTCAGCCTCTTTCAAGAGTTCTCGTTAACATTTGCACGTCATGGAATCTATGGCATCCGTATGGAGGTACGATCTATCAGTTCCGGCCTGATCCCATCATGTCAAACTTTGAATGGACAAACTATGACCTGAACCTGGACGTCCCCAACCTTGCGTGGGGGCAGCCTGTAAGCGTATCCATAATCAAAGCCAGTGATTACATGAATAGCCAACCGACGCGTATTCCCATCACACCAGCCCCACAAGTAGAATTGGGACCACAGGCTGCCATGGGCACTGAACCGCGCCCGTATCTGGCAATGATAACTTTCCCTAAAGTCAATCTAGAATGGTTCCGGGAGACTGATCAACAGCGTGTGAGGGCAGGAAATGTGGTTCTTTCCTCATTTAAGGGCTTAATTTGGGATGAGCTGAACACCAATGTATGCTACATGGGAAAGTTCAAGATTGATCTGAATCGGCGTTTGGTCTATTTCAGAGAGAGGGATGGTACGGATGTTCTGACTTCACTAAGTGTAACCATCGATGATTCTAATGCAGAAAACGCGGTTTATTTTGAGCCCACCCTCTGGTGGTAAGAGTAGACTTTGCTTCTGTCTGAGTCATGATCGACTCGTGGATGCCGGTAATGTTCCAGGGCGTTAGCGTGCGGGGAATTGAGATCCCTCCGCACGTAATTTTCATATTGGGTCAAGGAACTGAGGATGGTTTCGCGGCGGCGATACACCATCCGCTGAAACCGGTTGTTAGCTGGCCGTTTTTTTTTCGCCGCCCTGTCAGAAGCCATCTAAGACGTTTATGCTACGATCTAGCGAGGTCGAACCGGTCAAGGTTCATGACTTTGTTCCACACCACCACAAAATCATGAATGAACTTCACAAGGGAGTCCTCAGATCCGTAGACTTCCGCCAAGGCCCGGAGCTGGGGATTGGAACCGAAGATTAGATCGACACGCGTGGCGGTCCACTTCAGTTCACCCGTCTTGCGATCACGCCCTTCGAACACGTCCCGAGCCACCGAAGATGCCTTCCACATCGTTCCCATGTCGAGCAGGTTCACGAAAAAGTCGTTGGTCAGGGCCTCCGGCCGTTTTGCGAAGACGCCGTGCTGGGTCTGTCCGAAGTTGGTATTCAGGACGCGCATGCCGCCCACAAGAACTGTCATCTCTGGGGCCGTTAGCGTTAACAATTGCGCCCGATCGACCAGTAGCTCCTCAGACGATACAGAGAATTTTGTTTTAAGGTAGTTTCTGAACCCATCCGCGACCGGTTCGAGCACGGCAAAGGACTCCACATCGGTTTGCTCCTTTGAGGCGTCCATGCGTCCCGGCGTGAAGGGGACTGTCACATTTTGGCCGGCATTCTTCGCGGCTTGCTCGATGCCCGCGCAACCGGCAAGAACGATCAGGTCGGCAAGAGATACCTTCTTTTCGCCGGACTGGGCGCTGTTGAAGGCGCTCTGGATATCCTCTATGGTCTTGAGAACCTTAGCCAGCTGAGCCGGTTGATTGACAACCCAGTCCTTTTGCGGTGCCAGACGAATGCGGGCACCATTCGCACCGCCGCGCTTGTCAGAGCCGCGAAACGTAGATGCCGACGCCCAGGCCGTTGTTACCAGTTCCGACACTGACAAGCCACAAGCCAGGATCTTGCTCTTGAGGGAAGCAATGTCCTTTTCTCCAATCAGTTTGTGATTGACGGCAGGAATGGGGTCTTGCCAGATTAGCTCCTCGCCGGGAACTTCCGGTCCGAGATAGCGTGTACGCGGACCCATGTCGCGATGTGTCAGCTTGAACCAGGCTCGTGCGAAAGCGTCCGCGAACTGATCCGGGTTCTCCATGAAGCGCCGCGAAATTTTTTCATAGACAGGGTCAAACCGTAGAGAGAGGTCGGTGGTCAGCATGGAAGGCGCAATGCGCTTTGAGGAGTCATGTGCAGTCGGCACGCTGCCGGCACCTGCGTCACCCTTCGGCTTCCATTGATGTGCACCGGCCGGGCTCTTTGTCAATTCCCACTCATTGCTGAACAGTATCCGGAAGAAGTTTTTGCTCCACTTCGTTGGCGTGTTGGTCCAGGTGACTTCCAGGCCACTTGTGATCGTGTCAGCGCCCTTGCCCGTGCCAAAGCTGCTCTTCCAGCCGAGACCCTGCTCTTCGATACCGGCAGCTTCAGGCTCGGGCCCCAGATGTTTCGCATCGCCTGCACCGTGGGTCTTACCGAAGGAATGACCGCCCGCAATGAGGGCAACCGTCTCTTCGTCATTCATTGCCATGCGAGCGAAGGTCTCGCGGATATCGCGCGCTGCAGCTATCGGATCCGGATTGCCGTTCGGACCTTCAGGATTGACGTAAATCAGACCCATCTGGACGGCAGCAAGCGGATTTTCGAGATCCCGGTCGCCGGAGTAACGCTTGTCGCCCAGCCACTCGTCTTCAGAGCCCCAGTAGGTGTCTTGTTCCGGTTCCCAGATGTCCTCACGCCCGCCGGCAAAACCGAACGTCTTGAATCCCATAGATTCTAGAGCAACGTTGCCGGTGAGGATCATCAGGTCTGCCCAGGAAATTTTCCGGCCATACTTCTGCTTGATCGGCCAAAGCAGCCTGCGTGCCTTATCAAGGTTGACATTGTCGGGCCAACTATTGAGAGGAGCAAAGCGCTGGTTACCGCCCCCTGCGCCGCCTCGACCGTCGCTGATGCGATACGTGCCTGCGCTGTGCCACGCCATGCGAATAAACAATGGTCCATAGTGGCCGAAGTCTGCCGGCCACCAGTCCTGCGAATCGGTCATCAGCGCCAGAAGGTCCCTCTTTACAGCCGACAGGTCGAGACTCTTGAACTCTTCTGCATAGTTGAAATCCTCTCCCATCGGATTAGACTTGGTGGAATGCTGATGCAGGATACCAAGCCGCAACTGATTAGGCCACCAATTCCGGTTCGACGTACCTCTGCCAGCCCTGCGATCTTCATTCAATGGTGTTCACTCCTTTCATTATCTTGATTGTTGATAGCGCTCTTAGAATAACCGTCTTTCGTTGCCCTCTGCGTGTGTAGTCCCGAAAGTATTTCGCACCTGCTTAAGTTGAATTAATCCAATACGGTTCAATTTTAATTGCATAAAACAAATTAAATAAATAATTAAAAATGACTGAATTGAGATACCCTTGCACCTGATTGGTTCACCTTTTAACAACAACTATCGCCATTACCGTCGTTGTTAAGCTCATTGCTGTGAGCAACAGGGCAACAAGCATTGTCTTGCCTAGATCCTCCTCCAATGATATCCTGAGTAGCTCTGGGGCTTCTCCCTAGCTACCATCTCTTCATTGGAAAGGACTTCCAGAACAAGGGTGCTATATCCCGTAGCGCTGCCCTTTGGAACATCAGAGTACTCAAGAGTCAGCACGCAATTGCTGAGAATTCCCCGGGCGGCATTCGACCAGGTAGGTTCAGTTGCCGAGCCCTCTGCGCTCCACCAGACAATATGCCCGTGCTGTTGGATGTAATAGCTTCCACCATCATCGCAGCTCCAAGTCCCCGTGAGGTCCAGATGGGTCAGATCCTCCGGGCACCAATTGCATCCAGAAGCAGAAGGACCCGTATCCTCAGATGGCTCAACGCCTTGAGATGATCCGGTCGCCTGAGAGGATGCCGTGCCGTCCTCGCTCTCTGGTGGTCTGGGCGCATAGGTAGGCTTGGATATCTCCTCAGATCCTCCGGGAGGAGTCCAGAAGAACTGCAGTGCAATCTCTTGTCTCGGCCCCTGGAAGTAGTCTACCCCAATTGAATGCTGGCCACTTGTAAGATAAGCGTTGCCGGAGACGCTCTGTGTCGGATGCACGCCATCATTGTCAATAATCATCTTGCCATCGATGAATAGGCGGGAACCGTCATCAGAAACAAGTCTGAAGGCGTAATCCCCAACGGTATCAACGTTGAAGACGCCAGTGTATCTGATGGCAAACCACTCGAACCGATCGGTAACTCCGGGGAAACCTGTTGTGAATGATCGCGTCGGGATGTCCAAGACTTTTGTGTATATGCTTCCCACCGGAGTAAGGCCGGAAAAGTCCGGAAGGTACGAAGCACCCTCGGGAAGGTAATAGATATCACCTTTTAGAGAGATTGAATCAGAGGTTGCTGAGCCGAAGGGATTTTCACTGCCCTGCACCATAGCAGATATACAAAGTACATTTGATGCAATCAAGATGAGAAACAGCCAAAATTTCATTGTCACACCTCAATCATCCTTATTGATTATTAATCGGAAATAGTTTATGGATGTTTAGAAAAAACATGAGCCAAATTGAGTTGAAGGAGCTTTAAAGAAGCTCTCGCTTAGACTGCTCCGCCAAATGATCCAAAATCTCCCCAACCGACTGACGCAGCACCTTTTCGTTGTCGTACTCCTGCAACATTCTCGCCAGATCAGCGCGCGACACATCCGAGAGCTGCCTGACCTGCTCCGTCAGATTCGGCACCGTCCTCAGGATATTGTCCACGATGCTTACCGTGGCCTTTCGAGCCGTTCGGGAGAGAGGATTGAGATCGATGGCGATGACCTTCTTTCCCATAGCCACCAGCGCCTCGCAGCGGTCGCCGTCCTCCAGGGGAATAAGTACCACATCGGCATCGTAAATCCCACCTCGCGTAGACAGCGCCCGAGCATGCCCCAGGCCGGGAACGCAGGCATCAGGCTTTTCGCCCAACACCTCTTTTGCTCCCTTCTCCCGCAGGAGGTCGGCGATCTTCTTCACTCTCTCCTCAGAGCGGTGGAAGAGGTTGACCTCCAGAGGGGTGCAAAGCGCTGCGGCCAGGGCCACCATCTCCTCTGCCACCAGGGCGGCCACGTTGCCGTTGACGCTCAAGGCAGGTCGCTTTGCCAGGAGCAGCAGGGCCGCAGCCGCCTTCGTTGCCACCTCTGCCGAATCTGTCGTCCTCTCGCCCAAAAGATAGTCGAAACACTCGCCTCTGCCCTGAGCAATGAGGCCCTGGCTGCTGGTGTAGCCTTTTTTTACTCCCTCAGCCACGCGCTCGCGTGCCACTAAAGAAGCATACCTGGGATGTGACGCTGGAATATCAGTCAAGATTGGCACCTCTTTGTGAGATAGTAGTAGTATGAACCTCGCCGAAGCCGCGCAGCCCCCCGGCCCCGCCATAGGCGAATACTGCATCGCCCAGCATGATCATGCCAGCCATGCCGCCCGCCGCCTCCACCGCCTCTATGGCCTGCAAGGCCCAGTCGCTGGCCAGGCCACAGTTCACGGTGAAGCGGCGGGAGAGCCTCATGAACTGGGTGAATGTGGGCCTCTTCAAGAGCTCCTTCAAGGCCGCCTCGCCCGCTGCGTTGACCGCTGTCATCACCTTTTCGTCGGAGAGGACCTGTTTTGTGGAGATGGGGCCATGCACCACGTAGCTGATGGGCAGGGGTGGAACGGGTATGCGATCGAATTGGCCGGTCCCAGGCGCGCCCGGTTGCAGTCGCACCACCAGGCCACCTGAATTCTGGGCGATGACATCTCCCAGACCCGTCCGGTTCATGACCTCTGCCTCGTGGGCTATGGCCGCTGCCCCGTTCGCTGTCAGGCCCAGATCGAACGTTTTGTTAAGTGCGTAGGCACAGCCCAGTGCCCCTGCCCCGCTGGCTCCAAAACCCGCCCCAAAAGGCATCTGCAACTCTGTCCTCACCCTGACCGGCCCCTTGGCCAATTTTTCCACCACATATCTAGAAACGGGAGCCTCGGATAGTATGCCGTTGAGATAGATTTCCGTCTCCTGGATATCGGGACCCGACTCCACAATAGTAGTAGCCCCGAGGGACAGACACAGGCCGCAGCCTACGGAGCCTGCGAGGCGCGGCTCCTCACGGCGATGGGCGGCAAAAAAGCCCGTGATGTGGGAGGGCACAAAGGCTCGGGCGCATCTGATGCCGCCGCTCATATGGTCTCCACCAGGGAATCTATGATCATCTTTGCTATCAGGCCCTTTTTGCCTTGCGCGACTTTGCACCGAGCCTGGCGATCTATTATGAGGACACGATTATCATCCGTGCCCATGCCGCCCGAAGCAACGTCGTTGGCCACCACCAGGTCAAGCCCGGCGCTCAGCATGGATTTCTTTGCCCGAAGGACAAGCTCCTCATCCGTCACGCCTGTCTCGGCTTTGAAGCCCACGATCAACAGATCCGGGTAGGCCTCACGCACCGTCTTGATGATCTTTTGGGTGGGCAAAAGATGTAGCACCAGCTCCTGGCCGGACTTGATCTTGCCCTCGCTTGCATCCAGAGTGTAGTCGGCCACAGCAGCGGCGCTGATCAGGGCGTCGCAGCCCTTCCCAACTTCGGCCAGCACAGCGTCCAGCATCTGCTTGGCGCTCTCGGCGTAGACCTGACGCACGGGAATGTCCTGGATGAAGCGGTGCACCAGAATCACCTCTGCACCGCGTCGGCGCGCCTCCAGAGCCAGGGCCACGCCAGTCTTGCCTGAGGCGCGGTTGGTGAGGATGCGAATGGGATCGACGATCTCGGCATTCGAGCCGCTGGTGATGACTATTTTCTTGCCTGCCAGGTCCGCCGGTCCCAGCAGCCTCTCCACCTCCCTCACCACTGCCAGGTTGTCGGCGATCTTGGCCTTGCCCTCCTCCAGGCGCGGATCGATCAGGGTCACGCCCATAGCCCGCAGCGTCTCCAGATTGCGCAGCACAGCCGGGTGGCGGTACATGGCCTCATGCATGGCAGGAACCACGGCGACCGGCTTTCCGCTGCCCAACGCTGTGGTGGCAAAGGTTGTCACAGGCGTGTCATCGATGCCGCAGGCCATCTTACCGATGGTGTTGGCGGTGGCAGGAGCGACCAGGAGAAGGTCCGCCAGGCCGCCCACGCCGCAATACTGGACATGCTCCACCTGGCCGGTTATCTCAGTGATCACGCCGTGGCCGGTGGCGTACTGCAGGGCATAAGGGTGCAGGATCTGCTGGGCGGCGGCGCTGGCAACAGTGTGCACCTGTGCACCGCGCCTGATCAGATCGCGAATGAGGTCTACCACCCGCACGGCGGCGATGCTGCCTGTAACTGCTACTACTATCGTCTTTCCCGAAAGCGTATCGCTTACTGAGCCTGTTATGTCGGAGGGCATGAATGGTCCTGGAAATCTATAGAGCTACTAAAAGATGGCTCTTTCCCTGGCGCGGCCCGCGGGCCCAGAGCGCGCCTGGGACGGGGGAAGCACAAACCTTATTTAACAATTCAATCGAGGGACTATGCCGTGCCGGGGTGGCCTAGTTGGTTAGGGCGCGAGACTCATAGGGTAAAACGATTAACGCGCGCTTCCTGAGGTATCTCGAAGTCGCGGGCTCGAATCCCGCCCCCGGCACCTTTATTATTGTTTTTAATATTATTTTATCTTGTTCGAAGCTTAGATAAGGTCGCTGCAATAATCACTTCTTAGCGAGCAACCTGAAGGTCAACGGAATGATTATTGATAAGGAAAAGATTGGAAATATCGTTAAATTAATAAAAAAGGAATACCCTGATTGGTCCGGTTTTTCTCATCCCAAGTTCATGAAGGATGAGATCGATTACAAGCAATCTGCTGCTTTGAAAGCTCGCGAGCTCTTGGACGAAAAAAAACTTCTTATGTTGCAGGAGGAGGGCAATTACGAGGAGATAATAACAAGAATCAAGAAAATAGGCAACGCCACAAACTTGCTCTGGAATTGGATGCCTGCTAAAGGGGATCTTGGCATTTTAGAACAGCCAGGCCTAGATAAAAGAGCCTTCTGTGGAGCATTTTTTGACTTGCTCTATGGCCCGGGACAATCACCAGAGAGACTGGAGCGATATCTTAACTTTATCAAATCCCACTCACTTCCAAGCAAATGGACATTTCCAACTTATTTTCTATTTCTTTGCCACCCTAAAACAGAGATGTTCATAAAACCAAGGGCAATGAAGGGCTTCCTGGAATTTCTTGGTACGGATGATGTGCAATTCAAAGGAACTCCGTCTAGTCGGGCTTATTCCAGCATCAAGCAAATATCTCATCAGCTCAAAGAAGAGATGAACGTGTTTGGGCCTAGAGATATGGTAGATATCCAAAGCACCATTTATTTAACCAATGTATTGATTAATAATGCCAATATTCTAACGAAAGAAAAGCGCGTTGAATTCTTGAAGCTCTTTCGTGAATTTGCAGGTTCATACCTTTCTTCGCCTGAAGGCGTGAAACACGCAGCTTCTTATGACCTGAGCCGATCCCAGGCGCGCAACAATTTGGATGAAATTCGCAGGATTCAAGAACGGCAAGAGGACACAACAGACCTGGTTATTTTGAAGTTGCTTCCTTACGCGGACTCAGATCAAGCTAGAAAAAGTGGTCTATTTATCTCGCCTGGTTGGGTATTTAAAACAGACGCACGAAAGAAATTAGAGGGTTTAGGCTTTGTTAACCCAACGGATTGGCCTTCCGTAGCGAGAAGAATTTTGGAATTTGTAAGTCGTTGTGATGAGGATCCAGAACAACTTCCGGAAGCATGTGCGGAATTTTCAACATCACCTTTTTCTAAGGGATTTCAAACAGGAACTTTAACACCGATCCTAAATGCCTTGCATCCAGATCAGTTTGTTCTCATCAATAATAAATCCCGCAATGTCCTCAATCACTTCGCGGAAAGATCTTATTCACAGAATATAGCTGACTATCCAAAGGCAAATGAGACTATTTTATCTTTGCTGAAAGGAGTTTCCGAAGATATTAAGGATATTAGCAGGATGGATTTACCGATTGCCGACCTCTTTGATATGTTTTCTCATTGGTATACGGCAATGCGACTGCCAGGACTTTCTGAACCGTTCTCCCAAATATTCACTGATCTTAGGGAAGCTAAATGGGCTTTTGGCTTTTTGAGGGAGACCTTAAATCGCCTCGGAGTCAATAGCTCAGATGATGAACGCTTTGCTATTACGCTCCCAAAGAACGGAAGAGTCCTTAGACTCAATTTTGGCCAATGGTTGGTCTTGGATTTCAAGAATCCAGAGCTTACCGAAAATAGAGTAAAATTGACATTTCTGAAGAATCTGGTAAACTTAGATGATAGTTTTGTGACTTTCAGTTTTGCAAAAAAGTCTGGCGAACAAGACGTAAGGAACTACTCCTTGCCCATCGAAATGGTTAGGCCTCTCGACAACGATCTCAGAAATGCACACGAGAAGACGCTTGAATATATCAAGGACAAATTTGGAGCATGGAGAAGGACAATTTGGCGAAAGCATCATGTAACTGAGATAGGGGAAGCCATTTTTGATGAAGTGAAACTTGAAAAGCTTCTTTCAGAAAATGTTAGCTTTAAAAGCCACAAATGTTGGATTTTTCAATATAATCCCAATCAATATAATCTCAAGGGTGCTCTTAAGGAACTACAAGAACTTACGTGGATAGTTACATCCTATAAAACGCAGATACATGCTGATGACGTAGCTTATCTCTGGGAATCTGGAAATGATGCCGGAATTGTGGCGATAGGCAAAGTGCTCACAGATACGGGAGAATTTTCAGAATTTGAAAGTGAGACAAAGTTTTACCTCAATAAAGACAACTTAGATAAGTCAACTCACTCCGCTGTTCGAATCTCTATTGAGCAGGTGCTGAAAAGAAGAATAACGCCGCAAGACCTTCTCAGGCACCCAGTGCTCAAATCTTTGCTTGTTTTGAAACAACCACATTCAACGAACTTTGCGGTTACTGAAGATGAAGCCGTGGCTTTGGAAGAATTGGCCTGCCAAATGTTAACGCAGACTTACACAATTGATCAGTTGGCTGCTGACATAAGCAAAGATGATGCTGCCATCAAGAACTGGCTCCAATCCATCCACCGCAAAGGCCAGGCCATCATCTACGGCCCACCCGGCACCGGCAAGACCTTCCTGGCCGAGCACCTCGCCCGCCATCTGGTCAGCAGCGGCGATGGATTTGTGGAGCTGGTTCAGTTCCATCCGGCTTATGCCTACGAAGATTTCATCCAGGGAATCCGGCCCCAGGCCCGAGCGGACGGCACTTTGGAGTATTCCGTTGTTCCAGGCAGGTTCCTTGAATTCTGCCGGAAGGCCCAAGACAAAGATGGCATTTGCGTCCTGATCATCGACGAGATCAACCGCGCCAATCTCTCCCGCGTCTTTGGAGAGATGATGTACCTTCTGGAATACAGGAACAAGGCAGTCCCACTCTCGGTAGACGGCACTTTTTTCAGGATACCGGAAAATGTGCGCATCATCGGCACTATGAATACCGCCGATCGCTCTATCGCTCTGGTGGATCATGCCCTGCGACGAAGGTTTGCATTCATCCAACTGTTGCCCGACTTCGAGGTCCTGAAGAGATATCATGCCAGAGAAGGCACAGACTTGCCAGTAGAATCAGTAGAAGGCCTCGTTTACCTTCTGACCAACATAAATCGAGAGATCAGAGATCCACATTATGAGCTTGGCATCTCCTATTTCCTCAGAGAGGATTTGAAGGCCGAGATGGAAGGCATCTGGAAGATGGAGGTAGAGCCATATCTGGATGAGTACTTCTTTGATAATCGCAAGAGTGCAGACAAATTCCGCTGGGAGAGCATCAAGTCCTCCATTGGATTTTGATTTTCAATGAATCCGCAACCCAGAGTCATTGAGCTATTTGAATACGAGCCGCGAGAGGTGACTCGCCAGCAGTTGCCTCTAGAGGCAGCAGAGCTGATCAGGCGAGAGTATTCGAATGTAGTCAAGGTAGAAGCTACCTCATTTCTGCCTGACTCCAACTGGAGGCTGACGGCGCAGGGCGTTGTGGGCTACCTTCCTTTAACCTCGCAAGTGGGGCTGAGGCTGCTGCCCAAAGTGCCCGTTGAGAACATCTTTCGCATGCTGGAATACGCTTATGATATGAAGAGCTTTCAGCTTCTGGAAGGGCTTGTGGATTGCTCCAGCCTTGAGGACTTCTACGACCGTCTGGCCAGGCATCTCGCCGTGCTGGTACTGAGCAGGGGACGCAGAGGCTTTTATCGAGATTATCAAAAGCGATCCGAGCAGCTTCCTTTTGTCCGAGGGCGGCTGGACCATCGAGCCGCCTGCCAGAAGCCCTGGGAGACGAGGATTGCCTGCCACTTCGAGGAGCATACTCCGGATGTGGATGAGAATCGAATCCTGGCCTGGACTCTGCTGCAAATCCTGCACAGCAGCTTATGCACAGAGCTGTCGCTTCCTCTGGTGCGCCAGGCCTTCCGAGATACCGCAGGCTTTGTAGAGCTTCGACCCTGCCAGGCCGAAGAGTGCATTGCCAGGCACTACAGCCGACTAAACCAGGACTATCAGCCCATGCATGCACTCTGCAGATTCTTCCTGGAGCACATGGGCCCAGGCCACGAGTCGGGAGATCACGAGATGATCGCTTTCCTCGTGAAAATGGACCGCCTTTTTGAGCTGTTTGTTGCCAGGTGGCTGAAAGAGCATCTCCCATCTGGATTTTCGATTCAGTTACAAGAACAGATAATAATAGATTCCAATATGGATATAAAATTTAAGATAGATCTATCAATACTTGACGAAAGAGACGGTCGCTGTGCTTTTGTCATGGACACGAAGTACAAATCGGGCCAACCGTCTGCATCGGACATTCAGCAGGTGACTGCCTATGCACAAACCAAAGACTGCCGGGAAGCGATCCTAATCTATCCGGATAGCTTTGGCAGCGTTCTGAGAGGCAAGGTAGGAACAATCAATATCCGAAGCGTTGTATTCTCATTGGATGGCGATCTGGAAAAAGCAGGCAACCGGTTTGTTGAGGACCTGTGTGGAGAAATCATTCTCGGTAACCGGTAGTGCTCTCAAATATCTCCCGCAGCCTTCCCGCAGTCACCGGAGAAAGCCTTTTCTCAACGGTATCAAGAAAAGTCTCTGCGCACTGGGGCGCGATGCACAGCAGGCATTCCGAGCCGTCCATGGCTCGCTCTGCCAGATACTTCAGGTCGTCATCTGACAGCTTCTCCAGCCGGGACAGAAAGTCATCCTTATCGGTTATGTAGTAGCTGGAAATGGATGTGAGAATGCCGCCGGAAGTCTGCGGATCGCTGCATGGTGCCAGCTTCTTCAAGATTGAGATATCTTTTTGGTTAAGTCTCTTCATCGTCATCACTTCAGTATCAATTTTCATCTCTTTGTTCAAGCATCTTTCGGCGCATGTGATTAGATCTCCAGCGGGATCATCAACCATCTCCCCCGAATGGCATGAAAAAACTCACAGGATGGATGCATCTTTCAGCGATTTTCAGCCACAATAAGGCTTCCTGCCATCATTGCCATTCCATTAAAACCTCCAACTCGAAGATCAGTCGCCTGAATTTTCAAATGCACATCGCCAAAGTCCACCGGAATGCTCGGAATATATGCAATTGGAATGCTGATACTGCCAATTATCCGTGGGATAAAACCCGTGAGTATCAAAGAAGCAAGATTAATACCAACTGAAACCAATGCAGAGATTATTGTTTCTGCAAAATTGCCTTGTGGCTGGAAAAGCACAACTGCAGACGGAGCATTTGGAATGTATAACACCAATTGCTGAGAACTATTGAGTGAGAGCTGTCCCTTGCATTCGAGTGGTGTCGGCTGTATTACGATATTGTAGTTGAATCCCACATTACCAAATATAGTTGTAAAACCAGCATTTAAATTACCGCTGGGTTGGATGGCGACTGCAAGGTTCTCGCTCTTAATTTTAAATCCAGGTCTCCCTACTCTGAGGATAGCACCGTAATAATATGTTGTAAATATGGTTTTTTTAGATCCGCTGGACGAGACTTCATGAGGGATTTTTAATGTATCATAGCTATATTCAATAGATTTGTTTATTAATTCTTCACTGGACAAGGAGAAAATTGCTTGATTTGGCCAAAGATAAGGCCCTAGAATTGGCGCTGGAGAGGCCTTTGATGCCAGATTGAAAAGAAGGATTAAACGACCCTCTGAGATTATAGGAGTTGGAAGACCAAGAGCTATGCCTTTTACGGAAACGGGTGGAATGCGTATTCCTCCTAAAACATTATTGACTGCTTGGAGGATCGGGCCACTGAGCGAATTGATAATTGGGCCTAAAAAGTCCAATTTGCGAACCGATGGATCAATATCTAAACGAATTGCAGCAAGCCCTATTTGACCATTTGGATTTATCGGAACCGTACAAAGCACATTTGAGGAAAAGGTTGCGGATCGCTGACCAATTGGAAGACTTACAGTTAGAGTTAATTCTGGCAACATCATTCGAAATGTGGCTGCGTTAATTGAATCTATAACCTGTTTTGAAATAATACTGCGAATATCGTTGAACATTGGTAGGCTTTTCAACATTTCAGGAATTATAGATTCGGCCATTTCAGAAGGCTTTAGTTCTTGGACAGATTTGAGTTCCAGCAACGGTGGCTTGGAAATATCCCACTTTATCTCAGCTTTTTTACCACCCAATCCAATGCTGTAAGAGCCCATAAAATAACTTCTATGATTGCTTGAGTATACCGTACTTATTGTCTTGTTCAGGGTATCTTGTAAGTTAATACCCATTGCCATATCAAATGCAGCCATATTTTTCGTATCTCCCATCGCAGCATGTGCTCCGATGTAATGACCAGACATATATTAGCTTATTAAAGAAATACTTATCCATAATAAATACATTTTTAGATTATAATTAAAACACTACCCAATCTATTTAACCTTACTTTTGACATCCTAATAGCCTCTGAAACCATTGTGATTCCCACTGATTCTCCATTTTACGTCCAGGAGAATTAATCGAATTTTCGAAGGATTAAATTCATATGATTGCGGCAAGATTATATGCGCATAGTACTTAATTAACTATTGTGATGGAAGAATAATGATCGCCGATTTGAGGGTCCAATGCAAATGAAATCGCCATGTGAGCAGATCGTATGGGATGTCCTACCCAGCATCAGGGCGGCAATCGCCGAAGAGCTGGTCAAGAGAGGAATAACCCAAAAAGAGATCTCCAGGATGCTGGGCATCACACCTCCAGCTGTGTCCCAGTACGTCTCTAAGAAGAGAGGCTACAATATTGAATTTAGGGAAGACATCCGCCAGTCCATCGGAGTGATTGCCGAAGATCTGATCGAGGGGAAAGTAGAAGGCAATGCACTCTTGCCGAGGATCTGCCAGATCTGTCGAATGCTGCAGGATGATGAAGCGGCTTGCATTTCCACCAAATGCAAGGGACTGTGAAATGAATCAGCTCGACAAGCTGGAAGACCTGAAGAAGAGTATTGCAGAGAAAGGAAAGCTCCTTGTAGCCTACTCAGGCGGCGTGGACAGCAGCCTTCTGGCGGCAGTGGCGCACGATGCTCTGGGAGGCAATGCCCTGGCTGTGATCCTGGACAGCAAGCTCATGCCCAGAAGCGAGCTATTGAGCGCAAGAGAGATGGCAAGATCCCTGGGACTCAATTATCGGGTAGCAGAGTTTCCCATCCTGAAAGAGGAGCAGTTTTGCAGCAATTCGGTGACTCGCTGCTACATCTGCAAGAAAAAGTCAGCCGCGATCCTAAAAAGCATCGCAAAGGAGGAAGGCATAAGCTCTATCGCCGATGGTGTCAACCTCTCCGATTATGGCAACTATCGGCCCGGAATTGCCGCCTGTGATGAGGAAGGGATATGGCACCCTTTTGTAGATGCGGCTATTACCAAAGAGGATATTCGCTCCCTAGCGCATAATCTGGGCCTGGCCGTCTGGAACAAGCCTTCCGGCGCCTGCCTCGCCTCCCGGATACCTTATGGCCAACCGATCACGCAGGAGAGCCTGAGAATAGTAGAAGAGGCCGAGAAATATCTGAAAAGCCTGGGATTTTTGCAGCTTCGGGTGCGATCTCACAGACGCCTTGCTCGAATTGAGGTCCCAAAGCGGGATATGGCCAGGGCCATGAATTGCCGGGATGAGATTGCCAAGACGCTTAAAGCCATCGGATTTGACTATGTCTCCCTGGATCTGGAGGGCTTTCGCAGCGGGAGCATGGACGAGGATCTCATGAAAGGGGTTGTATGAAGGTGATTTTTTGGACATCCAGAAAATAAGAAACGATTTTCCCCTACTAAAAGATGTCATCTATCTGGACAGCGCCTCTACCAGCTTGGCTCCGGAACCTGTTCTCGAAAAAGTCATGGATTACTACCGCGGCTACAAGGCCAATGTGGGCAGGGGCGTTTACCGCATGGCGCAGCTTGCGGACCAGCGCTACCGTGACGCTCATCGCAAAGCGGCAGAGTTCGTGGGCAACAGCGGACAGGAAGGCATGACGATCTTCACCAGAAACACCACCGAGTCTATCAATATCGTTGCCCGCGGCCTTCGGTGGAAGAAAGGGGAGCGCATCGTCACCACCCTTGTGGAGCATCACTCCAATCTTTTGCCCTGGATGAGGCTAAGAGAGAAAGGTATAGAGCTAAAGATCATAAAGCCGGACAAAACAGGAATGATCGATCCGTCAGAATATGAAAGGGCAATAACCAAAGGCACCCGGCTGGTGGCTGTAAGCCAGCTCTCCAATGCCCTGGGAACAGTTCTTCCTGTAAAGGAGATCGGCAAGATCTGCCGGGATCGAGGCGCTTCCCTGCTGGTGGACGCTGCCCAATCCGCACCACACATGCCCATAGATGTGAAGGATATCGATTGCGATTATCTCTGTTTTTCAGGGCACAAGATGCTTGCACCCATGGGAAACGGCGTCCTCTGGACCAGAAAGGAAGGGGAGGTCGAGCCACTGCTGGTAGGCGGGGGCATGGTAGCGGATGTCGGAGAAGATGGATATGATATCAAGAAGGGCTATGAGGGCTTTGAAGCCGGCACGCCCGACATCCCGGCCGGCATTGGACTAGGCGCTGCCGTGGACTACCTTGCGGGGGTGGGAATTGTTGATATCCACAATCATGAGCAAAATCTGACGACCAAGCTGCTGAAGGGCTTGCATGAGATAGAAGGGGTAGCGGTCTATGGACCGGGCCCCGGCTCAAACCGGCATTCGCGAGGCGGCGTGGTCTCCTTTGCAGTAGAAGGCCTCTTGCCTCACGAGGTGGCTCTCATGCTCGACCAAGCCTCGAACATCTGCGTTCGTTCAGGCCATCACTGCTGCATTCCCTTAATGAAGCATCTTGGTCTGAAATACGGCACAGTGCGCGCCTCGCTCTATCTTTACAACACCGAAGAGGAAATTGAAACGCTGCTGGGAACGCTTGAGCAGATTGCCAAGATGGCGTAAGCGACCAGGGAGAAGGGCGAGGAATGATCAAAGAATACAAGTGTCTGAAGCTGGACGGTGCCGATGCAAAGGAAGCGACCTGCCAGGTGGTAGAAGAGGTGCCGCTCTCCATTTTCATCAACGGCCGGCATTTTGCAGCCGCCATGACCAGCCCCCAGATGAGAAAGGAGTTTGTTTTCGGCCACCTATTTGCGGAGAGGATTATTTGCGGACCGCAGGAGATCGAGTCTCTGGAGATCGAGGGCAATGTGGCCCGCGCCATTGTCGCCCATCCTATGCGGGCGATCACCCCCCGTCGGCCCATTGTGAGCGGCTGCGGTGGAATTGCCTCCTTTCTGGATGAGTCCAAGCTCCCAGAGATCAAGTCGGATATGAGAATTAATGGAATGCAGGCACATCAGGCCATGGGGGCCATCTCGCTCTCCGAGACGCACAAAGCCACAGGAGGAGTGCACTGCGTGGGCCTCTTTGAAGAAAACGGGCCGATCTGCATCATTGAGGACATAGGCAGGCACAATGCCCTGGACAAAGCCATCGGCTATGCGCTGCTCCGGCAGCAATATTTCGATTTCAGCCAAGCCTTTGCGGCCTGCACTGGCCGGGTATCTTCCGACATGGCCCTCAAGTGCTCAGTGGCAGGTATCCCAATCATTGTCTCGCGGGGAGCCACTACAAGCCTTGCCATCTCCATTGCAGAGAGGTCAAATCTGTGCATCATCGGTTTTTTGCGTGGAAAGAGACATTCCGTTTATACCTGCCGGGAGAGATTTGCTGTTGAATGAGGGCGGTTTTCTTGGGAATAGGCGCAAAGCGAGATACAAAACGGTTCACCACAAAGGCACAAAGGCACAAAGAACGACACTCATATTTTATTGCGCTCTCTGTGAACTCTGTGTCTCTGTGGTGGAACCGTCATCATCCACTGGTTATAGCCAAATGGTTACGGGCTACTACCACAGAGACACAGAGCGCACGCAGGACTCACAGAGGGCTTGATTATTCAATTACACACCAGAAAGGATTTTTCTTGAGGGTGCCGCCATGATCTGCTCCCTGTGCAGCGAGAGGGCCATTGTCTCCCAGCGTTACTCCGGGCAACACCTCTGCCGGGACCACTTCATCCAGGATTTTGAGCGAAGAGTGGCAGAGACGCTGCAGAAGAACAACATGGTCAGGGAGGACGAGCGCATAGCTGTGGCCGTGAGCGGGGGCAAGGACAGCACCGCTCTGCTCTTCTGCCTTTGCAAGATTTTGGCGAAAAAGGATGTAGAGCTTGTAGCCGTCACCGTGGATGAAGGCATCGCAGGCTATCGAGATGACACCATAAAAGCAGCAAAAGCGATCGCAGAGCAGCTCGGAATTGAGCAGCATATCGTATCCTTCCAGGAGGAGTACGGCTACAGCCTGGACGAGATGGTGCCGGGAAAAAGGGTCGCTCCCTGCACATATTGCGGGGTCTTTCGCAAGAACGCCCTCAACCGCGCGGCAAAACGGCTGGGAGCAGATAAAGTCGCCACCGGCCACAACCTTGACGATGAAGCGCAGACCATTATGATGAACTATTTGAAGGGCGACATTGAGAGGCTCATGCGCTTTCGGCCCCGGCGAGCCCAGAGGGGGCTGGTGCCCCGCATCAAGCCGCTGAGAGAGATGCCGGAAAAGGAGATCGCCCTCTACTGCATGGTAAACGAAGTCTTTACAGAGTCGAGGGAGTGCCCCTATGCCCAGCTATCTCTTCGCGCCGATGTGCGGGACATGATGAATTGCCTGGAGAGAGAGTCTCCCGGCACGAAGCAATCCAATGTGCAGGGATTTGAAAAGATCGCGGCGAAGGCGCAGGGCAGCTATGCCCAGATGGATCTGGCGGCATGCCGGCAGTGCGGCGAGCCCTGCGTCAAGGATCTGTGCAAAGCCTGCGAGCTGCTCGATATGTTAAGGTCAAGATAAAGCAATCGAGACAATTGCCCGGGCCCCTGATTTTAGTAAACCGTTACCCTCTTCACGCCCTCAATCTCCATGAGCAGGCGCACCAGGTCTCCCGGGATTTTGCCCTCCGTGATGAGGGTCAACTTGGGGCTTTCCACAAAATAGGGATCGTCGGATACAGCCTGGCGGATGGATAGGCCGCTATTGGCCACGGCACTGGCCACATCTCCCAATAGACCGGTCTTGGCAGCATTGACCGGCGTAATTTCTATCACGCCTAATCCCAGAATGGGTGCCACGTCACCCAGGAAGGTCATGGAGTGCACATTTTTGAAAATTTTCCATAATTTTTCATCATCGCGAATGGCCTGAGCCGTGGTGTCCACCACGCGACGGTCCACATCCAGCTCCTTGGCAATCTGGGCATGAGCAATCTCTATTCCGCCCGAGACAACGCGAGAGGCATCGTTGATCTGAAAGCCCCTCTGCAAAATGAGACGAATGACCTTCTCCTGAGCCGGGAATCTCCGAAACTTATCTAAAATCTCCTGCCACATGATGAGTCCTTTTTTTTAAAAATTTAGGTGAACATCTCTCTGGGAGGCTGGCGGTACTCCTTTCTGGCCTTGGGAATGGTCTCTTCCAGATGTCGTTGTGTAATATTGCACTCATCCATTATAGCATGGTGTAGCGCAGCCTTAAGCACCTTCTCCACAAGATCGCGTCCTGAGAAGCCCTCGGTCTGGCGAGCTATGTCCCTCAGATTCACGTTCTCCATCGCCTGCGGCATAGTGGCAGCATTCTTCTCCAAGAGAAGCAGGCGCTCCTCCTGGTTGGGAAGCCGAAACTCAATTTCCTCTTCGAAACGCGACCGCACCGATGCATCCAGAACCTCGATCTGATTGGTGGCCGCGATGGTGCAAATCCCCTTTCGATTGGAGATGCCATCCATCTCTGTCAGGAGAGAGTTGACGATCTCCGAGACATCGCCCCTTAAATCCTGATACCTTCGGTCGAGGGCAATAGCATCCAGCTCATCGATGAATATGATGCATGGCGCGCTTTCCGCCGCTTTTTCGTAAAGGCTGTGAATCTGCCGAGCCCCCTCACCCACAAATTCTCCGATCAGGCTGGTAGACTTCACCGCCAGCATCGGCACCCCCGTCTTGGCGGAGAGCGCTTTGGCGATCATGGTCTTTCCGGTCCCTGATACTCCGTAAAAGAGAATGTTGCGCGGTGCCCACCGCCCAAATTTCTCGGGATCCGCGAGAAATTTCTCCACAATCTTGACCTTGCGCTTAGCCGTCTCCTGGCCGATAACATCATCAAAGCTGACATCATAGACTACCGTATTCTTGGGCTCCGCCTTAGCCTCCACCTTAATAGTAGTCTGTGAGCCCATCACCGAATATCGGGGGTAGACTTTGACCACCTGAAAAGCAAAGTCCGGATAAAGCCTGCTATCGAATAGATAGCTCCCCGAGAGCAGTTTCTCTCCATACCACTGTTCTTGAGCATAAAGCTCGAATAGCTTGGGGTCAGAGACGACAGGGTGCTCCTGAAATATGCTCTTCAGTGGGTAGCCCGCCGGCCGCAAGAGCACAAATCTTGCACCGATTGCTTTTCGCTTCTCCAGTTTCGCCCCCTGTGCCTTGCTTTGGCTCTTTTGGATAGATCGCACGATGTAAATCTTGCCGGTATTGATAGTTAAATGTATTGGCCTTTACCTGAAGGGTCCGACAGTAATTAATATTACCTCTTCCAAGGGGGAAGCAAAGAATATGCAGTAGGAGGATCTTCATGGCAGGTGGAAATGGGCTGGCAATCGGTTTGATGGTTATTGGATTCGTAATACTATTCTTAGTGCCTCTCGCCTTCTTGACTAGCTTGTTCAATATCTAAAGGCGCCGATAGGTATTTTCTTATTTTTCATTTGGAATCAATAGCTTTGGCTTCAAATATTGGTTCGGCCACGGATTTTCAACTAGCTGATCTTGGTTTCCAGCCACTCTTTGACCTTTGATCTTAAAGAAAAAACAATAAATCTTTATAGACACAATCCATTACATAAATGCTGAAAACAAAAAGGCGCCGCCGGGATATATCAAATTCGAGGTAGAGTTGAGAAGAAACCTCCTTCTGATATCATTGATTCTGATTCTGTCCCCCTCAGCCTGCCAGGCATCTGAGGAAAATGATCTGTGGTTGCTCCTATCCAGCTATGAGGACATAGGCATCACAATGAAGGACTTAGCATTCTTTCTTGCAACGCATGGCTTTGACGCACAACCAGCATCGGATCAATCCTATGTCATCGTCAAGATGAAGGTTGGCAAAGAGGTTTATCTCACACCTAACGGAGCATCGCCAAGACTTGCAGACCTGTGGATGACTCCCCCCACCGCCAAGGCAGGACCGATACAGGTGATATCAACCGATGCCATCCGCATCAATTCTACTTACAGCATGACCGACGATGCCGAATTTATCAAGAAAATCAGTAGATACACCATGTTTCCCGTGACGCCTCTGGGAATGTGTTACGACGGTTCTCAGAAGCTGGATAGCACATACAGGGATTTTGGAAACAACGTCATATTCCTGTATAATCCCAGCGAATTTGACTCCCAGGGCCATATCTGGGTAGCTGTGGAAGATAAAGACCACCCCCATACCTGGCTTGCAGTTGACAGCTACTATGGAGTAATGAAGGATCCCGAGTACTACTTCGCACCCTACAGCTTCGATGAATTTCAATACCTTGATGCTATCAATCCCCAATGGAGGCTCGCGTGAACTACCGCGTCCTGAAGAGTGCAGCTTCCCACTTCATCGCCAAAACCAGGCATCACTGATATATCTGTATCACCGAGAGAATGAAATGCGATCCATTAATTCGCAGCTAAATAGCTCGCGAGTATCACCAGAAACTTGAAATGTGATTAGGCAAGCACTACTAATATCGGGGAAATATGAAAAACGAATTATTGATGCCGCATTCATTTGCCGCATTGATGCTCAGCATATTGATGGCAGAATGTTGCATCTCTGCGGCAGAGCCACTTGATATCAGCAGTAAGATTACGGACCGTGCCGACCTTGCCAATATGGACCTTACCAAGATGAATCTCGCCGGCATGCAGCTCAATCAATCGAACATATCCGGAACAAATCTATCTGGTTCGAATCTAAGTGGCACCTATATGCGCTCAGCGTGGCTTTTAAACTCCCATCTTCAAGGAACAAAGATGGTAAAGGCTGACTTGACAGGGGCTGTCCTTAGCGGTGCGGACTTGAGCGGTGCAGATCTTTCCCAGGCAATTTTAGCCAATTCTCTATTGCCCAATGCCAACCTTAATAATGCGATCTTGAGGAAGACGGATCTTACCGAAGCTGATCTATCCGATGCGAATTTGGCAGATGCGGATCTAACCGATGCCAGGCTCTTTCGAGCAGACCTCTCCGGTGCCAACCTCAAGGGGATCTATCTGATTGGTGCAAACATGATTGGTGCCCATGTGAGCTGGGCTGACCTAAGCCATAGCTATCTCTCGAAAGGTCAGTTTTCCCGATCGGAGCTCTACAGCACCGACCTGCATGACGCCGACCTTTCAGAGGCTGATTTTACCAGAGCATATCTGATGAGGGCAAACCTGGCAGGGGCCAACCTGAAAGGGACCAGTCTCTCTTATGCTGATTTGACAGAAGCAAACCTCATGCAAGCGAACCTGAATTCCGCTAAGATGTCTTTTGCCGACCTCAGCCGTGCGAACCTCACAGGAGCCGATCTTTCCAATGCAGATTTGACCTCAACAAGGCTAACCGGTTCGGTTCTCCGTAGAGTCAAGCTCGATCGTACCAGGTTATCTGAGATGGACCTGAGGGGCGTCGATCTAACAGAATCCTCCTTCAGGGGCTCAAGTATGGTTCTGATGTATTTGGCCAATGCAAAAATGAACGGGGCCGATTTGAGAGATGCCACCTTAGACCGGGTGGAGATGACTGGAGCTGACCTTACCGGCGCCAACCTGGAGCGAATCAAATATGACCAGTTCACCCTCTATTCGCTCTCTCATGCCTTGATAGATGGTGCAAAGATAACAGACGATCTGAAAGCGGACTTGAGTCGTATCCAGAAAGATCCGTTAGCAGTATCCCCGCCATAATTCCGGTTATCATCTCTTTTTCAAAAAAGATGGGTTAACTTTAAGACCTCAGCGCTTGCTTTGACGTGAGGAGGTATCAGGAGAATGGGATTCAAGCATACAGTAATAGCTTTGGCCTTTGTGGCATGTCTTTGCATGACTGCCTTTGCTCAGGGTCCAAAGAACGAAGTCGTAGAGCCACAGTTCCCCACAGAGGATATGTCTGGGAACCAAATTTACCAGGAAGTGCAAGATGTAGGCCCTTATGATAACCCGGGAGATTCTGCTCTGTCTTTTAGAAACGAGAGCCTGTTTACAATAAGAAAGGATACGGGCATGAGCCCCCATGTTCCGGGCCAAGGAGTTAGGACTCCAGTTGTCGTCATCAAAGGATTAGGTGTCGCTCCGGCAGCGGGAAGCTGGGCATTTACCCTTAATGACGTTGATAAGAGCTATCTCAAGATGGACCTTTATCAGACCGCTGATGCAGTGTTCGGATCCGGAGAGCTGGCGGCCAACGGAGTAGTCACGTCCGTCACCGTAGGAGGCAGCGTATTGGGCGATCGATTGGCATTATTTGTGGTCCCGACCGGCAGTCAGAATATGTATCGCTTCAGCCTTACAATTAAGCCGGGCTCCATGGATGGGGAGTACATCTTCACAGCACCGGGAATTACCCAGCCGGGTGTAGCCTTCGGCAGCCTGTTGTCACCGCTGGGCGCATCCGCCCAGCAGACGGCTCAAGCTTCGCAAACAGCACAGGTCCAGCAGGTCGCTCAAGCCAATGCATAAGATCCGGGCAATTGTCCGGGTTTGCATTTTCTATTTTTACCATAACATGACCAAAGACACGACTTGAAAATTGGTATACTCTAAAAAATAAAATGCAAAAGGAGATAGTTGATTTTATATGGCCTGTATCTCCTCTTTTGTAGCGATCTTGACCTTCTTTTCTCCCAGCACCTGCTTGGCCCTGGCGATATCATCCACCCTCAGGATGAGCATGGCACGCTGTGCCTTGGCTGTGACGAAGGCATAAGCATAATCCACATTTACGTGGTTTTGCCCCAGCGTGTCCACGATATCGTAAAGCCCACCGGGAGTATCCTTCATCTCCACTGCCAAGACATCGGTCATTGAGACCGTGAAGGCATTCTCCTTCAGAACTTCATACCCCTTTTCCGGATCATCAAGAACCATGCGGATGACCCCGAAGTCGCCCGCCTCGGCGATGGTCAGAGCCCGGATATTCACACCTGCGTCCGATAGCGTCTTGGCAACCTTGGCGGTTCTGCCCGGCCTATTCTCCACAAAAAGGGAAATTTGTTTGATCTCCGACATTCTTAAAGCCTCCTACACCTTTCGGTTATCTGTTACTCTCTTGGCCTTGCCCATGGAACGGGGAATTGTGCCGGGCTCAACCAGATCCACTTCTGCAGCTATGTTCAGCACACCTTTTAATTGCTTGGAGATTCTTTTCCTAAGCTTCATCAGGTCCCCGATCTTATCAGAGAAGCCAGCTTGCGTCAACTCAACACGCACCGTCATCATATCCAGCGGCCCTTTGCGATCCACCAGAATCTCCCAATGGTCTCCCACCTCCGGTATATCCATCAAGACCGACTCCACTTGACTTGGGAAGACGTTGATGCCGCGAATGATTAGCATGTCGTCTGTTCTGCCCAAAATTCTCATGATGCGTGGATGAGTTCGACCGCACTCACAGGGCTCGCTGTCCATAATTGTCAGATCTCCGATACGATAACGGATGAGGGGCAGAGCGTACTTGTGCAAGGTGGTGAAGACCAGCTCACCCGTTTCGCCGTCCTCTACGGGCTCGCCGGTCTTGGGGTCGAGCACCTCAATCAGGAACATGTCCGCCCAGACGTGAATGCCCTTCTTGATATGACACTCCGTGAACAACGGACCGGAAATCTCGCTGGTCCCGTAGATGTCGTAGGCATTGATACCAGTGGCATCCTCGATTCGTTTCCTGGTTTCCAGGGACCAGGGCTCGGCCCCGAAGATGCCTGCCTTAAGATTCGTATCCTTTTTGATGGAGATACCCATCTTCTCCGCTACTTCCATGATATGCAGGAAGTAGGAAGGCGTGCAGGCGATGGCAGTTGTGCCCAGGTCCTGCATCAGCTCGATCTGTCGCTCCGTGTTGCCCGTGCCCACCGGCAACACAGCAGCACCGATGCGCTCTGCACCGTAGTGCAGGCCAAGGCCCCCCGTGAAAAGGCCATAGCCGTATCCCACCTGCACCACATCGTCTCGACCAAGGCCAATCGAGGTAAGAGCACGAGCCAGTGACTCGGACCAGGTCTCGATGTCACCCTTGGTGTAACCGACCACGGTGGGCTTTCCAGTGGTACCGCTGGAGACGTGATAGCGCACCACCTGGCTCTTGGGGGCACTGAACATGCCTGTGGGGTAGTTGTCTCGCAGGTCCACCTTTCTGGTGAAGGGCAACTTGGAGACATCGGCCAGAGTGCGGATGTCGCCGGGCTCTACCCCTGCCTCTTTGAACCTCTGCCGGTAGAAAGCGGAATGATCGTAAACATATCTTACTACTGATTTGAGCCTATCCTCTTGAAGGGCATGCAAGTCTTCAAGAGGCATGCGCTCAATATGCGGATCCCAGTAACCGGACATTGATGATCAACCTCTTGCCATGAATACCCGGATGGATAAAAAGCAATCGATTCTCGCCTCACTTTTTTTCAGATTCTGAGGGCACAGCGGTCAGCTTCTCAAGTTTACGAAGCAGCGTCTCACCAGCAGGCGTGGTTTTATAGACACCTCTTTTCCTTTCCAGGACAAGGTCGTGAAATTTCAACCATTCAACGAACTCGCTAGCCTTCTGAAAATTGAGGTTCGATTTATAGGTTATCTGCGTTTTTTTCATGTCCTGTCCCAGGCATAGGGAAAGAATGTCTTTCATGATATTCAGTTTATCCCGTCTCTGCAATACCATCTACCTCTTACTTAAGTCCTCATCGCGCACCACACACTGTTATCTCAATGCCGGTTATTTTTGTTGCGACCTTCATAGAGATACCTTCGTCTCGGCCTCTATCGGGCGTTTGCATGGAACAGTAAAATAGAAAGTGCTGCCTTTTTCCACCTCTGATTCCACCCAGATCTGTCCCCCGTGTCGTTGCACTATCTTTTTGGCAATGGTCAGCCCGATACCTGTTCCAGGGTACTTATCTCTGCCATGCAGCCTCCGAAATATAATAAATATTTTCTCGAAATATATGGGATCTATGCCTACGCCGTTATCTTGGAAAGAGAAGATCCAGTTCGCCCCAATCAGTTCAGCCGAGACATGAATCAAAGGAAGCTTTGGGCCATGAAATTTGAGGCCATTGCTTATTAGATTCTGGAAGAGTTGCACCATCTGCGTCTCGTCGGCAATAATAGCAGGCAATGGATCATGAGTTACACGACCTTTGGTTTCATCCAAAACCATTCTTAGATTTTGCAGAGCATTCTCCAGCACAGTCTCACACTCAACAGTACGAAAAGGATTTCCTCGCGTGCCCACTCTAGAATAATCCAGAAGTGCAGCAAGGAGCAGCTTCATGCGTTTTGTTCCTTCCACGACGTAGCCGATAAACTCATCGGCATCGGGATCGAGCTTGCCGTTGTAACGCATTTGCAGTAGCTGCACATAGCTGGTCACCATGCGCAAGGGCTCTTGCAGATCATGAGAGGCCACATAGGCGAACTGCGCCAGGTCGGCGTTGGACCTTTCCAGATCTTCCGACTTCTTGATCAGTTCTTCCTCCGCACGCCTGCGCTCGGTGAGATCGACATCGATGCAAAAGAGCAGCGACGCCTTTCCAGGAAGGCAGACCGCCGTATGGATCGAATGCACGCAGACGCGCGAACCGTCCTTTCGCAGGAGGCTTTCCTCGTTCGCCGGCAAGAATTCGCCCGATTCCTTGAGGGTGGCGGCGTGCGCCAAAGCCTCACAGTACATCGGCTTGATCTCTTCCGGCATAATGAGATCGCCCAATTTTCTTCCTATAGCCTCCTCTGCGACGTAGCCATAGATCTTAGAACTCATACGATTCCAGTAAAAGACCGTCCCATCAGCGTCATAGCCCTGTATTCCGACGGGCATGCTATCCATGAGGTTTGCAAGCGTGGCTTCGCTCTCATGAATCGCCTCCTCTGTCCGCTTGCGCTCAGTGATGTCGCGTACTATGCTCACCCAACCGATATTCACGCCTTCATCGTTAGTCAATGGAACTACACTATGTTCTGTAAAGAATATGGTTCCATCTTTACGTTTCATCTGGAATTCCGGCAAAAATAGGTATCCCTTCTCAGCAATACCGGACCGCAGACGGACTCTGAAAAGATCAAGTGAGGCGCTGCTCGCGTGGAGAAAACCAGTCGAGCGATTTAGCAGATCTTCCCGGCAATAACCGAACATATCAGAAGCTGCCGGATTGCAGTCAATAATCTTCGTTGAATCGGCTTCAATAATAAAAAGTGCATCATGAAGACTGGAGTAGACCTTTTCCAGCAATTGCAAAGACTTATGCAGCGCTTCCTCCGCCTTCTTGCGCTCAGTGATGTCACGAGCAATAACACACAAAACCTCTTTTTTTCCATAATGAATAAGGGTTGAACTGACCTCCATATCAATGATGGAGCCGTCCTTCCGCCTGTATTTTCGCGAGCCTATGAGGTAATTTCCCGACGTCTTAATGCATCCAATATTGCATTCTATACTCTCTTTATCGTGAGCAATGATATCGTAAATAGTCAGGCTGGAGAGATCTTTTAAGCTAAAACCGAGCATTTCTTGAAAGGCAATATTGCCATCAACTATTTGTTTAGTATTCACATCAACGAGGAAAATTATATCAAAAGCCTGCCCGACAACCGCACTGTACAGGGCCTCGCTCTCCCGCAGAGCCGCTTCTGTCATTTTTTTCTCTTCTCGCAACTCTTTTTTCTCCAGAGCCCTGATCACAGCATGGCCCAGTCGAGCCATACGATCCTTAAGCAGGTAGTCGGAGGCACCTTGTTTCATGAACTCGACTGCCACGTTCTCCGTTATGGTCCCGCTGATCACAATAAAAGGTATGTCCAGTTTCTGGCCCTGCATGAGCTGCAGAGCCAGAAAAGCATCGAACTGAGGCAGATGGCAATCCGAGAGGATCAGATCCGGTTCCGTTGCAAGAGCCGATAGATACGAGTCCTCTGTATCCACGCGTATCCAATCCGGCAAAAAACCTGCCAGCTTAAGCTCATGAACCATAAGCTCGGCATCTGCCTCAACATCCTCCAGTATAAGGACTTTAAGTGAACGGGTCATAGACAATCCCCATCAACAGTCAGCTCTCACAGACGGCTTTGGGTAAAGCTGCGCCATCCCATTGATCATCGTCATTCATAACGATTCCCCCCCATTATAAAACAGAAACAGATTGCGAAGGAGAAAATGAGGGCCCAAGATTGACATTTGACGCGAGCTGTTCCGGAAGACCGATCTTTTCGAAGAATCAGGCCCAGAGATTATCAAAAAAGAAATAACGATGTGCCTCAGGTAATCCTGGCCACCGCAGCCACCTCATCGCCCGGCTTGACATTCATGATGCGCACGCCCTGCGTGGAACGACCCTGCACCCGTATCTCGCTGGCCGGAATTCTTATCACCACTCCGTCCTTTGTGGTGACCAGCAGCTCATCGTCTTCTGAAACAGTGGTTGTGCAGCAGACGAAGCCCTTTCGGGCATCGATGTTCTTGACGCCCTTGCCACCGCGCCTCTGCGGAGGATATTCCTCCAGCTCCGTCCTTTTGCCATAGCCCTGATTAGTGATGGTGAGCAATGTGAAATTTGCACTCGGCCGGATTACATCCATGCTGATCAGCTCGTCTCCCATGTTCAGATTTATGGCCTTCACACCCATGGTTCCACGGTTGGAGGCACGCACATCATCCTCCTTGAAGCGAATGGCTTTGCCAAATTTCGTGGCAACCAACAGCTCCTTGCTTCCGTCCGTGAGCTTGGCCGAGACCAGGCTGTCCCCTTTCAGGTTTACGGCCTTGATGCCGCCTTTCCTGGGATTGGAAAATGCCTGCAAGGGCATCTTGACAATGCCGCCAGCTCGGGTTACCAGGACTATAAATCCGGACTCAAAGCTCTTCACAGGTATTGCGCCTGTGATCTTCTCATCAGGCTCCAGTTGCAGAAGATTGACAATGGACTTGCCCCGTGTTGCTCGTCCCAGGGATGGAACCTCGTAGACCTTGAGCCAGTGGGCCTTGCCCTTGTCTGTAAAGAAGAGCAGATAATCCTTGGTGGAAGCGGTAAAGACATCGGTTACAAATTCCTCGCTCTTGGTCTCAGCGCCAATGACTCCCCGCCCACCGCGCCGCTGCATCCGGTAAGCCGTAAGTGGCTGGCGTTTGATGTACCCGGAAGAGGTGATAGTAACCGCCACTTCCTCCTCCTGTATGAGATCCTCACGGGAGACCTCGCCCTCCGCCTCGATGATTTGAGTGCGCCGCTCATCACCGTAGGTATTGATGAGATATGTCAGCTCTTCCTTGATGATGCTCAAGATCTCCAGGTTGCTAGAGAGGATCTTCCTCAATTTGGCAATAAGCTTTTCGAGGTCAGCCGCCTCGGAAACGATCTTCTCCTGCTCGAGGCCGGTAAGCCGCTGCAACCTCATATCTAAAATAGCCTTGGCCTGCTCCTCGCTGAGTAAAAAAGCTCCAATGAGGGCATCTCTTGCCTCTACTGGAGAATGGGATGCTTTGATTATTCTTATTACCTCATCAATGTTTTGCAGAGCAATGAGCAGACCTGCCAGGATATGGGCTCTCTTCTCAGCGGCATCAAGCTCGAATCTGGTGCGCCTCTCAATCACCAGTGAGCGGTAGTGGATATAATGCTCCAGAGTCTCCTTGAGAGAAGCGATCTTGGGCAGGCCGTCTATTAAGACCATATTGTTGATACCGTAGCTGGTCTGAAGAGCCGTGTGTTTATACAGTTGATTTAATACTACATGAACATTAAATCCGCTCTTGACCTCCACCACCATGCGAATGCCATCTCGATCCGACTCATCCCGCAGATCGGATATGCCCTCCAGACGACCGCCTTTGACCATCTCCGCCATATCCTCAATAAGTTTGGCCTTATTGACCTGGTAGGGCAGCTGTGTAAAGACGATCTTTGTGCTTCTCGTCCCTTCCTCAATCTCCGACTTGGCCTTCATCAGAATGCTGCCTTTGCCGGTTTGATAGGCAGCCTCGATTCCCACCCGGCCCACTATGTAGGCGCCTGTGGGAAAATCGGGCCCCGGCAGGATCTGCATCAACTCAGAAAGCGACGCCTGGGGCTCGTCGATAAGGTGGATAATTGCCCCACATAGCTCCGTCAGATTATGGGGCGGAATATTGGTGGCCATGCCCACGGCAATGCCGGTGGAGCCGTTGAGGAGAAGGTCGGGCAGCTTTGCTGGCAGCACAACGGGCTCTTTCAGCGAGCCGTCATAATTTGGGGTAAAGTCCACCGTGTTCTTCTCAATGTCCACCAGCATCTCTTCTGCGATCTTGGAGAGGCGAACCTCAGTGTAACGCATGGCTGCAGCGGGGTCTCCATCGACGGAACCGAAGTTTCCCTGGCCGTCGATGAGAGGGTATCGCATGGAGAATGGCTGGGCCATTCGCACTATGGTCTCATAGATGGCCGCATCCCCGTGGGGATGGTACTTACCCATTACGTCTCCCACCACACGCGCCGATTTCTTGTAGGGCTGATCATGGGTCATGCCCTGCTCATTCATGGCATAGAGTATGCGCCGGTGAACGGGCTTGAGGCCATCGCGCACATCGGGCAAGGCTCGACTCACGATCACACTCATAGCATAATCAATGTAGGAGGATTTCATCTCCTCAGTGATGTTAACCAATAGTTCTGTCAAAGCCACCTCAAATATCAAGATTCTTTACATACTTGGCATGCGTTTCTATGAACTCGCGCCGAGGCTCCACCTGATCGCCCATCAGGATGGTGAAGATGCGATCCGCTTCCACCGCATCCTCCAGCGTAACTTTCAGCATAGTCCTCTTCTCGGGATCCATGGTCGTATCCCACAGTTGATCGGAGTTCATCTCTCCGAGACCCTTGTATCTCTGAATGGATGGTTTTGCCACTCCCTTCACCAGTTGGTTGAGCTGCTCATCTGAGTAGGCGTAGCTGACGGTCTTTCCCTTCTTGACCTGGTAGAGGGGCGGCTGGGCGATAAAGACGTAACCAGCATCGATGAGCGGTTTCATGTATCGATAGATGAATGTCAGCAGGAGGGTGCGAATATGCGAGCCATCCACATCTGCATCGGTCATTATTACCACCTTATGATATCTGGCTTTGGTGATATCGAAGTCATCGCCGATGCCTGTACCAAAAGCCACAATCATATTGCGAATCTCGGCGTTCTTGAGAATCTTGTCGAGCCTTGCCCTCTCCACATTGAGGATCTTGCCGCGCAAGGGGAGAATGGCCTGAAAATGTCGGTTCCTGCCCTGCTTGGCACTTCCGCCCGCTGACTCGCCCTCCACGAGGTAGATCTCGCATTTGGCAGGATCGTTGTTGGAGCAGTCGGCCAATTTTCCAGGAAGCCCTCCAGAGCCCAGAGCATTCTTGCGGCGGGTTAATTCCTTGGCCTTCCTGGCCGCCTCACGTGCACGCAGAGCTTCGCCTGCTTTCTCCACAATGGTAGTGGCAACGATTGGATTCTCCTCGAAGAACTCGGCCAGACCCTCAGAGACCATAGACTCGATTATGCCCCGGATGGAGCTGTTTCCCAATCGCGTCTTGGTCTGGCCCTCGAACTGAGGATCTGGAAGCTTCACACTGATGACCGCCACCAGCCCCTCGCGGAGATCTTCTCCCCCCAGCTTGACCTCGCCTTTGAAGACCTTATTAGCCCGGGCGTACTCATTGACGGTCTTGGTCAGAGCGGCGCGAAAGCCCATGAGATGAGTTCCGCCCTCGCGAGTGTTGATGTTGTTGGCGTAAGAGAAGATGTTCTCACTGTACGAGTTATTATATTGCAGTGCAACTTCAACAGATGTTCCATTTTTGTTGCGCGAGAAGTAGATGGGGGGTTTATGCAAAGCCTCTTTGTTGGTATTGAGAAATTCCACGAAGGAGAGTATGCCGCCCTCGTAGCAGAAGTCGTTCTCTTTGTCTGCCCTTTCGTCTT
Source organism: Methanothrix sp. (assembly GCA_041305465.1). GTDB lineage: Archaea > Halobacteriota > Methanosarcinia > Methanotrichales > Methanotrichaceae > Methanothrix. The sequence continues at coordinate 45,081 of JBFYLJ010000169.1, forward strand.
TAATAGTTATGCGTAGGCCACGGTTGAGGAAGGCCAGCTCTCGTAGCCTGGAGGAGAGTGTATCGAAGTTATATTCAGTCTCCTCAAAGATAGCGCCATCCGGCTTGAATGTTACAGTGGTACCGGTGTGCTCGGAGTGCCCTCTGACCTCGACATCCGAAGCCACATTGCCGTGCTCATATCGCTGCCAATAGACCCGACGGTTCCTCCTAACCTCGACCTCCATCCACTCGGAGAGAGCATTGACCACGGAGACGCCCACGCCGTGAAGGCCACCAGAGACACCGTAGGACTCATGGTCAAACTTGCCGCCGGCATGTAGTACGGTCATGACTATCTCCAGAGCGGGACGGTTGAACTGAGGATGATTGTCTACGGGAATTCCGCGACCGTCATCTGCAACAGAGACACTGCCGTCTGAGCGGAGGACCACGTTAATCTCTTTAGCGTAGCCTCCTAGGGCCTCATCCACGCTGTTGTCCACCACCTCGTAGACCAGATGGTGCAGACCCAGAATATCTGTGCTGCCGATGTACATTGAAGGCCTGCGCCTTACTGCCTCAAGACCTTCGAGAACCTGAATTTGGCTTGCATCGTAACCCGTTGCTTTGCTCAAAACTGATTAAGCCTCCTGAATAATTAGGACTGTAACGAAATAACCTGAGACGATATAAGCTTTTCCCCTAAATATATCTAAATTTTTATCAAAACATTTGATGCAATGCCCCATACGCAATTAAGAGAATCGTACGATGGGTTATTTCGTCTCGTCATCGAGGATAAACAAGGTCAACTCAGATCAGAACTCCCTTAAAAATCATAGTGATAGTGTCGCACCAAATTATTTAAGCCAAGGTCCGGATTCGAACCGGAGTGGTAATGCTCTGCAGGCATTTGCGTAGCCGCTCCGCCACCTTGGCAAGAATGTTGGCGTCCGACACGATTGTCGGTCTGACTTAAACCTTTATCGATTGAGCGCATCCCTTGCGCCGCAACCTTGGGAGAGATGTCATCCCCTATAAAGATTGCCTTCGCGGCAAAATGGTATGGAAGAAACAGAGTATTAAAAAGGAATTGCAGCGACGAAGACATAATAGCCACCAATAAAATCGTGAAATGGGCAGAACACAATGGATTACTAATGAGATGAGGGACCGGAAGGATAAATGGGATATTTAGCCCGATATTTGATTATAATAGAAGAATCGAACCGCATAAAGCTGATGGACCGATTGAACATGATTCACGGGATTAATATCTCAAAAGATCGGATCGGAGGAGAGCCATCGACTTACCTTCATGTACTGAACGATGAAAATTCACTCAAACAATTCTTAGATACTCTCGATTGGATAATCCAGGAAATCAAGTCGTCATATATAATACATAAATAACAAATTATTTAAAGTTAGAACGCTAATCAACCTTCATTGAAGATAATGAAGGTGGGGCTTTGTCTGACGTTCGCGAGCAAAAAGATGCTGTTGCATTTATTGATGGACTAATGAAAAGCAAATACTCAGACCTGATTATTCTCTCGACCGTGACCCTGGTCTTCCTGATTCTATTAATAGTATCTGCTGCATTAACTTAACTGCTTCAGGTTAACTGTATTATTAAATATTGTGTAATTTTATGCATCTGATTGACAGAAGATTCTGCCGTTGAACCAACCTTTGGGTTAAGATTTTCACCACAAAGACATATAGCCTATAAAAACCGCATAAAGACGAAAAAGCAAGAGATGTTGCGTTCTTTGTAGTGAGCGCAGCAGCATTCACTATGAGCCCTGAAAATGCTTCATCAGCCGCTCCTCGATTGTCGGCAGAGTCAGGCTCTCCTGCCCGCCCATGGACATGTCGCGCAACGTGAGCATGCCACCGTCCAGTTCGTCCTTGCCAACGATTACCACATACTCCGCCCCAGCGCTGGCTGCTGCTTTGATCTGGGCGCCCAGGCTTCTGCCCATAACATCCATTACCAGCGGAACGCTTTTGCGCAGCATTCCGGCAATCTTTGCGGCCTGCACCTTGACATCAGGTGTAAAGGCCAAAAATACTGGGGGCGTGCGCGACCTTTTCATCTGCACAATCTCCATGATGCGGTCGAATCCCAGGCCGAAGCCTGTGGATGAGGTCTCCTTACCTCCAAAGAGGCTGGCCAGCTCGTAAGTTCCACCGCCGCAGATCTGCCGCTGTGCGCCCAGACCCTCGGCATAGATCTCAAAGACCGTTCCTGAGTAGTACTCGAGGCCCCGCACGATCTCAAAGTCGATGGTGAAGTTGACGCCATAGGCATCAAGAAGATCCACAGTCTCCTGAAATTCATCGAGGCGCAGCTCTGCTCCGACCGCCCTGCCCTGGCGGGCTGAGCCGCGACCGGCTGGCGATGAGGCCGCAGCCGCAGGCTCGCCTGCCGGGACGGCATCGGACGCTGACGCCTCTTCTGGCCCTACCCCCAGCTCCCGGACAATCTCTGCAGCCTTATCCAGAGCAGGTTGCCCCTTCAGATCAATCAGCTCCAAGAGACCGAGATGGCTCTGCCCGATCTCTTCGAGTAGAGCGGCGAGAGCTGAACGCTCCTTCTTGTCGATCATCCTCATGACTGAAGGCCGGTGCTCCACCTCGATCTTTCCCAGAATGGACCGGATCAGCCCCAGGTATCCGACGTGAATATCTCCTCTCACGCCCACGCCTTTTAGCATCCCGTCTGCAAGAGCTATTGCCTCTGCCTCGGAATCCGGCTTGGCGCCGCCTATGAGTTCTGTGCCCATCTGCCAGAACTCTCTAAAGCGCCCCCTCTGGGGTCGCTCGTAGCGAAAACAGTTGCCGAAATACCAGAGCCTCTGCGGCTTTGGGGAATTTTGCAGCTCTGAGACATACATGCGCATAACGGGAGCTGTGAGCTCCGGGCGCAAGGCAAGAGCGCGCCCTCCCTTGTCCGTGAAGCTGTAGATCTCTTCTATCACGGATGCGCCTGATTTTATGGTAAAAAGCTCGAGATGCTCAAAAGTGGGGGTAGCTATCTCCTGGTATCCCCAGCGCTCTAAGACATCCTGCATGGCCAACTTGGCCCTACCTCTCTTCTCTGTCTCTTCGGGGAGGAAATCCCTTGTGCCTCTCGGTCTCTGGACGGTCATAGCGGCAAAAGGAATGAAATAAATGCCCTTATAGTTTTTGATGGCTCTATCTAAGCTTCTCCGCGACCTCAGAAGGACAGACTATGATCTGAACCGGTTTTATAATTATATTGGAAGTGGCCACGGCGCTGCCTCCTTGCACTGTATTTATGGCTCGAACGGATATGCTGCTCACATCAATATTCAAATTGTTGCCAAGCGGTTGTGATTGGGCACTTATTCTTGCAGATTGGTCATTTTTTCCTTCATTTTCCATGCTGGTGCTCAAAGCACTATCAACAATCTGGTCAATATAACTATCATCCCAATTACCATTGGCATTGAAATTCTTCTTCTCTTCCTGTCCGGTGACTGCTATGTCCAGGGAATTGGCTGGACTGTGTGTATCTGAATCCTTATACTGCTCGCCGTTGTAAATGATATCTCTCTCTCTGGCAGTATTCATTGCTGTAAGTTCTGATACCAGCTCACTAGAATTCGATTCGTCTAGTGAGATTCTTTCTTTTAATGGCATGAGATCGGGCTTGAGGTCGGAAGAAGCATAAGGCTTCATTATCCCCCCCCATTCGCGATGATCCTGATTGAATGGGCCGCATTGCGACTCTTTCAGCCCCTTTCGCAGGTCGGGCAAATTGGACGGCGAATCTGCCGCTGCCACACTTTGCGAAATAAGAAGACAAATAAAAACGGCTCCCACCAGCAGACGGCCAGTGGGTCCCAGTATTTTTTCCATATTTCATCCTCGGGCAGATTGCCCCGAAGTTACTGCTGGTTGGTCACAATCTCTACGTTGTTCTGGGCAAGTACGGAGATGGCATTTCTGCTGAATACGCCTGCTTGTAAGCTGCCTATTCCCATGGCGAGAGCATCTCTGCTGCCAACCTTGACCTGCTCAATATTGTATTTGGGGCTGCAGGCAGTGCATGTCTGAGCATCGCCTGTGTCTTGGTTCTTCTTGATCTTCAGGTTGTTTTGTGCAGTGACCTGATGAGTGTTGTCGTTGAAGAGCCCCAACTGGGCGTTACCAAAGCCAAATGCCCTCGCTCTGTCGTTTCCAACATCAATCGAGTCGTAGTTCGCGTTGACTGCGGCAGGGAATTTGAAGGCACCCGCTCCGGTTTCAAATATACCCTGACCGAGGATGTCCACGCCGCCGCTTCCAATCATTGCCGTCTGAGCCAAGGCAGGAGCCGCAAATGCAGCCAATGCCATAGCCAGCACAAAGAACATTGCTACTCTTCTAATAATCTCACCCCATTAATCCTTTTAGGTTGTACTTAACTAAGTTTCAAATATATATA
>JBFYLJ010000170.1:0-4934 GCA_041305465.1 Methanothrix sp.
AATTCTACAGAGGTTGCTTGCATGGGGGTTTAGTTCTTCACATTAAAATATAATTTTTTTGCTGAGTGCTTATCTTTTTTGTTCTTTACTCAAAGCGGACAGTTCCCACAAAAGCCCCGCTCTACAGCCCCAAACTTGCCCATGTTTCAAAGCCGCAATATTCCCAAGAGAAAAAAATGGTAACGGGCTCGCCGGGACTCGAACCCGGGTCAGCGGGTATCTTCGACAAACGGTCACCGAAGCCCGCTAGGATGTCCGCTACCCTACAAGCCCAACATCCCTTTCTTGGAAGCTTCCTGGCTATTAACCTTTCCCGCAAACCCGGCTTTTCACGCAAAGGGATGATTTAGCCCTATTTTGCGTGCAGCCTTCAGACTTTTCTTGCAGAGGGGCTTTTGCGTACAAAGCCCCGCAAGCCTAAAATGCGAATAGAGAGAAGAAATAGTTGGAGATTGATCATTAAACAATGACTCGATTCCTTAGCAACTGTCCCAGATGCGGTTATGTGGCCGAGGCCTGGAGCGAAGACGGCGTGTCTGTAAAAGTGCGCTGCAAGATGTGCGGCTATGAAGGACGTCTGCCTCATCCGGACCTGAAGAACGGAGCCTGGCGAGTAGGATAAGGGCATCTGCAAAGAAGGATGGTCAGGCTATGAGAACCAGCCACGCTCTTCTCCTGCGTTTGCGATATGATCCCCAGTTTGACTTCGGAAAAGCAGAGGTGGAATTTGTCGATAGGGGTGCTCCGGGCGATCAGTCTACTGTCCGAGGCGACAAGATCATCCGTCTGGAGCAGGGCTGGATGGAGATCGAATGGGAGAATAAAACCAAGTTCATACCCTTCCACCGCATCCGGCGCATCACTTATGATGGAGCGACTATGTGGAAGATGGGACTATGATCCTCAGCCTGAGGCATAGGATTATCTGTGATTCTCAGCCATTGGCTCTGCGCACTTTGCGCTCATTTCTATTCAGATATTCCTTTATGGCTTCAATCACAACGTCTGAGCGCTGCACATAGAGGGAGCCCCTGCTCTTGACTACAAAGCTCATCAACCGGTCGCTCAATTCTGGACTTAGCTCCACCTCGATTTTAGGCATAATTTCTCATAAGCCAAAGTAGTATTAATACTTGAGTTTCAGGGCTTGAGCCTCTTAATCTCCAGGTAGCGCACTCCATCGCCGACATAGGCAAAGATCATGAGCTTTCGCACCGAATGGGCAAGACGCACCGCCCGGGAAAGTACGGGGGGCAAGAAGACGTGGTCAACGGACACGGTATGCACCAGGTACTCGGAGTGAGGCACCTTGCCTGGCCCTTTTACCTGCTTGTAGACCCTAAAGTGCGTGCCGAACTTGAAACCGGTCTTCACCACCAGGCTCTTATCTCGCAGATCTTTGTAAACGTTGAATTTCAGATCGAAGTCGCTCTCGATCAGCTTTGCTTTGGCCGCGAAGCCTTTTTGGTCCATGGCTTCGCCAGCACGATCGACCAGGGAGATCATCCCTTTATCCAGCAGATAAGCCGACTCCACCAGCGAGAGCTGAAGGCGCTCACCAACAGGTTTGCCGTAAAACCCGTGCTCATGCAGCCTTCTGGACGCTTCCGGGTCCCAGAGAACTACGCGGTCCTCCAGGAGCGTAGCCATGCCGCCACCATCCACCTTCGCCATCAGCCCGGCCATAACCTTCTCTCTTGCCTCGTAAAAGGTGATGTCGCTCTCCTCATCGACAATGGCCAGCATCAACTTCTTTCTCATTTGGGCGGCAAGCCTCACCGATTGCATTATCTCTTGCAGGGGAAGAGGCATGCGCTCGGAGATGACAAGAACATAAAACTCCGCCGGGCTCTTTCCAGGGTGGCCTCCCCGAGGATAGACGCGAAAATCAGGGCGACCGGGCTGCACATAGTAGCCGCGCTCTCGCAGGTCTTTGTAGACCACATAGCGAAACTCAAAGCCCTTTTCCAGAGATGATGCCGCCTGGAAGAAAGATCGAAAGTCCTGATCATCTCCCCCAAAGAGCACCCTGATCCGGGTGCGGTCCAGGAGATAGGCTGCTTCCACCAGCGAGAGTTCCAGGCCCTTTCCCTTGGGCCGACCGAAGTAGCCCTGCTCATAAAGATCAGAAAGGGCTTCCTGGCCCAGAATAACTTTTTCATTCTTCAGGTAACCTTGGATCTCCACTGACATTCGTATTTGCACCCCAGAGATATAGCACGACTAGTATTTTTGAGAACCTTAGTTGCAGAGCAATATAACACTAATAATGATTTATATCTACAGGCCCCGATACCGGACCTGCAGATGAGACAATACTGCTATGCAATTGCCGGATTGCCCTTGGTTAAGGAGACAAATTTTCTGTTTTTTAGCTTAACTGGACATCTCTTCCTCCAGCACATCACTGAACAACAACATCCGTGACAATGTTGGCTTCTTTGTTTTTGTATTAAATACCAGAGTGCGAACTCCAAGGAGACAACCAACAATCTTGCACCCAATTCCACTTCGAGCATACGCCATCACCCTCTTCGTTAATCTGATTATCCCGTCGTTGGGAATCCTATTCTCTGTCCTGATTCTTGATTCATCAGTTGCCCAATGCAGGATGCTAATACAGCATCCGCTAACTCATATTTGATTGCCATGAGTCACCTAAGCAGTTTTAAATTTTTTTAGCAGGCGAGCTTGCTTGGCCAGATGCCGTGCATGATGCCCAGGGATTTGTCCACCAGGCTGTGCACATCATCCGCCGGATAGCCTGCACAGAGCAGGTAGGACTCAACGTGGTTGGGCACGGCGATGGACATTTGCTCCACCATGGATACCGTCTGCAGAATGGTGTTGTCACCCAGTTTGAAGGGAATTATTGCGTCGGAGACTATCAACTCGAAGATCTCAGGGCTGATCGGCCGCTCTACTGCGGAGAGATAAGCCTCCAGAATCTCGCTCGTCCAATCATGCTTCTTGCCTTCATCCTGATAGGGCATGACCACGACCTCACGGGTCTTAGCCAGCTGCTCTACCAACTGTGCCGGTGTGACATCTCCCTTGAAGACCAGATTCAAGAAGTTGGTGTGGGGCACAGTTGTGGGCACTTTGCTCGCGCGCACGGCAAACTTGACTTCTTCGAAGACAGTTCCCGCGTCCGTGCCCTGATGCCCGGCACCCTTACCGAACTGAATGGCGCTGGGAGAGGCTTTGACCACGGTATGCGGATCGCCGTGGCGACGATCGATATTGCCTAAGACCGCAGTCAGGCCCAGAGGCCGTGCCGCCAGAGCCAACCGGGAGAGACCGGTGGTGTTGCAGCTGGTACATTGCACCAGTCTGGGCTTGGCCTTCTGGAACATCTCGTAGTTCTCCAGACCAAAGAAGAACTCGCGTGCGAAATCGGCCTTCAGCTCATCAGTGATCTTGACCTTTCCGCTCTCTGCCAAACCCTTGAGAAGCTCGGGCCGATCAGCTCCACCCATGAGTGAGACAAAGCAGCCGTGAGAGAGGCCCGCCTCGACGTAAGGGAGTTCCTCATCGCCAGGAGTGCCGACCATCAGGAAATCTGTTGCCGCAAAGAAGTCATCATAGCCGCCCTCTATCTTGACTCCTGCCTTCTCCCACTTCTCTTTATTGGCATTGTCGCCGACAAAAGCTTTAACGCCGAACATCCGATTGAACTTGGATACAATAGACAGGGCCCGGCCATGGGGCTTTCTGAGCAGGACATTCAGGTCGCCCTCGATTCCGGCGGCCTTCTTGACCTCTGCCAGAGCCAAAAGAGTTCGCTTATTCTCTGTTCCATCAAAACCCACAAAACCAGCATTAGACTTCAAGCATCTTCACTTCCTGAATGGGAGTCTAAGTGACTATATTTTAATCTTTCCTGAATAGTCCCCACTCCCTGGCTCTGGCAGCCTTTCAGTTCATTTTTCATACCTTTTGCTTATTTAGAGGATAGAGGCTGAGTATTCTGTCGGCAATATGCCTGGCACTCTCTTTCAGGTCCATGCTTGTAGTATCAACCTCAATCTCGGGAGAGAGAGGCTCTTCGTAGGCCACATTGACTCCCGGCACGGCTGCCTTCTCGCCTGCCGCTTTCTTGTAGATGTCCTTGGGCGAGAACTTTGCCTTGCGCTTCGCTTCCCTTTCCATGCAGACGGACAGAGGCGCCCGGATAAAGACCTCTGCGAAATTGGGGATCAGACTGCGGGCAAAATCACGATAGCGGCGTCTATTGGCGGTTGCGTCTATGATGACGTTTATCCCCTCATCTGCCAGGAGCTTGCCCATGTAGGCTAAGCTGGCATAAACAATATCCCGTTCCTCTTCTGTATATTTGGGCTCCGGAGTTATTGCCCTTCTGATCTCATCAAGCTGCAAGATGCGGGTGCGGACGCCCTTTTCGGATAGAATCGACGAGACTCTATTTGCAATCGTGGTCTTCCCGCAGCCTGGAAGGCCTGTGAACCACATGACCCATGCCATAATAGATGGAAATGGCATCATGAATAAAAAACCATTCCATCGAAATATGCTGGGGGGTGGAAATGTGGGAAGTAATTTACTAATATTATTAAAATAGTTACCTAAAAAAAGAAAAATAAAGGCTGAATGAGTGCTTCAGCCAAACAGGGCGCCCAGGCCCTCTACACCGCTCTCTTCTGCAGCTTCCTTATCCTCTTCCGGCTCTTCTGCCTTGGCTGCGCCCTTGGCGGCAGGTGCGGCAGCGGCTGGGGCTGCGCCTGCGGCGACTACGGGCACTGCGGCTGCCTGGGAAAGGACGGTTGCGATGTCCACGCCTTCCAAAGCGGCTACCAGGGCCTTGATTCTTACATCGTCAGCGGCGGCACCGGATGCCTCGACGACCTTCTTAATTCCATCCTCGTTAACGTCTTTGCCTGCGCTGTGAAGCAGTAATGCAGCGTATACATATT
>JBFYLJ010000171.1:0-4394 GCA_041305465.1 Methanothrix sp.
GTGGTGATGAGGTTAGCAGTCTCCACTGTGACATGCAGGCAGGCCACAATGCGCGCGCCTTGCAGCGGCTTTTCCCGCTCGAACTCTTCTTTGATCTTTTCCAAAACGGGCATGTGTCGGCGGGCCCATTCGATGCGCTTTTCTCCTTCTGCGGCGAGGCTTGGATCTTTGACTACGCTTTTATGCAAAATAAATCACCCTGAAATTCATTTAGTTGATCTGATGAAAGAGACTTTTTTTCAGATACTTAAATGCAACCCAGGCATTTCGGATGGTGCATTTGCAGACGATTCTCCATCTCAATGAATACAACAGGAAAATGCATAATCCCCCAAGTTTGATAGTGATGTTATAACTTCTTGTTTTTATCCGCAGGCAGCAGCCTTTCTACCTCCCGTTCGAATTCTCTTTCGGCCTCGTCATCCTCAGTTTCGATTCTCTTCTGATTGAATATATGATATTGCTCAATGGCTAAGCGTTTGGCATCATCCATAGAGATGCCCCGCTGTGTTCTAAAATTGCCCGCTGGTTGAATTGCAGGAATGAATCCAGCTTCTCGCGCCAATCCTTCATGTAGACGGGTGCTTTGCGTTCAGCCTGGTCCTCGGCGTAGTCCAGCCACATATTCACCAGGCGATTGAGCTGTCCGATCTCGCCCTGTTGCAGATAATTTTTGGCCACGACCACATCCGTCTGGCGAACTCTTGCTCCCTTCCAGCTAGTAAGTCCCATGTTAGGCTGCACTGCATTCGCTCGCCCGGAGATCAGCTCGGCAGCCGTTTGGCCGGTGATGGCCCAATGAAGCTTGTTTTGCACGATCTTGAAGAATTCCTGGGTGCTTTCTGCTTTTGAATCGTAGTCCACGGAAAGAGTGTAAATGTCGCGAACCTTCTGGTAGAAGCGCTTTTCCGAGGCTCGAATGTCGCGAATGCGCTCCAGCAGTTCGTCGAAATAATCACGTCCGAAAGCGCTCTCCCTTTTCAGCCGTTCATCATCCATCACGAAGCCCTTGACGATGTACTCTTTCAAGCGCTCTGTAGCCCAGCGGCGAAACTGCACTCCCCGATGACATCGGATCCTGTAGCCTATGGCCAGAATCATATCCAGGTTGTAGAAGTCCACCTGCCGCTCAACCTGGCGGATGCCCTCGGTTTGAACTATTAGATATTTCCTAATAGTTGCCTCTGGGACCAGTTCGTGATCGCTGAAGATTGTTGAGATATGGCTATTAATTGTGGGCACTGCTACTTGGTAAAGCTCAGCTAGGAGCCGCTGGTTCAGCCAGACCGTGCCGTCCTGCAGACGCACCTGGATCTTAGACTGGCCGTCCTCGGTCGATAGAAGATAATTCCGTATCAAGAACAGGAATGCCTCGTTCATCGCTCATTTCATTTCCACTCAATAATCTCCGATGAAGTCTTTCTTTTTCTCCCACTCGATTTCCCTGTGAAATCTCTGAATTATCCTTTCCACATGCAGAAGCTGCACATCATTGAGGTGCGGGAGAAGTGATTTAAATTCGATAACAACGTCCGGCGCTATCAGATCCAGCGGAAGGCGAAGCGCCTTTTCCAAGAGGCTGCCTCTGTAAAGGTCGATCCAGATATTGCTGTCAGTTACACACTGCAGCTAGAAGGCCCCCATGCTCCTCTTTCACTTCGGAAAGGAATAATTGCATAGGCTTTCCGAGCAGCTCAGAGGCCCGATTCTCTGAGATAATTCCTTCGGCCAGAGCCCCCATAACCAGCCTCGTAAACCGCATGGGCTTTTCGAAGGGGTAAGGATCTCCCGGCTCCTTCATATGCCATCCTTTGGATCTGAATCGCTTAAAGAGCGCCAATGCCCTTTCTTCTGAAATGAATCCGAGGTTCCTGGCCCGAAAGATCCAGGCCTGCATGCTCAGACCGTATTTGTCTTTGAGCATGTGCAACTCGTAGTCTCCGATAGTTTTTCTTATATTACGAAGCTCGAATTTCACAGCCGCGTTTGGAACTAGAAACGCCCCTGCAAAGCGATTAGCAGCCTTCTCCCGGTCAAGGCCATCTCTTGTTTCCAGCATCAAATGTCCTAGCTCATGAGCCAGGCTGAAACGCTGTCGATCTCCTGGAATGCCGCTGCGAACTACCATTACTATTATCATTAGGCCATCCTCAGCATTGAAAGTGCATGCATCGAAACCATCATCGCCATCTACGATTCCTGCCTTTATGCCCCTATCTTCCAGAAGGCTCGTCAGGTTTTCGATGCAATCAAGTCCCAAATCCCATGCCTCGCGCAGATCCACAGCAGCTGCTTCTACATCGGCAAAGGATTGAACCTGGCGAGGAAATCCTGCTGGATACTTGAACGCGAAATCCTTCTCATCCGGGAAAAGTATATTCTCGATCTCCAGATACTTCTCCAGCCAATCACGAATTTTTGCGATGACGGCTCCTTCTTCCTTGCGATTAAGGGAGCAGTGCTTGCGAAAGCAGGGACGGATGCGAGAGATACGATGTGGTCGCACAAAGAATTCCACGCCCACATCAAGAGCCCTGGAGAGACGGATAAGAACTCCCGAGCCGGGCACGTCCAAGTCCCGCTCATACTTGGAAATGGCTTGAGCGCTGACTCCTGCGGCATTGGCTAGTTCACGCTGGCTATAGCCTCGGATTTGTCTGCCCTGTTTAATGCGCTCTCCAATGCTCGTGGTCTACACCTCGGTTTACATCAATAAATATAGTAATGATTTTGTAAACCAAAAAGGTTTCTGTCCTCTCCATAAGTTCTGTCATTGTCATGATTTGATCAACCGTCTCTTATCCTTGCCCTATCCCTAACTTTTAAATAGCAAATTCTCCTCTAGTATCCTATTCACAATCGTGAACTTTGCCGGAACCCTTTAGGCACGTGCATACAGAGGATTCGAGCTCACCAGTGGGCGCGCGCCGTATGCACATTCGAGAGAGGGGGCGCTTCCGCCTGGGCCACCATAAGCATTTTGCACCAGAACCGCCCTGTAAGCCGTCGCAAGAATACTTGATGGAGATAAAATGTTGATAATCTTGCCGGATGGCAGCAGAAAAGAGATCGCCGGAAACGAAATCCGCATCGAAGACATCCTCAAGCAGCTAGGCATAAATCCCGAAGAGGTTATCGTGGCCAAGAACGGCAAAATAGTCCCGGAAGAGGAGACTGCCGGCGGCTCTGATGAGCTGAAGGTTGTGCGCTTTGTGCACGGCGGGTAGAAATGATGAAGTTGGAAACGAGCCTTAATCTAAATTGATTATTACCACTGCAAGAATTTGGAGCGAAAAGCCATGCTAAGTGACGCAGAGAAAGAGAGATACTCCCGCCAGATCCGCCTCTTTGGCGATGACGGCCAGGAGAGGCTTAAAAGGACGAGCGTCTTCATAGCGGGGGCGGGCGGCCTGGGATCAGTCATTTCCCTTTACATGGCGGCAGCGGGCTTCGGCAAAATTCGCATCTGTGACTGTGACTCTGTCGAGATCTCCAATCTCAACCGACAGATACTGCATGCCAACGCCGACGTGGGCAGGGCCAAGGCAAAATCGGCTTATGAGAGCTTGACCGCCATCAACCCGGAGATCGAGGTGGAGGCGCTGGTGGAGACCATCTCCCAGGAGAATATCGATCAGCTCCTGCATGGATGCGACCTGATCATGGACGGCATGGACAACTTCCCGGTTCGATACCTTCTGAACCGAGCTGCTCTAAAAATGAAGATCCCCTTATTTCACGGGGCCATCAGCGGCTACCTGGGCCAGGCTACCACCATCATTCCCGGCAAAACGGCCTGTCTCGCCTGTATTTTCCCGCGAGCCCCGCCAGCATCAGTCTTTTCCGCCCTGGGGTCAACGTGCGGTGTGATCGGCTCCATTCAGGTGACCGAGGCCTTGAAGTATGTCACGGACGTGGGCCAGCTTCTGGAGAACCGCCTCTTGCTCTGGGATGGGCAAAGCGGCTGCCTAGATGAGATGGCCTACGAGCGCAATGCTGCCTGTAGGGAGTGCTCGCATAGCAGGCATTGATTGTAAGATTGATAGTGAGTATTAATAGGAATAATTGTAATATTGCATTGAATCATGAATTGCATTTGATCATAATCTGGATCATAGCCAAGAGATGGAAGATATGAGTGAAGGCAAAAAGGCGCTGTTGGTGATGGGCTGTCCGGAAGTGCCGGTACAGATGAGCATGGTGATCTATCTCACCCATAAGCTAAAGAAATCCGGCTGGGATGTAACAGTTGCCGGCACGGACGCTGCCGTCAAGCTGCTCAGGGTGGCCGACCCGCAGAGCTATTATGTGCAAAATACAGTGGACCTGGACGAGCTGATTGCCGACGTCGTAGAAAAGAAGATCGACTTTGATGTATGCTTCGCCTTCATGCA
>JBFYLJ010000172.1:0-18623 GCA_041305465.1 Methanothrix sp.
GGTCGAGTCTCTGCTGGACGATAGGACCGTGGCAGTGGTGGGCATAGCCGGTACAACAGAGTACGGCCAGGTGGACCCCATTGAGCAGCTGGCCGAAATGGCAGTCGAGCGGGGCATTCACATGCATGTGGACGCAGCATTCGGCGGTTTTGTCCTGCCATTCCTTGAAGAGAAGTATGCATGGGACTTTTCCGTTCCGGGAGTCTCTTCCATCACCATCGATCCGCATAAGATGGGCATGAGCACCATTCCCGCCGGTGGCCTGCTCTTCCGGGGGCGGCAGTGCTTGAGCGCTCTGGAGACGGAGACCCATTACCTTACCAAAGCCCGGCAAGCATCCCTAACCGGCACGAGGAGCGGAGCTGCTGCCGCAGCCACTTACGCTGTGATGATGCATCTGGGCAGGGAAGGCTTCAAAGATATCGTTGACTACTGTATGGATCTGACGCATCATCTGGTGGCAGGTGCCAGAGAGATAGGTATTCAGCCGATGATCGAGCCCATCATGAACGTTGTGGCATTAGAGGTTCCCTCCCCGGCAAAGGTGCGTGAGGAGCTGATGAAGAAGGAATGGCACGTTTCCATTACCCGTGAACCCAACAGAGCCCTGCGACTGATTCTGATGAAGCATATGACACGAGAGAACTTGGATCTGTTTCTGGAGGATTTGAAGGCCATATTGGCCAGGTGATTTTCTTTTTATGGAGTAGAATCATGCCTGCGGAAAGAAATCAAGTAGATTTACATCAAGGTTAGATGGTTTTTATAAGCCATGCAGGATCAGATACTTGGGTAGCTAAAAAGCTTGCTCAATCGATTGAAGAGAAAGTGGCATCAACATTCTTAGATGAAGCCCATATTGCTATCGGCGAGGATTTCGAAGATCGTATCCTTGACGCATTAGACCAATCAAAAGAACTGATTGTCTATTTTACGCCTTGGTCCCTTACACGCCCTTATGTTTGGACAGAGATCGGTGCTGCATGGGGCAAGCGTATGTCCATTGTAGGCGTTCTTCACGGGCTGACACCAGAAGAACTAAATTAGACAATTATCTTATGCAACTAGGCGCTCGCCTTAGGAAATAGGATTAATGGAAAATCTAATTCGTCACACAAAGACTGCCTTCATCTTTGCTCAATCCATAATTCCGCGGTTTAGTGATTAATCTGCGAGATATCTCCTCGGCAACAATTTCTGGTTCATCCATGGAGATATATCTTCTTAATCTTACTGGACCTGTCAATTTCTCGCAAGGAGTATCATTTGATACAATCGGTATAAGCGGCTTCTTTAGGGCAAGGGCTGAGCCGAGTTCCGCAGCCATAAAACTTGAACCAACACTTTCTGGAGTTATGATCGTGACAAATGATTTGCTTTTTTGGATACCTTCATCTATAGCTTCGCGCCAGGAATCTCCTGCTTTAACCCATTCGGAATCACTCCAAACGCGTAGATTTCTTTGCGATAGAGCTTTGACTAAGCCACTCACCCAATCGCGATCTTTGATACTATGGGAGAGAAATACATCATAATCTTCAGACATCACTCTATGCTCCTTAACTTATCATTTATTTAATTCTGTATGTTTACGCTTATCCATTATCGTATATTTATGAGAATATTGGCAAAACATTATTATAAAATTAAACAAATATTTGGTCAGGTTCTGAGAACCCTTGACCTCATCAATTAAAATCCTGTAAATTCAAATTTTATGACCGATGGCAAAGCGTCTCATTACCTTATCGATCTGGATCTTGACAGCGTCGCCTACCTTGGTATCGGCCACGAAGATCACAAATCCTTCTACTCGGGCAATGCCGTCGCCTTCTCGGGCAATGTCCTCAATATTGATATCGTACTCTTTTCCGACCTCTACCGGGGCAGGAGTGCCCATGGCGGATCGATCTGCATCGTAATTTGCCAAAATACGTCACCGTCCTTGAAAAGCAATCAGATTTTATGGCCTATGGCGAAGCTATTCATTACCATTCTTCACCATACATTGCGATAAGCCACAAAACCATCTTTCGCGATCAGCTTCCTCGTTATCCGACTATTAAATCCTTTTGCTCATGCAATGCCAATTTATTTCTGCTAGGATGCCGCTCCTGTGCATATGGACTACCTGGATAGATACAGGGAAATAGTGCCGGATTATGCTGCCTTCCGGGCCATTCAATGCCTGCCCCTCTACAATTCCGCCCGCATCAATACTCTGAAGATAAAGAGAGAAAAGCTCCTGGAAAGGCTGGAAGAGGTGGGCGTGTCTTTCAGGAGCTTTCCATGGTATAATCTGGGCCTGAAGCTGGATATTGAGAGCCCAGGCAAGCTGCTGGAAAACCTGCTGGGCTACATCCATATTCAGGAGGAGCTATCCATGGTCCCGCCACTGGTGCTTGATCCACAGCCCGGAGAGAGCATACTGGACCTTTGCGCCTCTCCCGGCAGCAAGACCACTCAAATCTCGCAGATGATGAATAATCAGGGTCTTGTAATCGCCAATGAGCCCTCTTTGGCTCGAGTTGCCCCTCTGCGCTCGAACTGCGAGCGGCTGGGCGTGATAAATGTGGCAGTCACCCGTTATGACGGTCGCAATTTTCCCCGCGGCCCCTTTGACAGAGTCCTGGTGGACGCCCCCTGCTCTTCCGAGGGTCGGGAGAGAAGAGGTCCTGGTGTCATATCCAGATGCAGCCGTGAAAGATCTCAGGATCTGCAAGTCCTGCAGATCAGTCTTCTCAAGAACGCCCTGCGCCTGACCAAGCCGGGAGGCGTCGTGGTTTATTCCACCTGCACCTATTCCCCGGAAGAAAATGAGCTGGTAGTAGAGGCAGTGCTGGAAGATGCGGAGGATCTCCGATTGGAGAAGGTCAAAATTCCCGGCCTTAAGGAATGTCCGGGAATAATAGAGTGGAACGGCAAGAGGCTGAACGATGAACTGTCGTGCACCGCCCGCTACTATCCGCACATCAATGATACGGGAGGTTTCTATGTCGCCAAGATCATCAAGAATTAGGAATATATTTGAGCCGCTAAATAAATCTCTCGTAGCGAAGGTGTGGCAAGAGAGGTTCGGCATTTCAGAGCAGGCATTTGCCGGATGCAGATTTTTCCAAAAAGCCAGGAGCATCTGGGTCATAAGCGACGTCGATCTTCCAGCACTCAGCTACGAGAGCATTGGAATGCGCATCATGAGCTGCAAAGATCGCCCGTGGAAGCCCACGACATCAGCTCTGCAGATCTTTGGCCAATATGCCACCAAGAATATTATTCATCTCAATCAAGAAGAAGCAATGATCTTTCTGGAAGGGGGCAGCCAGGCCATTGAATCAGAATGCGAGATAGGCTATGTGGTGGTTTTTTATAGAGGGGATGTGCTTGGGTGCGGGCTATACTCACACGGCAAGCTTGTCTCCCAAATTCCCAAAGAAAGAAGAATGGCAAGCACTGTCAAGAGCGCCGAATGTGAAGCTTGTGGAGAGTGAGAATCATAAATGGTCTCAGAAGTCTCGGATACTGCGAAAACAGTTGCATCTCATGCCAAACCATATTCTGATCAAGATGAGCTACAAAAGCTGTGGCAACAGCCCCTGCGCCTCTTTCGCCTCTCCAATGCGCTGCGAGAGAAGAGCTGCGGGGATGACGTCTCTTTTGTCATAAACCGAAATATCAACTTCACCAATGAATGCACCGGGACATGCAAATTCTGCTCATTCAAGCACGGTAGCATCTATTTCCTTACAGCAGAGCAAATCATGGAGCGCGCTGGCGAAGCTGAGCGATTGGGCGCTACAGAGATCTGTTTGCAAGGCGGGCTTGCACCAAAAATGCATCTGGAAGACTACTGCCAGATGCTGGAGCTTATACATCGCGACTTTCCAAGAATGCATCTGCATGCCTACTCTCCCATGGAGGTGCTACACATGTCGCAAAACTCCAGTGTTGAGGTAACAGATGCCCTACAGGAGCTAAAAAAAAGTGGCCTGGGCTCCATGCCTGGAACTGCCGCTGAGATTCTTGTCGATTCTGTGCGCCAGAAGATCTGCCCGGATAAGCTGAAGACAGAGAAGTGGCGCCAGATAATCATGGCTGCGCATATGCTTGCAATTCCCACCACCTCGACTATGCTCTTCGGCCATGTTGAGAGTCTGGAGGATCGCCTGCGCCACCTGCAAATCTTAAAAGAGATCCAGTGTGAGAGAGGAGGATTTACAGAGATGGTTCTGCTTCCCTTCATTTCGGATAATAATATGCTAGGCAGGATTGCCAAAGGTGCCGATCTCTTAGATCGTCTCAAGATGCATGCTCTGGCCAGGGTTGCTCTTTATCCTAATATCACCAACATCCAGGCGAGCTGGACCAAATTGGGCCGCGAAGCCGCGGCTGCAGCTTTGGATTGGGGGGCCAATGACCTGGGAGGTACGCTCATAGATGAAGGAATTGCTCGCAATTCCAAAGAAGCGCCCAGCATCTCTGCAGATGAGCTGATAGAGCTGATAGAAGGGCGGGGAAAGAGAGCTGTGCAAAGGACTACCCTGTACGAGAGAGTATGATCAGTGTATCTTACTGATTTTGATTTATTAGCATGATTGGAAAATGCGACGATAAGCTTTACATATTTTGACGATACACTGCTTGATGGTGGGGCTCATTCGAAAAATAATAGTCATCATGTTAATCGCTTTGCTTGCTTTCATCATCGCTTGGTCTGCATCGGCCAAGGATGTTACAATCTCAGGATCTTCAACTGTGATGCCTCTAGCTGAGGTTGCTGCAGAAGAATTCAATATTCAGCAGAATGATTATGTGGTGACGGTTTCCGCTGGAGGGACGGGAGCGGGAATTCTGGGCATCGCCGAACGCAAGAATGACATAGCAATGGCCTCGCGTGAGATAACCGAGGACGAAAGGAAGAGATTTGGCGACTGTTTTATGGAGTTCTTGGTTGGCCTTGACGGCATCAGCCTGGCGGTATCCGATGAGGTATATGAGGCCGGTGTGAAGGGACTGAGCCGAGAGCAGGTAAGAGATATCTATTTGGGAAACATCACCAACTGGAAGGAGCTTGGTGGTCCGGATGCAGAAATTTATGTGATATCACGAGAAGAGGGGTCTGGGACTCGAGACAACTTTAATGAGATTGTCTTGTGCAGCAAAGATGCCGAGATGCCTGGGGTTGACACAGTGGCCTTTGGCGGAGCCGAGGTCAAGACTGCTATTTCGGGAAGCGACAAAGCGATAGGTTATCTGGGTTTCAACTATTTGGGGGGCGGAGTTGCAGGCATAGCCTTTAATGGAATCACGCCTACCTATGAAAATATAAAATTGGATCTTTATGAGCTGCACCGGCATCTGTACTTCTACACCTTCGGAAAGCCTTCGAGCGGCGCACAAGCATTCATAGATTTTGTGCGAGGGCCAGAGGGCCGGAAGATTGCCTCAAAAGAGGGTTTCATACCAATTTAAGCAAGTATACTTTTTGCCAAATTCCGGCAGCTGGTAGGAGGAGATAAGGACCACCCAAGATAGCCCTATATCAACCTATACAAACATCAACCTTACATAATAGTATGGCAAATCACATTTGATGAGAGCCGAAAGCATGCTGTCGATATTGTTGCTGTTTTTCATAATGGCCGGAGCTTCAGGTGAAGCCAGAGAAGTAACTGTTGCAGTTTCAGGATCAAGCACGGTCATGCCCATGGCAGAGCTCGCTGCCGAGGAGTTTAATATGCTGCAGGACGATTACAAAGTTAATGTGAAATCGGGTGGCAGCGGAGTAGGCATCGTGGATGTAGCTGAAGGCAGATCGGATATTGCCATGAGCTCCCGAGAGATCAAACTCGAGGAGCGCCAAAGGTATGAGACACCAAGAGTCCGTTTTATCGAACTGCCGGTGGGATTTGATGCCATATGCCTGGTAATAAGTTCGGATGTTTATAAAGAGGGTGTAACATCGCTCACCAAGGATGAGGTAAGACGGATCTATTCAGGATATATAACCAACTGGGATGAGCTGGGTGGGCCGAATGCTGAGATATTTGCCATTGGCAGAAGGCCAGGCTCGGGAACCAGAGATTCCTTCAATGAGATAATAATGGGGAGTAATGAAGCAGAGACACCAGCAGTATCTTACGATGCGGGGGAGAGCTCTGAGGTTAAGTTCAGTACACAGCGTAGTCGAAACGCCATCGGCTATATGGGATACAGCTTCGTCATGAAGGGAGACACCAAGGTGATTGCTCTGGACGGCATCCAGCCTTCGATTGAGACCATAAAAAGTGGTGCTTATCCGCTGGCAAGAAAGCTATACTTTGTCACTTTGGGTGAGCCCTCATCCGGCGCAAAGGCCTTTATCGATTATGTTCTAAGCCCAGAAGGCCAGAAGATAGCTGAAGAGAACGGTTTCATACCTATCTGAGACCGGGCGCGATCTAATTTTTCATTTGCTTTGCAATTATCGGATTGGCTTGGCAAAAGCAAATACAATTATCAATAATTATTAACTATCTTTAGAAAGATTTATTAATGTCTAAGTTATCAACTATAATGTTTTGTGAGGTGGAAAAATAATTGCAATAAGAAGACTATTGGTGCTGATATTAGTAATTGCAGCAATAATTGGCATGGCTTCGGCAGGTCAAGGGAATGGTCGCGGAGTTGGAAACGGTCAAGATGAGGAATTCGTGCCGCCAGGTCAAGGTGGCGTTCCGCCAGGGCAAGATGATGACCAGGTTCCACCAGGGCAAGATCCAGGCTTTGCGCCACCAGGGCAAAGCATTGATTGGCTTCCAGAAGTATAATAGTCTCCAAATATTTTTTCATGCCATCTGATGACCTTTAAAATCATAGCGTTGGCATCTATTATGCGTCATCGTTCTGCTCTCTTGACCATAATACGCATCAATCATCCTCATTCCGGCAGACGCTAATAGATGGGCGAGCCTATAAGATTCTTTTGGAAAATCGCCCTCATTATTCATGTAATACGGGGAATACCTTGATAAATGATCGCGGATAATAGTATGATTAATCTGTAAGGGTGTTCACGGATCGGTCCTATGGATCCATACAATCAGCTAAAACCAATTAAATGAACCTCATCCTTCATGAATCTGCCGGAAAACATTGCTTGAAAAAGACTGCCATTTGCGAAAGAGCACCTAAAAATGCTATCTACAAAGGAGATGATTAAAATGCTAATGAGAAGATGGTTAGGAGCATCTCTGCTTTTCGTAATTCTAGCCGCTCTTGCATTGATGCCCTGGTCGGCATGCGCTCAGTCCTGCCCCGAGGGCTGCCGTTGCCTCACAGTTGCCAATGCAAACGAGATATTCGGCGAAGGAAATTTTGATAGATGCCAGGTAAATCCCTGCGGTGAAGAGAGGTCGCCTACTGGAGCTATGCTTCTTAAGTATTGCTTCAAGTCCAAATGCCCTCAGGGCTGTAGTTGCATGACCGAGGAAAAGGCCAAAGAGATGGGATACAGTCCCTGCTCCGGTCAGAGGATACCATGCGGCTTTGATCAGTTTAATCGGCAATTGTATTGCTTTTCACCTGCCAGACCGTGTCCGGATGATTGCAGATGCTTGACCGAAGAAGAGGCCAAGAGGCTGGGGTATACTAAATTCTGCGGGAACGAGAAGAAGGAATGCGGCAAAGATGCCCGCGGATATCCGAAATTCTGTTATCAGATTCCACCGGTCGCCTGTCCCACGGGATGTGTCTGCGCCAGCAAAGAAGAAGCAGCAGCTAAAGGGCTAAAAGACAACTGTCTGGATGCCAACGGCAATCCCATCATCTGCGGTACAATAGACGCCCAGGCAGGATTATTCAGGTACTGCTTTAAGGCGCCGCAACCGGTGAGGTGCCTGTACGACTACAACCTGGGAAAATGCGTGGGCAGCTGTTCTGCTGGCAAGAAGTGTCAGTTGAATACCATCTACCGCGACCCCAAGACAGGGAAGGTGACATTTGCAGAGTGCCATTGCAAGTGATGATATAGAACAGGGCATCTCCCGTCCTGATTTTTTTTGTGGCTCTACACAGCGATCTGTCTGCAGCCGGAACAGTTGAGAATAAGTTATTTAATCCTGTAGATTCAAAATGCCGAAAATCAGAGTTCGTAATCATAAGGGATGATCATAGAGATAGAGGATACGCAATGAAAAGATATTTTGCAGCAATATGCTTTTGCCTCTTCATACTGATCGGGCAAAGCGTCGCATATCCAGCGCCGATTCGTATCGGCCATGGCCTTATCGGCAACCTGAATCCTCATGAAACTGGTGCTGTTGTTTTGGGTTCCTATTTCGATCCGAATCAGGGAACCTATGACAACTATTGGAGCTCTGAATACCGGATATTTGACTTGTGGCGTTATATGCCACCTGGATATCATTATATTAACAATATAAATTATAAAGATTGGCATAAGTGGCACCGATATTGTGATTATATTCCGTAATACATATCTCCGAAACCTCTTTATATTCTTCAAGATACTCCTTCCTCATGAAAAAATCATTCTCAGTTCTTCTCACTACTCTCCTCTTGCTCCTGGCCTGCCAGGCCAGTGCATCCTTTTGGTTCCAGGTGATCGAAATCACGCCCATTGAGATGACTGCCAATAGCGAAGCCAACTTTGCAGTTTCTGTTAAGGGCATGGGCAGTGAGAGAGCCTATGTGGAGCTGATCTTCAGGAATAAGACCGATGGATTCGATTTCTTCTGCCAGCATATGATAAAAAACGTCTTTCCGGCAGGTGTGACAAAATACAATTGCAGCGTCAAAGCAGCTGATGTGCCGGCGGGCAACTATTCATTTGTAGTGGATGTCGCAGCAACGGGATCACCCTCCGGCAAGAAGACCGGCTTCATCAATGTGCTGGCCGCAGATGCCGGTCGGACAATTGAGCCAAAGACAGGCTCAATGTCTACCGGGGCGACGCTGCAAGCATATAATGCATCCCAGAATACACACCACGCAGACAATAGCAATCAGAATGCAGCAAAGGAGCCCATGGACCAGACACAGACCCGGAAAACACCGGCGCCCGGGGCGATAGCGGCCATTCCTGCAATGCTGCTCGTCTTGCGCAGGATGGCTGAATAGATGGCGAGATCATTAATTTTTAGGTTACTGAAATCCCAGTCCAAGCAGGACAGCACAGAATAGCGCTGCAGGACAACAATAAATAATTCGCCCAAAACATTTTCATACTACTATTATGCAATCACCTGGCGATGATAGTTAGCGCTAAATTAATCATGGCTTTGTTGGTAAGCTTGATCTATTGGATAAGCTTGATCGGGATCACAATCAGCATGCCGGTGACAATGGCGCAGTCTCCCGCGGCCTGCACTGCCACTTCTTCTTCATACCCAAGAATCCTGGACTATGATTTTTCACCCAGAGAATTGATTCTGGATAATGGTTCTTTGCAGATCGAACTCCAGACTCATGTTGCTGATGAGTGCGGAGATCTTGAATCTATCGAGGCGGTCTTTTCCAGTCCTTCTCAAAACCAATCAGTAGCAGCCTACATGAATTCAGCAAATCTGTTATCTGGAGATGCCTGGGCCGGCAACTATTCCATAAATTTGTCCTTTCCTTCCTCCTGTCAAGAGGGTACCTGGACTGTCGAGCATCTAATTGTCTGCGATAGGGCGGGAGATTGCAGGAGAATTAATGCCACAGTTGCAGAATCGCTGGGCTTTCCGACAAAGCTGCAAATCATCAGGAAAGCTCAAAATGGAGACATAATATCTCAGTCGAATTCTTCCGTTCCTCAAGGATCAAAGGGAGATGCTTTGTATCTCGGCCTTGACCCAAATGAGCTTCGTGGCTGGGCCAATACAGACAAAAGGTTCGCAGCACAAAGGAAGATCATCATTAACAGCGTCTTCAACCGTCCTTCTATCTGCTGGCCATAATTTTGATCAGCACTCTTCCTCCATCTCCCAGCCAAGCCGCTCCCTGATGATCAGGTAGCTCATCTCTGGGGGTATGGCTCCCACCTCCGTGCAGATCAGATCGATGTACTGGTGCGGCGTGACATCAAAGGCAGGATTTCTTACCCTGACATTGCTGTACTTGGAAATATCTGCCAGGACCTCGCCGGCTTCACGCTCCTCGATGGTGACAAGTTCGCCTAGGATCGTCTGGGGGCTGAACTTGTAGGTCTCGGCTGCTACTATGAAACTGGTTCTGGCTTCATGAGCACAGAGGGCTATCTGAGCTGTGCCGATCTTATTTACCAGAGTTCCGTTGGCCGTTATCACATCTGCTCCCACTACCACCAGATCGACCTCATTCATGACGCTTCTGGCCGCTGAATCAACAATCAACTCAGTCTCGATTCCCAGGCGGTCCAACATGCCGATGGTAGTAATACCCTGAAATCTTGGCCGCGATTCGGTGGCTATCACCTTGATTCTCTTTCCTGACTTATGGGCGGTACTGATTACGGAAAGTGCTGCCAGCGAGTTGCAGTGGGTGAGCACTGTAGCGCCATCCCTTATCCTGCGGCTGCCGATCTGGCCGATTCTCTCCAGGGCCTTTTCGGAGATCTCGATGAAGCGGTTGGCATTGTAAGCAACAGCCTGGCGAGCCGAATGCAGGTCTTGTTCATTGTACTTCATCACCATGCGTATGGCATTGGATAGGGAGACTGCAGTGGGTCTGGTCTTGAGAAGAATTTCAGCTGCTTTCTGCATCTGTTTATTGAAATCAACAAGGTTTTGCGTTTGTATGGCCTCAGCGAAATCACGTAGAGATGCTGCCGCAGCAGTGGCAATTCGGCCTGCACCTCTAATTTCCATACTGCGAATCTTTGCAGAAGTATCCAACACTTTATCCATCGGTTTCATTCTGCTCTAATTGGTGCATTTGGGATAAATTCATTTCCTATATTTTTAACCATTTCATCCAAAAATTATTAATATAATCAATACATTTAGTAATTGGGAGTTAGGAATTTATGCAGGAGAACGATCAGGAGTTTTTGCGAGCGCTTCATGAAGAGAAGATTAGAACGCAAAATGAACGCACGCAGCTCGTCACTATGAAGCTGGCTTTTATTACCGTTTTATTCGGCCTAAGCTCCGTGAATGTAGGAATCGATTTCAATGACATATTCTGGCTGCTTTATTTTGTGCCTCTTGTGGCCATAAGCTATGATCTTTATATCATGTCCGCCGACTCTCGGATCAAGCGTGTGGGCATCTTTCTGGGCAGAAATCCGGTATCTTTGGCCGGCAAGGCAGAACGGGAATGGGAACGCTTTTGTGCTTCTTACCGGGATGGTATGGCCCCTTCCGCCAATATGTTCTTCTCAACCATTGTGACCCTAGGCGCCGCGGGCTTTATTCTTTCACAGGGTCTCTCTCAAGAGGGGTCAAGAGAAAGACTAATGCAATTGTGGTTTGCCGTCTGGCTGGTCGTCTCTTTGACGGTTATCGTCATCCTGTGGATAAGGCATCAGATGCTCATCAAAACCATCGGCGACTACAAGCCGCTAAAAGAGAGAAGCGAACCGGTCAATTGAGCTGATGTGTTCATTTTGCCTTCTTTTTGCGTTTTCAAGGAAACCTTAATAATAGCCTATGACCAAGCTTATGAGATACAATTTCCTCAATCGAATATCAATTGCCAATAAATCAATATTCAGGATCGGTGGAGTTTCTAATGACCATTAAGGAAAAAGAGATCAAGAGAGCTGTAAAAGAAGGCTATGCTCGAATTGCAAAGCAGGCTACATCTTATTATTCGTCCCGAAGCTGCTGCGGTTGCAGTGACATTCCCGAAGCGATAAGCAAAAGGATGGGCTATTCTGATGAGGAGATCTCGGCAGCTCCCCCGGAATCGAACATGGGGCTAGGTTGCGGCAATCCCGTTGCCCTGGCGTCCTTGAAAGAAGGAGAAATCGTTTTGGACATGGGTGCGGGAGGAGGTTTCGATTGCTTCCTGGCCTCCTCTCGGGTGGGTGCTTCAGGAAAGGTCATAGGTGTTGATATCACCTCAGAGATGGTTGATCGTGCCAGGTCCAACGCCCGCAAAGGCGGATATACAAATATTGATTTTCGGCAGGGAGACCTCGAGAATATGCCCGTGGCGGACAGATATGTGGATGTCGTCATCTCCAACTGCGCCATCAATCTCATTCCCAACAAGAATATGGCTTTCAGAGAGGCCTTTCGTGTCCTTAAGCCCGGTGGAAGGCTGGCTGTTTCAGATGTAGTATTGACCAGAGAGTTGCCGGAGTTTGTGAAGAGTTCCAGCAAAGCCTACATCGGCTGCCTGGCCGGAGCCATAATGAAGGATGAGTACCTGAAGATATTAAGAGGAGTGGGCTTTTCAGAGGTAAATGTGGTAGCCGAGTCGAGCTTTCCTGTAGAATCACTTCTCTGTGAGACCGCCGGATCAGCAATAATTGAGATGCCAAGTATTTCCGAAGAGCAGCAGAAGGAAGTTGCCGATTCTGTTTTAAGCATAAAGGTCAGTGCGGTGAAACCTAAGTAGATGATTTCGATGAAGGTCGGTTTACCATTTTTTCTGGCTATTATCATAGCCGCGTCTGCATTGGTCCCATATGCGCATGCAGGCTGCTCTGTGGGTGGATGCAGTGGCGGAACTGACTCCTGGTTAGAATCGGCTCAGGCTTTTATGAGCTCCGATGTTCCTCTTGCAGGTGTAACCGGAATACAGAGCACAAACAGCATCAGCACGGGAAGCTTTCAGGCAGGCCAGCCTGTAGGCGCAGCCGCAGCAAAAAGCGTCAACTCTACCACGACAAGCACTGTGTCAAGCATCAGTGAGGCTTATGTAGCGACTGGCAGCAGGGCCGATTCATTCCCGGAACCGGGCATGCTAAAATCGCTGGATACCATATCTGAAAAGGAAGTGGTGCTGGACGTATCCGGCAGCCGATCCCCAGGCCAGGCTCATATCAGAGGCAGCATAAATATACCTGCCAGGAGCTTCTTTTATGAGAATGCAACTCTGCGAAATGCTACGGATCTGGCCGAAATTCTGGGCGAGGCTGGCATTTCTTCAAAAGATGCAGTGATGGTCTACTCAGATTCTTTCAGCTCGGGAGAAGCGACAGCAGTTCTCTTCGCGCTGCACTACCTCGGTCATGACGGTGTCAGGGCTTTGGATGGAGGATTAGACAACTGGATTGCGGCGAGTCTGCCCATGGAGACAAAGGAGAATATGCGCACTCCTGCTATTTATGTTGCCCGTCCCAGATCGGAATTTTTGGTCGATTATGATTATGTCAAGTCCGGCCAGGCCCAGATGGTTGATGCCAGGAGCTTTCAGGAATTCGGTAAATCCAGAATTCTCAACGCCACCTTCATACCCCCTGAAAATGTGCTGGACGAAAGCAGGCTTAAGAATGGGACGGATCTGCAGGATACCTTTGCTCGATTGAACGCCAGCCGAGATGTAGTAGTTTACTCGGATGATATCTATGGGGCATCAGTGGTGTGGTTTGCTCTAGAGCTCATGGGATTTGATTCCAGGATTTACTCCTGGCAGGACTGGCAGGCCCATGAGCTAGAACCCATTTAGTCTGGAGGCAGGTAGTAAGCAGGATCTTTTGGACTGGAAGGTAAGACAGGAAGATAAGCCCGCATCTTATATGCTTACCTTTCTTTTGCCATTTTTCAAATTTCTTCGGCAGTGCAGCCGCAGCTACCACCATCCCCTGCGATCTCATCATCGCAGATCATCTCCATTCTGTCCAGACCCCACTCCGGAGGCTTCCAGCCATCCTCTGCGTAAGATGTCGCCTCTCCTATCGTTACCGTGGCACTGGCCTCTGCCGATGCCCCGCCCGATCCATCCAGGGCATGAGCCTCCACCCTGGCGGTGTTCACGAACCTGCCGTTTTGCGTTGCCTGGGCCCGGTATTCGATGAACCGGCTCTCGCCGGCAGGTATGGCCGTTGTCACCCAGACCAGATCCTGACCCTCGACCTGGGGCTGTGCAGATGTATTCAGGATCCTCAGCCCCGTGGGCAGGCGATCTCTTACCTCTGCTACAAGGCTAACATTGGCCTGGCTGTGCAGAATGATGCGATACCAGATGACCCGACTATCGACTGCGTCGATCCTGGCCTGCTTTTCCACGAGCATATCCGGCCGGCAGCATCCCAGCCAGCCGACCTCTATGACGCTCATACTTCCGGCCGTTATCAACTCGCCATTATGCCATCCCGAGGTATAGGCAACATTGACCAGCTCCTCCTGTTGGTCGGTTACATTTAGCCGCAGTCTGATGTTCACTGACTGGCCGATGCCCAGGTAAAGCAGCGACCAATTGGCGTAGCCTCGCGCCAGCGTCGCAGGCTTGAGCGAGGAACTCAGGTAATCGGTCCCAGCAGGGAAGATGTCCCAGACATAGACCGGGCCTAAAGCAGTGTTGCCGTCGTTAAGCACATTGATGCCGTAATCGACCAGGACGGTGCCTGGTACCAGTCGCCCGGTTTTGTTCAGAGTGATATGAGGCCGGTCGAAGCTCGAGACCCCGCCCAGGCGGACCTTGCGTTGCAAGGAATACTCTCCAACGTACTCTTCGTCCAGGTCCAGCATGCTCCTGTTGTCAAGTTCAGAGATCGTCCGGAAGCGTCCCTGCCCACGATAGCTGAGATTGCTGGAGAGATCGCTTAGCCCTCCGGCCTTCGTCTCCTCATTGATGTAGTCAGCTCCGCTGACCTCCTGTCCCAGGTAGCTCAGGCCTGTGCTCTTAGACCAGATGCCCGATTTCCATTTGCCGTAGCCGTATTGCGGATCAGAGCTGACGGACAGATCTTTGGCCAGGTAGCTTTCTGCGGTGCTGATCAGCTCCTCGCTTTCATAGCTTCCGTTGCCATGCTCATAGCTTCTCTGGCTCTTTTTCAGGCGCTGGTCGCTGGCCGCCTGGCCCAGGCCCGAAGCATTGCGGATGAGGCGCACATTACTGCCGTAATCCTGCAGGCTCTGGTTGAAGCGGAAGGTTCCGGCGTAGTCCTGAGACGACTCAAAGATAGGCGTTGGCTTGACCGCCTGACCGTCCTTCTTGAGCACTCCCAGATGGGCCTGGCCTTGCATAGAGCCTTCAACCGAGATGAGCGTCTCGTTCTTATCCACCAGGAGCTTCTGATCCATCTCCAGGCTCTTAGCGTACCGGATTTCCTGGATGGTCGAGGCCTGGGTGGCCCGGTTTCGGGTCTGGGTTGATGAAGCGATCTCGCTGCTATAATTTATCGACTTGCCGCCGGGCAAGGAAAAGCTGGTGGGCCGGTAGACGGCTTTGAGCGAGCTCGCGGTGCTTATTGAGCGGTTTTGCATCTGCAAAGCTGACACCTCTTCGCTGCGGTAGTCGCCGCTGCCGTGCTCCTTCTTGAGCAGGCTGGTTCCTTCGCTGTCACGCAGCTTGACGAAGTAAGATGTTGTGACCGGCGTGAACTCCTTGCAGGTCAGAGTAACGCTGTTTCTCAGGCCTTGGCTCTCTGTCTCTGTGGAGAGGCGGCGATAGCTGCTCGCAAAACCGCTGCCTGAGACGGAAGACTGGCTCAAGAAGCTCAGGTTGGTGGTGTTTTTGACCTGGAAGAAGACGTTGATGGTGCCCTTCTGGCCAGGGGCCAGATTGCCAATGCTCCAGACGTTCTCCGTGCCCACGTCGGGAGCGGGCGAGGCCGAGAGGAATATGAGGTCTGAGGAAGCCTGCTCGGTGATCACAACATCGGTCAGATAGGCTTTTTTTAGGAGAC
This sequence comes from Methanothrix sp., assembly GCA_041305465.1. Lineage (GTDB taxonomy): Archaea > Halobacteriota > Methanosarcinia > Methanotrichales > Methanotrichaceae > Methanothrix. The sequence goes on from JBFYLJ010000172.1 coordinate 15,761, forward strand.
TTTCGTAAGTTATGGTGTATCCTATGGTAGCTCCTGGCCAGACCTCCTTTAAGTCGGAGGTCTTGTTCAGAAGGATTGGTTGAGCAGGCATTTTTTCTACATTCACTGTGACACTGCCATTGGCTTCAGCTATAGCTGCCCCGCTGGCAGTCCCAGTGACCACGACTGTGCTTGTGAGGCTCTGAGGTGCGTCTTGCTGCACCCCGGTGGTTACGGTTATGCTGGTCGGAGGCGCAATAGCTTCTGTTGGGCTCGCAGATACGCTATGCGAGCTGGCCGCCTGGGCAGCCATCTGTGAGCTGAAGGCAGTGAACGTCCAGGTGATTGTAGTGGTGCCATCAGTGTTCTGAGTCACGCTCAGAGGACTGTGATTTGAGCTAACGAAATTCAGGCCTCTGGGCAGAGTATATTCAACTGTAAAGCTATTAAGATCGATATTGCTATCGCGATTGATGTTTATGTAAAAGACGAGCTGCTGACCTGGCAAGACATTCTGTTGATCGGCAGTAATCGCGACCTCGAAGACATCAAATAGCTTGCGGTTGCCGAAATTGACCTCTGTTGCAGGAACTTCTGACTGATCGGCTCTTGTTATCTTGACCTGGCCGCTGGTTGATACTGCGGTGTAGGTATAGCCGGCAGGAGAGGTCTGGGTCCAGCCTTCCTGGGCAACTTCTTCCACTGTGTAGCTGCCGGGCGCTACATCGGCAAAAGAGTAAGTCCCATCAGCAGCGGTCTTTGTGCTGGCGATCTCGTTGCCCTCTTTCATGAGCTTGATGGTCCAGCCTGAGAGTCCCGGCTCGCCGCTATCTTTGATGCCGTTGCCGTTGAGGTCTTCAAACTTCATGCCGGAAAAACCGGTGCTGCGATAGTTGCCGAAATCGATGTCCTTCGGTCCGGCAACTCCTGAGACCAGCGTTACGGGATGCGTGCCCGGCGAGGCCGGATAAGACTGAGTCCAGCCGTCCAGAACTTCCTCTTCAACCGTGTAGCTGCCAGGTGCGACGCCCGTAAAGTAATAAGTCCCATCAGCAGCGGTCTGTGTGCTGGCAACTTCTGTGCCCTCTTTCATAAGCCTGATTGTCCAGCCAGCCAGACCCGGCTCGCCGCTATCTCTGGTGCCATTGCCGTTCAGATCTTCGAACTTCATGCCCGAGAAACCGCTAGCGATCACGTTGCCGAAGATATTTCCCCGAGAGGGCATGTTGGTCAGGGTGACTGTGTGGTACTCCTCCGCAGGAGCCGTCCGCACCCAGTCGGTTTTCGAAACCTCATAGATCTGGTAGGTGCCGGGCTGCAGATCGACGAACTCGTAGACTCCTTCCTTGCCAGGCTCCCAGCTGGTGGTGACGGTCTGAAGAAGATTATCGCTCTCGTCTTTGAGCTGGATCTCCCAGCCGGAGATGGGCGGCTCGTCCGCGTCTTTTTTGCCGTCGGCATTTTTGTCATGGAACTTCATGCCGGAGATGGAGACCGGTTGATAGAATCCCGCATCCCAGGAGAGGTCAGAGCTGCCAAACACCACATAGACCGACCCGGCCAGATGGGTCACCGGATCGGCGTCGCTGTCTTTTTCGTCATCCGTGCCGGCATCCTTGCTCGTAATGCTGTAGCCTGCCGGAGGCGGAAACTCCAGATTGTAGACTCCAGCGGCAGGACTCTCAAAGAGGTACATTCCGTCAGCATCCGTGACCTGGCTTGCGACTATGTTGTCTGCTGCGTCCCTCAAGTTGACCGTGACTCCTTCAAGACCCGTCTCGTCAGCATCCTGCAGGCCGTTGCCGTTTTTATCTTCCCAGACGTAGTCGCCCAGGACGTACTTGATCTCCACCCGATAGTCTTCAACCTCGCCGTCGGATGCCGGACCGTAGGAAGCAAGGCCGGTCGAGCTGCTGAATCGAAGCCGGGCAAATGTGTATCCGGCCTTGGCATCTGCGGGCACGGCAAAGCTCACGGTCTGAGCGCCGGCGGAGAGCGCCTGATCGGCGGCAATCTGCTCACCTGCATCGCCAAAGTCGCCATCGCCATTGAAATCCATCCAGGCCTGGAGAATTCCCGGTGTCGAGGCGGTAACACTGAATGTGGACTGTCGGCCGATGACAATGTGATCCGAGAAGGTGGCCCCGTCCTCATCAGCTCCGTCTCCATCGGCATTAGCTGTGGGCCGGCCGTCCGGCTCATAGTCCACGCTCGATCCAAGATAGGGGCCGATCATAATGTGGCGCGCCCCGTCGCTGGTCCGGAGGGTCTTAAAGGTATCAGGAGCATCGCCGTAGTCCTCCGCATAGACTCCGGCATCGACACTCTTGCTCTGGCCGGGACCAAGCGTGATTTTATCGCTTTTGCCCTGGCTATTTACGTCACTGTCTGCGCTGTCGTCAGCGCCCTGGTCTTTGGGGCTGAAGCTCTTTCCCGTGGGCTGGGTGAACTGCACATAATAATCGCCCGGAACCAGGTCGGTGAAGGAGTAGCCGCCATCGCTGCCGGTGGTCGCCAATTTGCCGGCGATGGGACTCCCGCTGCCGTCCAGGAGCTGCACCGCAACATTCGGCTCACCGGGCTCTTCTGCATCCTGCAGGCCGTCGCCGTTCAGGTCGCGCCAGGCTTTTCCCTGCAGGGTCGCTCCTTCCGCCAGGATCTGCAGGCCATAACGGGCGTTGGCCAGATAGGCATAGCTTCCGTGGAGGGCCACTTTTTTAGGGCGACCACTCGTTGTGTATGTGCTCACTAAGGTGGGGCATTCAGGGTTGCGGACGTCGATGAGCTCCAGGCTGGAACTGCCGGCCACATAGGCGTAGCTGCCATCCAGAGCCACATCTTCAGCCGAGTCCGACGACAAGTATCTGCCCACTTGGATAGGTAC
>JBFYLJ010000173.1:0-2653 GCA_041305465.1 Methanothrix sp.
CGTCCTCCATCTGCCAGCTCTCCGCCAGAGCCGGAACGTAGCCGTTCTGGTCCTTCCACACCAGTGTATCGAAGATCATGCTCATCCTTACATATCCAGGTCCTCTCGGGTAATGCCCGTAAGGCGAGGGAAATCCCCAATCGCCTGTCGGGTCGGCGATGGTAAACACATCTATCGTCTCATCGGAAGCCAGGGCAGGGCTGCAGAAAATAAGAAGCAATAGGCCCACGACCCCGAATCCAAGTGCAAGTGGGAATTTTAAGGACAAAGCCCTGTCATTCCTCTTAATTGGCCGGATTATTCCCATGTTAACTTTTCCTCCAAATTTTGCAAAAGTATTAATCAAAATTGCGTTTTTTCCGTGATTTAACGCTGCTGACCTCTTCTTGAAGCAGCCGCATCCATTCAGGGATGCGCACTCCTTCCTGTGGGTAAAAATCCTTGACATACGGCTTGATATCGATAACAGGGCTTCCATCAACTGCGTCCAAGCCCAAGACCTCCAGCACATTTCCTTTTCGTCCCTTCAGGCGGACGATGGTCATAAGCACGGGATTGGGCCTTGCAGGGCTGCAGGTGCAGAAAATGCCTTTTTCAGGAATATCTTCTCTGCCCATGGGGTGCACCCTGGTTAGAGATCGGCCCACTTCAGGGACTTTATGACCCCAGTATAAAATTATAAGATGAGAATACTCCTCGATTCCGTCGAGAGCGCCGGCAAGGCACTCATCGATGATGATATTGGAAATCTCCTCGAGCGTCTCATCAATTTTCCCTAAGGCGTCTTCAAGATCTCCCTGCATTTTAAGTCCATCGCAGCCGGCAACAAGGAATGGTTTCTGGATCCCGTTTTTTATGATCCCTACCGGTCGCAGCACAATGTCGTCGGATGTTTGCCCACATGGATCAGGCAAATTCTCAGAAGCCTTTTTAAACTGAATCAGATAATTGTATCCAAGATCGCCCAGAGATATTTTCTCAAAGCAGTATTTTATTATTGTTCCCTCCAGCTCCTCGGGTGATATGCGCATGCTCATCGGCGGGCCAAATGGTTGGACTTCTTTTTTGCATTCGATGATTGCCACTCGTCCATCAGGTTTCAAAACACGCCTGATTTCGCCAAACAGGGTTTTTTCTACATCGGCCAGATTGAGGGAGTGGAGCACGGTAGATATGAAACAAACGTCTACACAGCTATCCTTTACCGGCAGAGGACCGGCAATATCACAGACCTCTGCTTTGATATTCTTTAATCCACTAGAGACGACTCTATTATTCAAATCGACAATTGAATCCTGGTTTTTATCAAGAGAGTACACTTTGCCAAAAGCGCCGATAACCTCTGATGCCCGAATGGAGTAATCTCCCGGCCCGCAGCCCAAATCAAGAAAGCAGTCCCCCTCCTTGAGATTGAGCTTGTCGAAAACAAGCTGTGGATCTTGCATCCAGAAGCTGCTTTTTCCTTTCTTTTGTCTATTCCATGCATCACATTGATGTTTGCATGCCATATCTGTCGTATCCACGTTATTCCCCACCAGGACCTTTCCGCTCAGCTCCTGGCAGAAGCTGACCGACTTTTATTTTTTTGGTGACAATGCCTTTTCCCTCGACCTGACGATAGACTTCCCCCGCACACATGAGACAGAGACCGTCCACTGCCTTGCTGGCCATTATCATCTCGCCGCAATTGGAACAGACAACGCTCTGTGTAATTGGAGCATATTCAGGCAGGATAGGCTGAACAGTTTCGATTGCAAACAGTTCCTCGAAGGGAAGCTGGATGATAGAAAAGGCGGCTTGCCTACCTGCATTTCGGAAGGCCGCCTTATCTTTTGCGCCACCCTCTCGATTCTTGATGACCTTTTCCAGAAGGGGGTAGAACTCCGGGGCGGCCCTGGCCACGCATGAGCTGAAATCAGGTCGAACCCTGATGCGCACTCCAGTCTCTTTTCCACGAATGGCAAAAGTCACTGCCAGCCGTCCCAGATCGCGATATACGAGAGCATTGTTTCCCAGGGTGCATCCTGATACAGCCTGTACTCCATCGGCAAAACAGGCGTTAATCTCAACCACAGCCATGAGGTCTTCCAGGCCGTCGGAAGAGATCGAATCCAGGCCAAGCATATTCAGGCCGTACACCGAGGCCATGACGCCAAGAGCACTTCCCGGACAGAAGTGCCCATGAATCTCCGCGGTCTTTACGAGGCAGCGGACCAGATCTTTCACGCGTATGGCCTGAAGGAATTCTCCTCTGGGGTTTTGCTTTAAGCTTTCAATTCTCTCATCGTCTAAGCAGTCTTGTTGTGCGTTCAGTTCAGTCAATAAAACCATCTCTGATCAAAGCTTCTTTAATTCATCTACTGCGCTCAGAATAACAGATCGGATCTTCTCTCGATCGATGTCGGTTTCCAGGAGTTCCGAAACCTGATGGATCAGCGGAGAAAGCAGTTCCATCTGGTCTTTTACGGAAACTCTCATACCTCTATGAAGATCATGCATATCATTCATTAGCTCCAGCACATCGCTATCGTTGAACGTTTCGCTGGCCATAGCTATGGATCGATGAAGCTTCTTAATGAAATCGAGTTTTGCCTCTTTTATCAGAACCAAATGTTTTTTGCCGACCTCGGTTAAGCTGTAATAGGTCTTGTCA
>JBFYLJ010000174.1:0-50745 GCA_041305465.1 Methanothrix sp.
GTCTCCCAGAGCCAGGCCGCTCACCACGCCGTTCTCAGGGTCAAGGACGGCATCTTCTACCCTGCCCACAAAGATGCCCTTTTGAGTATAGACATCCTGGTCCAGGAGCGATGTGATCTCTACATTCATCTAAAATCCCATAATAAAATTCGTGTATTGGATATTAACTTTGCTCTGGAAGAATGACTGGATAATTCGGATCATATCCAGGATAGTTATTCCAGGGATCGTAGCTGGACTTCCCATCAGAAAGAAGACTATAGATATTATACCCGGGATAATCCGTAGCAAATCCAGTGGCAAATCCAGTGGAGTATTGGCTCAAATTCTGAAGCTTATTCTGCCCGTAAGAAGGCTCAATTTTTTTATATCCCAAGTTAAAATGAGACGTATAGTAGTCATCCGGATATTTGAGCGTCCCATTGGCTACGGAAAAACCCCTTGGAGATCCCCCCCAGCCCCAGAGACTGCCATCAATCGCGAATGTACCATCAGTAGACGGCGCTTTTCCCTTGACATCCGACGACGATGCAGCAGCCGATAAAGCAGGCTGGGAGTTCTGAGAATCTGAGTTGTAGCTATCGACATATTGCCATACGACTCCAACCCCAGACAAACAAAGCGTCATGAAGATGGCGACCAAGGCCGGAATAATCCGTTGTTTGCACATCTTTTCCATCCGCATCTCATATACCCGACCTTCGTTGTTTTTAGTCTCATGGCATAAAAATATGTGGTAAACCTGAAGCTTGCCACTAGCCGGTACGGCCTCATAAAATTGAATCATGACAGGTAAATCTATAATATAGAAAAGAAAGATTGCATGAAATATGAAAAGAACATCTTCTTTTGCCGGGTCCTTTCGAGGAGGTAGCAAAAGGTGATAGTAGTTGGCATATGCGGCAGTCCCCGAAAGGCCGGAAATACCGAGTTCCTCTTAAATGAAGCCCTATCCGTGGCCAAGGATAGGAGCTTTGAGACAGAGAGGCTTCTCGCTTCGGAGATAAGCATCGATTTCTGCAATGACTGTGGGGATTGCAGCAAAGGAAAATCCTGCCCTAAAGAGGACGATATGACAGAGGTCCTCTCCTCGCTAGATAGAGCAGACGGTATTATCATCGCCACGCCGGTCTACTTTGGAAGCGTAACTGCTCAGCTTAAAGCAATCTTCGATCGGACCATCCCGCTACGCAGGCAGGGCTTTCGTCTAAAGGATAAGGTCGGCTGCGCCCTTTGCGTTGGAGGAGCCAGAAACGGCGGCCAGGAGAAGACATTAGAGACTGTGCACGCCTGGATGCACATCCACGGCATGATAGTAGTTGGCGATGATGCCCACTTCGGAGGCATTGCCGTTCGGCCTGCGGCAGAAGATCGCATCGGCAGAAAGACGGTTGTCGCGAGCGCCAACAAGCTGTGCGATCTTCTGGAGAGGACGGAGAAGAAGAGCTGCTGGGGCGGAGATTGAGACAGAGATATCTGGGTGAAAAGGGCTTAATCGGACTCATAGCATTCTTGAGTGCGTTTGTTCCGCTATCCACGGATCTTTATCTTCCCGCATTGCCCGGGATGGCCCAATTTTTTGGAGTTTCAACCGACCTGGCCAATCTAACTTTGATCCTGTTCTTTGTATTTTTCGCGGCAGGAACTCTCTTCTGGGGGCCGCAAAGCGACAAATACGGACGCAGGCCGATACTGCTGATCTCTCTGTCCATCTACTCTGTAGCCGGATTCCTGTGCGCGGGTTCTGTGGATATATACCAACTAATACTATTCCGGATCTTGCAAGCTCTGGGTGGAAGCGGGGCTTTTGCCGTAGCTACCGCCATAATAAAGGATGTCTACGACAGCAAAAATCGGGAGACTATTTTAGCTCTGGTTCAGTCCATGGTACTCATATCTCCCATGGCCGCTCCAGTCTTAGGCGCCCTATTGCTTCGCATTACCTCTTGGAGAGGAGTGTTCCTGATTTTGGGGGGCATCGGCCTGCTGGCGCTGGCGGGAAGCATAGCTTTGCAGGAGACAACTGAGAAACGATATGTTGGAACCATGCGACAGGCTTTGGGAAGGCTTGGCAAAGTGGCAAGGAATCCTGGCTTTGCTTCCTTGCTCCTGATCTTTTCATTGCTTAGTGTTTCCAGCATGGCATTTATTGCAGCATCGTCATATATTTATATAAATGGATTCAGTCTGAGCGAGCAGACCTACAGCTACTATTTTGCCTTCAATGCCCTGGGAATGATCACAGGGCCCGTGTTATATCTGAGGCTGGCCCGACGTTTTTTGCGCCGATCAATTATCAGAACCTGTTTTGCTGTTATCTCAGCCAGCGGACTATTGATCGCACATCTGGGAAGCATCGGGCCTGTAATATTTGCCATGGTTTTGCTGCCAGCCACGATTATGGCCAGTTGTGTGCGCACTCCCGGCGCCAATCTGATGTTAGAGCAGCAGGAAGAGGATACCGGCTCAGCCTCGGCACTCATGAGCTGCTTTGGCATTCTCATGGGCAGCGTTGGCATGACCATCATTTCCCTACCCTGGAGCAATACCATTCAGGTCCTGGGCGTGATGAACATCCTGGCCGGTGCGACATGCCTGATCTTGTGGCTGGTGCTTTCCCAAAAGCCGTTTATAAAGGAGATTCCTGAAAACAGGGGGAAAGCAGCCTAATCTCATTGTAGGGTCCAGGGATTTCCTGCTAGCAGCTTGCGGCTGGCGCGATCACTCGGGCTCTCGCGGCTTATTACTTCAGGCCCCCTCTGGATTGCTGGCGGCATCAGGCTCCCGCCGCCAGGTGTCAGGCTCTTGCGGGAGAACTGCCCCCGGCTTTTCGCGCCTCTTAACCGCGAGAGTATGTACAACATGCGAAGATTTCCTCTTTTTTCCATTCTTTATCAAAAGCATAGAAATTGGCAATTAGGCCAAAGCGATTTTCGGGCCATTTATGATGATTGCATGAAGCACTATGAATAACCGACAAATTTTTAGTGTTCCCTGACCTATCAGTTCTATGGCATTTACATAAATTTTAAATATAATACTACAGAAGTAAAACGACTGCAGAGCACCCCGATGCAAGCATCGGTGTATTACGATAATATAATTTCATTTCAGCCCCCTTCAATATCCCTTCTTTTTTATCAGTTCGATCAGACAGTATTGATAGGGCAAGCCCTCTGGTTTTTCATAGAACTTCTCTTGCAGCCGTCGATAGATGTCTTCAATAAGCTCTTTGTTATCTGGATTAAGTCCGATTTGCATGGAGGATTCACTCCAGGCCCTGACTACACGGGCCAGGGTAGCAGCAAGCTCGGACCTTTTCTCTGGGTCATCCAGCCGGTCCTGCGCTTTGGAGAAATAGGCGCACGGGACGGTCAAAGGATCAACAGCGTTAATGGCAAAACAACCCCTGAGATCGTCTTCATCCAGCAAGCCGAACATTTCATGAGGCGTCGCAAAGTAATCCGGTATAAAAATGGCCTCTAGCTCTGCTTGGGAAAGCTTCTTCTCCACATACAATTCCTGGCAAATGTCCCAGAGGTTGTTGTATCCGGGCGATGCCGGCCAGCGGTCTTCTCCCAGATTGGCAAGGTTGGCAAGAAACAGGGCACCTCCCTTGACCAGCGATGTCGAGCATTCTTGCAGAAACGTCCGAAAATCATCTTTCCACTTTTCCGCAAATTTTCTGCGCTGCCCATCTTGGAGCTGGTTGGGCTGTATGCAGAGAGGATGGCGAAAATAATCCGGTTCAACCGTCTCGGCATTCATCCAGTGCAATGCAGTTGAGGAAAAACCGATCTGAAGTCTGCCTCTTATCTCAGGAAATGGTTCATAAAAAGACCGCTGGATGTACTGGCCCTCTACGTGCTCTAACTTTGCTAATACCGATGATGCCCAGAACGCCAGAAAATTTGCCGGATCCGCCAGATCAATATAGACTAACTTGATGGCCAGGGTAGCATTCACCTCGTGAATCAGACGGATGACCTCTTCAAACAACTCGCTGGAATTCACGCCGTCTGCGGCTCCATAATCAGCGATCACAAAGGCCTCGTCCGCGCTCAAGGCCGCGATCTGCGGCGAGATGCTCTTGATATAAGAGGCCATCCTGGGCAGCACCTCTGCATTCACGGCGCGGGCTGTATCTGAGATCCGGCTGTAATCCTCGGTCATTGTCGGCGAATACTGTTGTGATGAAGACATATCTGCGTTCTTCATAGGTCTAACCTCGTAACTGTAGTCTAAACGGTCTTGAAATCGGGCATCATTTATGAAATCCTAATAGTTCCAACTCTTTCTTGTGTCCGCTCTTATACAACTATTGCATAATGCTCGCAGAAGAGGAAAAGGAGAGACTCTCGCAGTAGTTAGGTGGTTATTCGCTGAATGGATCTCCTACAACTTTCTGCCTCTCCATGGTCCTGTGGAAGGATTATTATCTCAGAAATTGAGATGGTAAGGCATGTTCATGAAGAGACATGTGCTCACCATGCGAGAGTTCTCCAGAGAAGAGATCGACTCCGTACTCGATCTGGCCGCATCCCTGGAGCCTTATGCGCGAGGACAGAAGAGCGATATGATGGCAGGCAAAATCCTGGCTCTGCTATTCTTTGAGCCCTCCACTAGAACGCGCATGTCATTTGAGACTGCCATGAAAAGGTTGGGCGGAAGCGTCATCAACCTGGGGCCCGCGGAGGGGTCCTCCATCTCCAAGGGCGAGTCGCTGGCGGACACAGTGAGGGTCATTGGCGGCTATGCAGATGCTCTGGTGATACGCCACCCCAAAGAGGGGTCGGCACGCCTTGCCTCCCAGTTCTCACCTGTGCCCGTGCTAAACGCAGGCGATGGAGCCGGGCATCATCCCACCCAGACACTTCTGGACCTTTACACCATCAAGAAAGAGAGCCATCTGGAGAATCTGAGCATTGCTCTTGTAGGCGATCTGAAATATGGCCGCACTGTTCACTCTCTGGCTTATGCGCTCTCTCTCTTTGGAGCCGATATTACTCTGGTCTCTCCTGCCAGCCTGAGAATGCCTGATCCCATAAAGGCGGACCTCTCCAGCAAGGGGACCCGCGTTCGCGAGACCTATGACCTGGGAGATGTGATCAACAACGTGGATGTGCTTTACATGACCCGCATTCAGCGCGAGAGGTTCCCTGACCCGGTAGAGTACAATAAAGTGGCCAGTTGCTATAGGATTACGCCCGAGTTCATGGCCGGAGCAAGAGAGGGCCTCATTGTCATGCATCCTTTGCCGCGGGTCGATGAGATTGCCCCCTCTGTGGATGAGACGCCGCATGCTCGCTACTTCCAGCAGTCCTTTTATGGCGTTCCTGTTCGCATGGCTCTTCTCAAGATGCTTATTGGCGGGGGTATCTAAAATGTCCGAGATTAAAGATGTGCCGAAGGGACTGCGGGTCAAGCCCATCAACAATGGAACGGTTATTGACCACATTGCCGGAGGCCAGGCGCTAAATGTTCTCAAGATCCTTGGAATAGCCGGAACCACAGACGCCACAGTCTCCGTGGTTATGAACGTTGAAAGCAGGAAACTCGGCAAAAAAGACATCGTCAAGGTGGAGGACCGCGAGCTGCTCGAGGAAGAGGTGAACAGGATCGCTCTGATTGCCCCGGCCGCATCTATCAACATCATACGGGACGGCAAAGTCATTGAAAAACGAACTGTCGATCTGCCAGACGAGATAGTGGGCGTGGTGCGCTGCCAGAATCCCAACTGCATCTCCAATACCCTAGAGCCCATAAAATCCCGGATGCTTGTCAAGACGAAGAATCCGGTCTTGCTGCGCTGCCTCTATTGTGAGCAGCCCCTCACCGACAGAATCGCAGAATACTTGATCTAAACGAATGCGAAAGTATAAATCAGGTTTAAAGCATGTCTTGCCCCGGATTAGATGAGGTTCACTTAAAGCTTAGGATGGAGTAAAAGATGACAGTGAAAAATGGCGATTTCATCAGAATTGATTACACAGAGAGCGTTGACGGGCAGGTAATTGCTGCCACAGATAAGGACGTTGCGACAGAAAAGGGAATATTCAACGAAGAGGCACAGTATGGGCCACACCTCATAGTAATTGGCGCAAGCCAGCTCGTGAAGGGGTTTGAAGAGGATCTGATCGGAAAAGAGGTCGGTTACAGTGGCAAAGTGGAGATACCACCTGAGGGCGCCTTCGGACTGCGGGACCCCAAGAAAGTTGAGATTGTCCCCATAAACAGGTTTAAGGATAAAAAACCGGTTCCCGGCATGCGTGTAGGCATAGAGAATAAGGTTGGAACCGTCACCAGAATATTCGGGCGAAAGGTTAGCGTTGACTTCAACCATCCTCTGGTCGATAAGACCATAGTCTACGAGTACAAGATCAATGAGTTCATCGAGGATCTGCAAGAGAAGCTCAAAGCCCTCATCAAGACCTTTGCCCGCATGGATCTTGAGGCGGAAATAAAGGATGATGTGGCTGTAATTACCGTTCCTTGGGAGCTCTCCTATTACAAGGAGTGGCTGATGATCAGGCGCGGCCTGGCGGATATGATTATCCATCATCTGGGGCTGAAAGAGGTGGACTACGTCGAGAAGCATACTGGTGAGCGGGTTACATCAGAGCTCATCTCGCCACCGGGAAAGGAGCCTAAAGCAGAAGCAACTGAGTCCGAAGAGCTGAAGTCTGAGGATGAGACAACAGTATAATGCGACAATTGATTATCTCTTTTTCGAATTATCATTTTTTAAATGATGGTCTGCCACCAGAATCCATTTCCGGCGGCAGTATTTGAAATCCCTTGATCTTTAGAAAAAGTATCCGCCACGACTAGACCAAGACCAGCTACTGCCATAGTAGTAGCTTGCTCCGCCCCATCCATAGACATTGGTTGCATACCAGGGGTCATAGACCACCGGATCGTAGTAGTAAGTATATGTCGGATAGACGGCAGGTGTTGTGTAATAGTAGGTCGGATAGGTGTAAGTATATGCTGGATACCAGTAGCTTGAGTGATAGCTAGGATATCCCCAGCTATAGATATACGAATAACCACCAGGATTCAGCCAATCGTTATATCTATGGCCGCCGAAATCATGATTATCACCGCGACCATCGAAACCATCATGACCATCATGACCATCGAAACCGCCACGTCCGCCATCACGAGGTGCAGATTCGAAACCACCAGTACCATCCAAGGCGGCGCCCACTGCAACCAGCATTCCCAGCGCCAGAATTGACAACATAAGTTTCATTGAGTTGATTTAGATTCCTCCAAATACCTTGTTAATTAGCTTAATATTAAAAGGTGATTTTTATGTAGATATCACCTAATGTCTATATGAACCCTCTATGCAGCTATGCATACCTAAAATGCTCTTTTCATGATTTAATTGTGAACAGCCGACCGTTCTTCGCAGCTATGCGTGAGATTCAACTGGGTTTAGGTTTCACGCAAAGGCGCGAAGCCGCAAAGTCAAAATGGTGGTTTATTTCGGCATAGCTGTACTAGTGAGAGACTGATTTGTGGAAGGGGATGGGTTAGCTGGTTTGATAGGCGCGTCTTCTTCTTTGGGCACATCGACATGCAGAGTGTAAAGCATGTCCCTGATGATCTCCCAGGGGAAAGTCGAAATGACGCGGCAGTCGGTCCTTCCCCAGTAGACTCCATCCTCGTAAATTCTTGCATCCGGGGAGTAGCAGGCCGCGACGATAAGATCACCCTCTTGATATTGTCCCTGGCCCAAAAATTGCCTTGGAAATCTGAAATTACCGAGCACTCCCGGCTTTCCATCGATAATCAAAGGCTGGTAGAGAGTGGGCTTATCCGCACCAGCACTCATTAGAGCGCTGTATACAATATATTCATTGGCAGAAATATTTGCCACCATAGGCTCTTCATAGCGGGTCAGGACCAGCCAGGCAAGGTAATCAGTGCTATCTATTGTAAGGTTGTACCTCTCAAAATTCACGCCCAAAGAGGTGATACCATGAGTTGGAGCTTCAACTATGACTCTGTAATCCATAGTAGTGTTCATATTGAAAGAGACATTGTATGGTCCAACCGGTCCGGATTCATAAGCTGCAAATGCCGGCGTCGCAAGGCTTAGCACCAGGACCAGGATTAATTCCGCGCGCATTGCTGTTCCTACTGTTTTTCAATCCATTTCATTCTTTTGGTCTTTTGGTGAATACGTCGGACATTAATTGCCGGAAGCGCCAGTCGCTAATCACAGGCTGGCAGATCTATCATCCTCGAATCGGCAAGAGCTCTTCCCACAGCGAAATGATAGAGATCCAGATACTTATATCCAGAAAGCCCAATCATGCGGTGCACCATACCCTCGAAATAGCAACCTATGCTGTGTGCGCGAGGGGCTCTCCCAAGGAAATCCTCTCCTCAAAATGGTAAGCTATAACGTTTTATCCAAAGTGGCAGTCTCGGCAAAAAGATGGTAGCTCGTACCTATGTCCCTTGGCTATCCATCATTTTTTATAGGGACTTCAGAAGAGCTGAGACTGATCCTGGGGGTCAATTATATGCCATCGATTGTCTTCCCGTCCGTTTCCAAAGATATCTCCTGGGGCTTCGTCCCGGGAAGAGAAGTAGAGCGGCCATCCCTTGAATGTGGTCTGCTTTGATCCATCGGTTCTGGTTATGGTGGCAAAGTCAGCGGTTCTCAGACTGTCCGGTAGGGTTATTGTTCCCGCATAGAATGGGGGCCATTTGGACGCGCAATCTTCGTAGCAGGTGCTAACGCCGCCTGCGCTGCCGTCATCTGAGAAATAATAAAGAGCAAAGCCGCTCTGGTTTACCAGATAGTAGCCGAGAAACTTGTCTGCCGTGAGATTCACACTGTAATTGCCCTCTGCCAGAGCCGAGATCGAAAGAATCGATACTGCAAGGAATAAAAGCACAAGCCTATAGCTTCTTGACATGATTTTCACCGCCGTTTTCTTATCGGCCTGATAATTAAGGATTTGCCATTGGCCCAGGATGATAGAGTAGAATTTGTCGAGCCAATCACATCGGATGGCAGACCTCGCAGGGCATATATCCCTTCATTTTAGCATCCAAAGAACTGGAGAACCATATCTCATTTTTGGGGCTGATTTTCTTGGCCCAGCGGCATTCAGGATAGTGGTATTTGTTGGATTTTATTGAGCCCACAAATTTCTTATCTGCAAAAGATACCGAATTCACATCTGGATCCGGCCACCATTCTTTTGGATCAAATTCGTTGTCCTTTATATCTTCTACCGTGGCATGACCAGCGTCCACAAGCATACGGTTGAAGTTGTCTCCCGGCGTGCCGTTGGCATTGCTCAGAAAGACTACGCAGACCTTGCGTCCATATCTATCCAGTCCGGTCTTATTATCCAGATCAAGGAAGACCAGCTTGCCCAAGAGCTGCTTTCTGGTGTATTCCTTCGCTTCCGGTCCGCCAGATGCCGCAAGCTCCGGACTATCGACATCACCCAACCGAATAACTCCCACACCATCTACAGCTATGGTGTCCCCGTCAGTTACATATGTGACCAGGCCTTTGGCTTCATCGGAAAGAGCCGTCACAAGTGGAAATAATAGCGCCAGCGCAATGAATAATAAAATGCATCTCCTCATATTTTCCCGTCCACTATGTTTAGTTATTCCGGTGTTATCATGCCTTAAACGCCTTCCTACAGTTTTTATACTTCTTACAACTAATAAGAGACTGTACGAGATGCGGCTTATGAACTTTCTGATAAACCCTCCGTTACTGCTGCTACAGGGCCTGCAGGACATAGGCAAGGTAGGCAATTTCTATTTTGAGCTGAGGAGAAAGCTATTCCACCTTTTTTTCGGCCTTTTTCTAATATTCATTCTGTTTTATTCAGGCAGAATGAATCTAATAATTTTTCTTTGCGCCTTTCTCTTCATCGGCTGCATAATGATCGTATTGATGCAAAAAAGCCAAAAGATTCCTATTGCCGATTGGCTTGAAGAGACATTCGAGAGAAAGAATGTCAGGTTTGCAGGTTATGGAGCCTTCTGGTATGTTGTGGGCGCGCTTCTCTTGGCCATCTTTCTGGACAATGCCCATGAGATAGCTGCCGCAATTGTGGCTCTGGCCGCCGGAGACTCAGCCGCTACTATTTTCGGCATCCTGGGCCGTCATCATCTTCCCCACAACCGGCGAAAAACATGGGAAGGATCGCTTGCATTCTTTGTCTTTTCTCTACCAGCCAGTCTGTTCGTAGGCTGGATTGGGATATTGCTGGCAGCAATCGCAGCAGCAGTGGAAAGCCTGGACACGCCGGTAGACGACAACCTCCTAATACCGGTTGCAGCTATATTATTTTTTGTAGTTATTTAAAGGAGATAGATTTTCATACTATCTTCAACCCATGTTTTTTGTTCCTATGCAATATACGATACGCTCGACCGATCAAAGCCCGGCACCAGCTCCAGTCCTTCATCTTCCGGTTTCCAGGATACATCCGGGTAGGCCAGGTGCTTGATGAACTCGCCACTGCTTGATGCCATCTGCGTGGCCAGGTGATCTTCTCCCAGAGCCTCTTTTGAGATAGCAAAGACCTTTGACCTCACATCTGCTTCATCCAGGTAGCCCAGAGAATGGATGTATTCGTGCAATAGGACATGAAAGACATAGGGCTTGTATAGCTCGGGACGGGTCTCCTTGATTCTTTGCAGCGGGATCTTATTGAGTACGATGACATTGGTACCTATGGTGAAGAAGCCTCCTAAGAAGCCCTGCGGATTGTTTCCTAGGTTGGCCATGCCAAGCATCAGCCCTCCCCGGCTCTTGCCCAGGCTCTTCAAGACCAGTGACTTGACCAGTTCGAAGATATCTGGCAGGGACTTTGTCTGATCCAGCCGGGCGCGATAGTCAGCGATCATTCGAAATACATCTAAGCAAGTCTAAGTATATAATACTAACTTAGAGTTACTAATGATTGGTGTAGTTGTGTAATATTATTAATATAAAAGTATATCTGAAATTAATTAATGATGAAATGAGCAATTGTCCTGTTTGCGAGATAGACCTGCGACGCATCAATTATTCTGCCGCAAGATCCCTTTCTCAAGGCCGATCTCCATCCAGGCCCAGGCCCAGATCACGGCCTCAAAAGCCCTGATTAGATCGCCCTTTTCCAAAAAGTACTGGCAGTCGCGAATATATGCGGAGACGTTCTCCAGGAATTCTCTATCCCCTGAGACATTCTCGTATAAATCCTGTGCTTTCTTTTGCCATTTCACTGTCTCGCAACGAAGATCTTCTTCTAATTTAGCTTGCGAACATCTTCTCGTGCTACAGACTGCCGGTGGCTCCTGCGCCGCTTTAATATTTCTTCCCGGACATCCTTTTTCATGGTTCATTTCAGTCCCAATGCATTTTTGCTTGCCGCCAGCTCTAATCCTTATTTTCCCAGGCCATTATCAGATCTCATAACACTGGTCACTCGGCTCTCGCTTACCTCAACATCAACCATTGTCTTGACAGCGTAGCCTTCAGCCTTCAGCCGCTCCACGCCGCCGCCCCGATTTACTACCACTACCACATCTTTGACAATTGCACCTGCGATCTTCAGGGACTTGAGCACGGCGAGAAGCGTTCCGCCTGTACTGATGACATCATCAACAACAATTACGCGATCGCCCTTATTTATGCCGTTTAGGAACAACTGCGATTTTGAGTAGCCGGTCACCTGGGAGATCTCAATCTCGCCGGGAAGACCGTATTTTCGTTTTCTTATTATCACTAAGGGGATGTCGCAGATAATGGAAAGGCCGATGCCGATGGGAATTCCCATCGCTTCCACCGTCACAATCTTGTCCACCTCCAGATCGGCAATGCGCACGATATGGCCGGTAATCTCCCGGATCAGCTCCGGCCTGATTTCGGGCACCCCGTCGGTGATGGGATGAATGAAGTAGTTGTATTCGCCCCTCTTGAAGATCGGTGCTTCAAGTAATGATTTTGTAAGCCTTTCCAGCATGTTTAGAGCCTCAATGCTTGATATTCTTAAATCAGGGAAATAAAGGTGTTGCATAAAAGGCACAAAGTACGTGCCATCAGGCCGGAAGGCTGAACATGAGGATTGAGCGTCCTGCTTCGATTGAAGCGACGCTCAGGCTGAAGCCAAAGCCGGCTCAGCAGCTATCCTATCACAGAAGGCTTTGACCTGTGCTTCATCCATGCGGTTCTTGGGAATGACCAGGACTTGATATCCATCGCTCTCCAGCCTGTTAATGAGGTCTCGAAACTGGCTCATGGCCACCTTGACCTGTTTTGTCAGATCCGGCATCTTCAGAATGACTATCTTGATTGAAGGAATAACCGCATCCACAACATAACCCCACCGTGTGGGACGATGCATCAGCACAACTATCCCTCTCCTGCCTAGCTCAGAAATTATGCCCTCAAATTTCGCAGTATCTTGCGTCTCGGTTTGCTTCATTTTGACCCTACCTCATGCTCAATTTATAATTTGTTCTAATCAATTTTTATCATTTCATCATTACAGCAAAAATTAAGAAGGCGTGAAGCATTTGCCTTCACCTCAGTTTTTCCGTTATAAACGGATGCAGCCTTCTTACAAATAGATCATTGAGAAATATTGAACGTTCAGTATCTACCCGGTGATCGAGCAGGTCTATGTTTTTGATAGCATTCGCTGCAGTATACCGGCCTGGATCCATCCGGCTTGAATGGCACTTGGGTCTGTTTGCCACATTCTGAACAGGTAACATCTGTCATTTCTCTTGGACCGCGATTGTAGCCACTTCTACTGCTACCACTGTTTTCATATTTTCTCTCAAACATCTTATTCACTTACCTTTGGGATCGATTCAAGGAACCGAAACTACTCTGAAAACATCTCAACAAAGATCTTTGAATCAACGAATCCAGCATCACTTAAAGAACCGCTCGACTTATATACTTATTGGTAAAGCCAAAAAGATTATTTGTCTGTTGCTTCACCCTTCCTTTGCTCTCCCTTCTTTCTCCTTCTGCTACCTTCTCTTAGTAATTATGGAGAGTATATCGCAGTCCCTGAGCTCATGGTCCAGCCCTACAGATTGGCCTGGGAACTTGGCGCTATTGCCCCAGACCAGAGCATAGCGGAAAAGATTGACAAAGTCGCGATGAAGATGCTCGCAAACCGATTTGACGCTACTTCCATCCAGCAGAACCAACGGCTCTTCCAGGTCTGCCTTTCCCCCTTTTGGCTTGAGATAGACGCGAATGAAGCCCAGCCTCTCATAAATAAGATCTTTTAAATCCTCAAGGCCCTGAGTGGTGGCGCAAGAGATAGGCAGATAATCCCTTCCAAGATCTTCTTTGATTCTGGTCTCTACATCTCCGAATCGCAGGTCGAATTTATTTATGGCCACAACTGATGGGATGTAAACTCTATTTCCTGCCAAAAAATCCACCAAGCTGTCGGTGTCTATGTCTTCGCGAATAGTGACGTTCGCATTGACAATTCCATAAGCACGTATGATATCCGCGATCTCAAACTCAGTCATGTGGGTGAGCTTCACTGTGCTGCGTATGATTATGCCTCCCTTCTTATCCGGTGTGATGTGCACATTGGGAGGTTGTTTGTCCAGCCGAATTCCTGCATCATAAAGCTCACGCTCCAGAATATCCAGCCTGTAGTTGAAGACGTCACCTAATAATAATATTATATCTGCGGCACGAGCAGCTGTAATGACCTCTCTGCCCCGACCCTTGCCCCTGGCAGCTCCCTTGATGATGCCGGGCATATCCAATATCTGGATTTCTGCGCCTTTATATTTCATGACCCCAGGAATGACCTCAAGAGTTGTGAATTGGTATGCGGCAACCTCTGATTTGGAGCCGGTCAAGTAGTTGAGCAGACTTGACTTTCCGACTGAGGGAAATCCCACCAGGGCCACAGTTGCATCTCCGGACTTCTTGATGTAGTATCTTCTTCCTCCGCCGCCGCCCTTGATCTTTTGAAGCTCTTGCTGCGCCTTTAGCTTCGCGATCTTGGCCTTGATCTTGCCCAGATGGTGCTCAGTAGCCTTGTTCTTCTGAGTGTTAAAGATCTCCTCTTCCAGTGCCTTGATCTGTTCCTCAATGGTTGCCATTTATTATCCTCTTAATCCGCCAAGAACAGTGCGCCTTGCCATCGGCTTGGAATGTTCTTGGTTTCGTAGCATCAAATGAGGCTTCCCCTTTATAAGGTATGGGTTTGCAGGGATTTGCATGCCTGCGATGATATTTTCGGTTTTGGTTGAAACAGAAACGAAAAGTTTCAAAACTATAAAAAATCCATCTTCATTTTTTACGGGATTTGGGCTGGATTTAATGACACCATCGAAGTAGCAATGAATAACAGGAAAAAAACCAATAGTCGAAGCACATCCCAAATTAAGCGAGGATTTCTGCAAAACAATGTAGATGAAATGGCAACTTTTTTGGCGACACATTTAGAATAATTGTGCATATGAGCCATTATGACTGATAGTCCGCGATAATTTGATCCAGTGAACATACCTCTGCCTCTGAATTTTTCCCGTTGTATGAATGTGATTTAATTACACCAAAATACTTTATTGCATTAATCATATTTATAAGTTGTTATACCTGCATAATTAAGAAACCCAAGTTTTAAAATCTATTTCGGTATGCGAATGCTAAGCATGATCCGACGTATCGCTTGATACCGAGTCTGCAATTATGAGATTGCATAGTTCGTTATCCCCACTATAAGAATCAACAGAAACTATAAATCTTCCGGCGTACACAAATAGCTTGGCCACTTTGCGAAGTGTTCACTGGTTTCAGGTTTCGTTAGGAGTAAACCCAGTAGCGAGTTGGATTAGGAGGATAAACAGGGGATGCTGACAGAACTGGAAGATAAAAGAGGCAAGCTCAGGCAGGAGTCCCTTGCCTTCAAGGATAAACATGATCAATTTAATCCTGATGCGAGTAAATGGGCCGCCAAGCGAAATGAGCTAAACAGGGCCACCGAAGAACTGATCGATAAGGCCAAAGAGTTCAAGAAGCTGAGGGACGAGAGTAACAAGAATGTTGCGCAGTCAAAAAAGAAAAGGGATGAGTGCAACGAGAAGACAGGCCAGTTCTATGCAAAGATAGATGATATCCGAAAGAAGCACAACCGAACCAATGAGCGCTCCATTAGAGATCTGCGCTGCGAGATAGATCAACTTGAGTTCCGGCAACAGACGGAGATTTTAAGTACGGACAAAGAGAAACAACTTGTCAATAGAATTGCGTCTCTGCGCGCAGAGTTCAAAGGAAGAAAAGAGCAGCTTGAGAAGAATGGAGAGCTGAAGAAGCTTCTCGATGAAGCACAAGCCTTGAGAGATCAGGCATCAAGTTACCACGATGAAGTCATCAAGTTCGCAAAACTTGCTCAAGAATACCACGATCAGATGATTAACGCCTTCAAAGAAGCCGATCAGACTCGTGCCGAAGCAGATGCAGCTCAAAAGGAGTTCTTGAAGGCTCAGTGACTTTTCCTCAATATTTTTGCCCAACCAGTCGTTATAAGCCAAGTCCGGTTTCTCCGGTGTTGCACCAGAACATTTGCACATCGCCATACGTAGTGGGATTCACATGCGTCCTTACTGTCCTGCGAGAATGATTAGAATTAGAAGTACAACCCCTATCTTCTGCATTGATCGAAGCATATAATGCAGGTCAATCACACACGAACTGTGCGGAGGCCAAAATTTGAAAAAACTGGAATTCCCGGATCCATTTGTGCATGATCACCCACCTATCCGAGAGCTGAGTGATATAGATCCCGGTCCATCAAGTCAAGGAGAGAAGTTCGCCGATTGGGTTTACAACAACTTGGGTTCCTGGCGATTCATACTCGTGCAATCGATTCTTGTAGTAGTCTGGGTGCTGCTCAATGCTACCGCCTACCTAAAAGCCTGGGATCCCTATCCGTTCATCTTCATGAACTTGATCTTCTCATTGCAGTCTGCCTACACCGCATCTTTAATCCTAATGAGCCAGAATCGCCAGGATCGGCTCAAAGCTCACAATGATTATCTAATAAACCTTCGAGCAGAAGAAGAGTCCAAAGCTTCCCTGGATAATTTTGCCGCTCAGAATAAAGCACTTGAGGAAATCTATCGTGAGCTTCTAGCCTTGAAGACCAAGATAGAAAATCCGGAATAATAATGGGTCAAAAACAGAGATGGTGTTAGCTGCTGTTTACACGCACGCCAGCCAGTCAACGCTGATGGCTCCGCATGTGGAGTTGCCCCCGAGCTGAATGAACTTCTCGATGGAAAAGACGCCGTTCAGGTCCTCGACGGATCTGCCGCACTTCGCATGGCGGCCCTTGAGTTGATCGTCAGCTTCTGGGTCCCTTGAGATCCAACCGATGTGCGCAACGCCGATGACGTTGCTGTTCAGGTTGGCTTCGAGAACGCCGGTGCAGCTGGGAGCTGGTGGAGAGCGGACTTCAAGGTGTTCGGCGTGTGTATAAGTGAACTACCGCGTCCTGAAGGAGGGGGACTTCCCCCTCCGCCCTTCGCGATCCTACAAGTTAAATCTTCTTCATTCACTCGTTCTCTTCCTCGACCATCATTTGCATCTCCCTCATCCGTTCCCGCCTCTCCCAGACAGCCCCTGCTGTTGCCAGCCCGAATGCCATGGGGCCAGGCGCTTTCCCTTTCTTCACAACAACCTCGATCTCGCCGCAAGCCAGGCCTCTTAGCACCTCTTTAATATTTTCTACCTCAAACCTGTCCTCGATGATCTCCCGGAAGCTCTCTCGCAGCACTGCAAACTCATCCAGCCTGCCAGCAAAGCCGATGAGCATGTCTGCGTCAAACTGCTGGCGCCGGGCGCTCTTTTGCCGTCCCTTGTAGCTTTTCAGGATCATGAAGGAGCGGGTGGCATTAATGCGAAAGACGCTCTTTAGAATGCTAGAATTCTGCAAAGCCCGGTAGAGAAGCTGCTCGCAGTTCTCTGCCCGGATGGAGCCGATGATGGCCGGCAGATTCACCCTGCTGGAGATGGGAAGAGATAGCATGAAACCAGAGTCCTTGGTTGTGATGCAGATGTCGCTCACTCGCTGACGGGCGAGAAGGTAAGCCGCCATGCGAGCCAGTCCCTCATTAAAGCGCAGGCCATAGCTGGAAAGAAAATAGAAGATCCGGCGGCCTGCCTCCAGGTCGAGGCACTCCTGCACCACTATTCTGCAGTTGGTGGAAACGGCATTTTCTCCTAAAAAGGCGATCTGCCTGCGAAAGATCTC
This sequence comes from Methanothrix sp., assembly GCA_041305465.1. Taxonomy (GTDB): domain Archaea; phylum Halobacteriota; class Methanosarcinia; order Methanotrichales; family Methanotrichaceae; genus Methanothrix. The sequence continues at coordinate 17,280 of JBFYLJ010000174.1, forward strand.
ATAGATGCATCGGGCGCTGTTCTCGTCGATTGGATACTGGCTTTGCAGCCAGCAAATAACGCCGCTATTACGATGGTCATGATTCATCATCCAGAGCATATCGCTTTTGAAGGATAGAACACTTCTCGCCAGGTCAAAAGATAATGGCAGCCTCTCAGAGGACCAGGTGGGGATATTGGGCCGACCGGCAGACGCGTCCACAAAAATCTTCCCGCCTCGGCGGTAGCAGAAGGAGTAGGCCCCTCCACCGATGGAGAAGACATCCCCTTTGTCCAGCTTCTCCATGTATTTCTCATCCAGCCTTCCCAGGAAGCGTCCTTCCCGAGTGAGCACATCGCAGGTGAACTGGTCGGGTATCATACCTGAGTTGGTATAGTAGATCATACGAGAGCTGCCACCTCTTGTTTCGATCATCCTCTTTTCGGCATCGTAGCGGATCTTGGGATAGATGCGCCTCTCAGCCATGCCCTCGTGGGCTGCACTTAGGTAGATCACAGCGCTCATCAACTCCTCCTCACGGAGGCTTCGATAGCAGTAGGATCTCCTCACCACTCGCAGGACTTCATCAATAGTCCATTCTCTCTCCAGCGCCATTCCAAGCAAATGCTGGCAGAGGGCGTCCAGGGCATTTTGTGGAATATGAATTCTGTCCACATCGCCCAGCTTAGCCCTCTCCAGCATCACGGCGCACTCCATCAGCTCCTCTCTGTCCAGGACGATTATCCGGCCTTTTACGACCCTGTCCAGGCTGTGGCCCCCTCTGCCGAAGCGCTGCAAGAGAGCTGCGATGGATTTGGGCGAGCCGATCTGTAAGACGAGGTCGATGTAGGGCATGTCGATTCCCAGCTCCAAGGAGGTAGAGGAGCAGACGACCTTCAGCATCCCTTGCTTAAGGCGGCTCTCAGTTTCCTGCCTTCCCTCCCGGCCCATGGAGCCGTGATGGCAGGCGGAGTTCTCGGTGCTGTAAAATTGGGGGAAACGCAGCTTGAGGCTCTGGAGCACCCGTTCTGCGCCATTACGGCTGTTGGTGAAGATGAGGGTGCTCCAATGCTCCTGAATATGGCGATGGAGCAGATCGTAAAGCCGGTCGGACAGCTCTTTTTGATCGGCAAGGATGAGATCAGGCACCGGGCAGAGCAGGCGCAGATCATAGCAACGAGTGAAGCGGCAGTCCACCACCGATACCGTCCGAAAGTCTCCCGACAGAAAGTCGGCCACCTCTTGCAGCGGTTCAACGGTGGCTGAGCAGCCGATACGAACGAAGCTTTCATGCTTCTTTTCATCCAGCGTCTCTTTTTCTTGCAGCTCCTTTTTCAGCTCCTCGAGCCGCTCCAGGCTGAGGGAGAGATGAACGCCTCGCTTGGAGGCCGCCAGGGAATGGATCTCGTCCACGATGACCCAGCGCACGTCCTTCAGCTTCTCACGAAAGCGGAGTGAGCTGAGGAGGATGGCCAGGGACTCAGGAGTGGTGTTGAGGATATGCGGCGTCCTTTTCAGCATGCGGGCCTTCTCCTGGGCAGAGACGTCTCCATGCCGGATGGCATGCCTGATCTCCTGCATTTTCAGCCCTCGTTCCTCTGCCAGGGTCTGCATCTGCCTGAGAGGCTGCTCCAGGTTTCTGTGAATATCATTGGCCAGAGACTTAAGAGGAGAGATGTAGAGGCAGTAGACCATGTCTTCCAGCTCGCCCTTGGTTGCCATTACGAAGAGCTGGTTGATGATGGAGATAAAGGCGGCTAGCGTCTTTCCCGAGCCGGTGGGCGAGCTGATGAGCACATTCTTGCCTTGGGCGATGAGGGGCACGCCCCGGCGCTGGGGTGGGGTGAAGAGGCAGTCAGCTGATTTGAAAGAAGAGAGCCACCAGTCCTGAACGATCGGGTGAAAGAGAGAGAGGAGGGCAGCGTCTTCGGAGGAGACTGGCATGGAGGCGGGTGGGGAAGCGGGCATTTGCAGAGAGATTGCAGAGGATGGGAAATAGAGCTTTTGCTGATTGATTTTACGCAGAATGCGATCTCATCGAAAAACTGCATGATTAGAGTCTCTATTAGTGAGCCTGTACTTAGCTTGGGCTTTGAAGCGCTCTTATCAAAGGGCCAATCTTGAAGCTAAGTCTCCCAAACCACCAGAAGAGCAGCTATCCATTCCTCATTTAATAGAATATTCCTAAAAAAATCTTGACGCCAGACTATGCCGGGTCTCGCAGATCTCCTCGGCCCAACAGCCCGGGCAGGGTGCATCCTCAGGTCGGTCAGGAAGCTGGCCCTCTTTTATTTGCCGAATGCGATCTCGAATGCGCAGCACTCGCGCTCTATCAACGCTATAAATCTCAGCGGCCCGCACCAGGCCCTGGCGCGGATACTCCACAATTCCCTGATTTATATGCGTACTGTTCTTCTCGCCCAGAAGCAGAGCATAACCCGCCAGCATGAGCCTGTCCCTTTTCCAGATGCCGTCTTGGGGGGCTTTGCCAGTGCGAATGAGGGACGGTGTGCATCCCGCTGCCAGCCGGTCCAGCCTGCCGGACAATCCCAATTTATCTGAATGGAGGTCAACCTCTGCCTGGCAGGGAAGCAGAAGATCCGCGTGACCGGCCAGACCCCGGGCAATGCCGGCAATCTCTCCTTCCAGCTCCCGGCAGGCAGACTTAACTTCATCCGGCTCAATCTCATAAACCAAAGGCAGCTCCTCTTGCAGTCTGGCAAGGCTCTCTCTTAGCTGGCCTTCCAGATCCTCTTCTTGGGAAAAAGAGAGCATGAGGCTTCGCAAAAGGACATGCTTGATATCGATCTTCTTGGGAGCATTTCTCAGATTTTCAAAGAAGATGAGCCTTGGGCAGCGCAGATAGAGGCCTATCTCATAGATTCTGACGGGCGTTGGCATCAATTGTCTTATGCGCCCCATCTTTTAAAAATTTTTTCATTTATCCAATCTCTTGCGCCAGGATCCGTCTAAAACGATGTTGAATTGAGCGATGCAGAATTTGGAAACACTAAATTTCGCAATTGTGTCTCATTTTGCTCGCTAAGTGATTCCGCTCGAATCCTGACCAGCCAGGCATCTTCTCTTCCCTGCCCATAGGAATCTGTAATGCCCGCCATAGTATAGGAACCATCTCTGTTCTGAATAACAAAGGTGCCGATATCGTCAGCACTGCCCCCCAGGGTCATAGACCATTCTTCGCGGCCTGTGGAATCGGTCTTAATTATGAGCGCATCTCTTCCTGTATTTTTATTGTCTATTCTTCCTGCAATGATATAGCCGCCTTCTGCAGTCGATTGCAGAGAGGATGCCGAACTTCCCCTGTAAGATCTCTCCCATAGTTTCCGGCCATTAGGGTCCACTTTAATGAGAATGATCTTCTTTTTATCCGAGCCTGATTCTGTTCTGCCAGCAATAGCATAGCCGTCTGTAAGCTCTACCACCTGAAAGCCTGCATCATCCTGGTTGCCGCCGAAGGTCCCGTTCCATTGCTCTTCTCCGAAGGAATCGGTCTTCAGGAGCCAGATGTCGTCTCCACCCCTATCGAAGGATGCCGTCCGTCCTGCGACAATGTATCCCCCGTCTCTGCTCTGCAAGACGGACATACCCACATCATCTTCCCTTCCGCCAAAGGTTTTGTCCCAGATCTTAGAGCCCCGTCCATCAGTCTTCACAAGCCAGAGATCCTTTCTGCCGCTTCCCAGGGATTGAGTATATCCGGTGATGATGTAGCCACCGTCATCGGTCTCATCAACAGACCATCCGCCATCTCCAAAAGATGATACAAATCCGCCAAAGGTCTTGTCCCAGCTGAGGTTGCCGTTACCGTCCGTCTTGACAAGCCATAGCATCTCCTCGCCCATGGAGAAGGATTTTGTGCTTCCCGTAACAATAAATCCGCCGTCTTTCGTCTCTTGTACAAAGTATCCCACATCCTCTGAAGATCCACCTCCAATTCGGCTCCAGATGCATTTGCCAAATCTGTCGGTCCTGATCAGGAACAAGTCGCTTCCCTTTCCACTTGATGCAGAATTTCCCACAAGGATATTGCCGCCATCATTCGTCTCCTGCAAACACCAGGCACCATCTGCGTACTGCCCCCCAAAGGTTAAATTCCACTCTTCCTGAGGCTGCACTGCCAGAGCCGAAAAGCAGCTTGAAAGGATAAGGAAAAAAAAGATAAAAGAAGATTTCATCTCTCTACCCCCAGACCTAATCTATACCCTGGTCCTGGAATTTGACAGTCTTGTCCATCTCAAAGGTTCCGCTCAAAAACATATGGGAATTTATGCCGCTCTTGCCAATCTCATGCCGGGAAGCAGTTATGCCGTAGTACCCATTGAATTTCCCCTTGGAGCTGGAACCTGCATTTTGCGGGCCTGCTGGGCTATTTCCATCAATTCTGTCGGCATCAACTTTTTGATCATCCGAGGAGTTGAGAGGAGATGAATTGCCGGGTGGACTGATTATGCTATTATTGTCTGCTGTTGAATTGTAAGACGAAGAATTGGATTGAGTTTGATTATTTTCTTTTGCCAAAGCATTTTTCCTGGATTCAAGCCAGTCCAAAGCATCAGCCACCTTATCCTCCACCTTTTTGGTATCTGTGCCAGGTGCAGAGAAAACGGCTCCGCCCGGCCCGAGGATGCTCGCAAAGTCGGATTCACGCGACGATGCCGCCGCCGACAGAAGATCTGCCGCTGCGAAGAGCATTAATAAGATTACTAAGACCCGCTTCATAATCCCCACCTCATGTACTGCCTAATGATTCAAGTCTCCAATACAATTTTAACTTTTCGATAACCAGATTCATTTTCGCTCCGTGGAATGCATTTATCTCTTCCTAGTATTATCCTTCTCATGTGTACCTGGACTATTTCCCCTATGATTCCCTTCGGCCTTACCAGGATAGAATGTTGGATGCGGTCTATGATGTTGTGAGCAAAGGTGGCCATGGTGTGCTGATGATCGACGCACCTACCGGCACGGGGAAGACGAGCTGCATATGCTCTGTCTTAGCTGCTGCTATGGGAAAGACCGTCGTGGCTGTGCGTACTGTATCTCAGATCGATATCTACATCGAAGAGATAAGCAAAATCTGGTCAAAGACCCGGCACAGGCCGGAAATCGCTTATATGGTAGGCAAACAGAAGATCTGTCCCCTGGAAGATGAATTTCGCGGGGAAAGCGTTTATGCCGGCTGCTCAAGGCTGAGAGAGTGGACAAAAAATTATATCTCTTCAAGGATCGGCAAGAGCAACGCAAGCATCTATGACCCTGCACTCGACAGCATTCCTGAGGAGGAGCCCGGTTACAGAACATTCTGTCCATATTACCTGAGAAGCAGAGAGGGATTTGATCTGAACGGAAAAGTCCATTTCCGGCGATCTGGTCTTGCTCTGGATGTAGTGGAGAGATTGAAGAAGAGGATCACACCACCATCTAAACTTTTGGAATCCTGCCAGGGAATCTGTCCTTATGAGATCCAGAGCCTTTATGCTAAAAATTGCGACATAGTTATCATGAATTATTCCCATATCTTCTCCCCTGACTTTCAAGACATAATCTTTCAATGGCTGGAGATGGAATCGGAGAAAGTTACACTGATCATCGATGAGGCGCACAACCTTGGTGATGGCGTTCGGGCAATGAACTCGCGACTTCTCTCCATGCGCATGATAGATCTGGCGGAAAAAGAGGTAGAAAAGTTCGAAGGAACCCTCGGCCAGGCCAGACTGGAAGAGACACGAGAAGGGGCTTCCTGGAGAAAGGAAGGAATCAGAGTTATCCGCATGCTTCTTCCCAGGCTGAAGAAATTTTTAATGAGCAAGCAGGAGAGGATGCAAGAAGGTGAAGCTCTCTTGGACGCTGATCTATTTCGCACCTTCCTTTACGATGGGACACCGGATATTGATGAAGCACTATCCAATTTCTCAGATGTCGCCGTGGCTGTAGCCGACCTGAATCTGGCGGAAGGCGATCGCGAGAACTTGCAGGGAGAAATTCAGCCCAGTCTCGCACTGGTACTGCTTTATCTCATGGATGTCGAGATGGCAGAAAAGGATTCGTCCTATCAGAGAAAGGTTATTGTGAGCGGAAGTGGCGGCAAGAAATTTGCGCGTCTGGAGGTCAACAATATCGATCCAGCCATCAATATCAGGCGCATCACAGACAACATCAATGCAACTATTATGCTCTCCGGCACATTCTCGCCCCTGGAGGCCTATGAGCTGTACTGCCTGGGAGAGGAGAACAGGGCACAAAAACTGAGCCTTCCCAATCCTTTCCCCAAAGAAAACCGTCTGCTAATGGCCGCAAAAAAGGCGACGACGCAGCTGGAGATCAGAGAAGATGCGGATAACAGAGAAGAGATATCCGAGCACATAAGATCGATAATAGAATGCGTTCCCGGCAGTGTAGCCATCTTCTTTACCTCCTATCCAATGATGAACAATTACCGAGAGGTATGTCTATCCTCCTGCAGGAAGGCGGGAAAGAAGCTATGCATCGAGCCTCGAAGCAGCGAAGAAGTCCCCTCAATCTTGCAGGAATTCTTCCGTCTGGCCGGGCTAGGCGGTGGCGTCTTGACGGGTGTATGCGGCGGAAAGCTGGCCGAGGGAATTGATTACAAGGGCGAGGCACTAAATGGCGTGGCAGTGGTGGGTCTGCCCCTGGCTGCATACGATGAGATTCAAAAAGAGATCAACAGCTACTACACCAGGAAGTATGGCCGGGCCAAAGGAATGCTAATCGCCTATACCCTTCCGGCCGTCAATCGCGGACTGCAGGCGGCAGGCAGAGTCATTCGCTCTGAATCGGAAAGAGGCGTGATCCTGTTTTGCGATCGCAGATTTTGGGATAACAGCCCAGGCAGTGTCAATGAATTTTTGCCGGACTGGGTGAGAGAAGATTTGATACAGGTAGACGCAAAAGATGGCAGAGAGATAATTTTAAGGAAGATCGCTGATTGGAAGATGGATAAACCACACCTGAAAAAATCTATCGAGAATAGGACAAAACAAGAGATGCCTCAAATGCCCAGGGGATCAAAATCATCAAAGACTGGCAAAAGAGATCTCAGGGAGCTGGCCAAGGCGCTGGGTCTGGGCACGTCTAAACCTGCGAAGACTGCCACAAAGCCTAGCCCAAAGAGCACCCGCGAGAAAAGTTAGGATCTCTCCCAAACAGAGGCTAATCGATCAGAGTAGTCTCCAAGACATTCAGTGGTATGGCTCCCAGGGCCTTTCCAATTGAGGATTTGGCTATGCGCCCGGCATGCTCCTCACTTTCTGCATTAAAGATCTTAATCTCAAAGAGCAGCGCTACAAGGGCGGTGTTGGCAACGAGAAATACGCCGGGCAAAGGTTCGCTGCACTCAGGGCAGTCCCATTGGCCTGTCTCCACCTCGACGAAGTCCATCTTTCTCTGATTCAATCGCTTGCCGGCTTCCGAGATGGCCACACCGATGGCGTCATCCTCAGTCTTGACATCTCTTACCAGCCAGGCACCTTCCAGAAGGACATTGAAATTAGGCATTCAGAGAAGTCTATGAGTTTGTATCATATTTACTTTTCCCGCCAGCATTTTTGCTGGCCTATTCCAGATAGAACTGTTCTTGCAGCTGCTCTGAGCAGCTCGCTCTTTTTGGGCATATTCCGGCACTCATCCACCATCAATAAAGATCACGAAATTCCTTATATGAGACTGCTCATATAGTCCTTGAGATAATCAAATAAGAGTATGCTAATAGTATACAGCAGAAAATATGAGGAGAAATATCCGGCCAACCCGGTAGAAAATCCGGATCGTGTGCGACTGCCATCTGACGAGCTGGCGAGAAGCGGCTATCAATTCATTGAGCCGAAGCCCGCCAGCCTGGATGCGATCCGCATAGTGCATGGCACAGAGCATATCGATCGCGTAAGAATGAGCGGTAACTTTGAAGCGGCATTGCTTGCGTCCGGCGGCGCCATTTGCGCAGCAGAGCTGGCCATGCAAGGAGAGCCTGCGTTTGCTCTGGTGCGCCCACCTGGACACCATGCTGCAGCCAACCGAGCCTGGGGAATGTGCTACTTCAATAATATGGCCATCGCCATGAAAAATATCAGGCCCAGAGCGAAGAGAGCACTGATTATCGATATTGATCTGCACTTTGGAGACGGCACAGTCAGCATCTTCCGGGGAGATCAGAATGTTAAGATCGTCAATCCCTGGTCGGTTGATGAGAACTTCGAATATCTCAACATGGATGAGAGCCGCTATTTGAGCCAGGTAAAAGGAGCATTCCAGGGATTTGATTACGATATTATTGGCGTTTCGGCTGGTTTTGACACCTACCTTGAGGACTGGGGCAAGCTGCTGAAAAGAGAAGACTTTTGCAAGATCGGCGAAGTGATTAAAGAAGGGGCAGAAATGTGCGACGGGCACAGATTTGCAGTGCTAGAAGGCGGATACCACCCGCATCTGAAGTGGTGCATAAAGAGCTTTATTGAAGGATTTAGATAAAGCAAAAAAATAAATGGATTTTATATTTCGTAGGCGCGAAGATTAGGCTTTCCATCCTCGATAGTCATGTAATCAAGGCCAGCGTCATCGCCGTCTCTTCCCCAGGAGCCTGTATTTGCAGTTCTACTATCCTCATCCACGTATGCTCTATGAGTGTGCCCGTAAACCAGCCACCCCTCTGCGCCGGTGTAGATGGACCGAGACTTGGATTGGGCTAGCTTTTCGACCATATCCAGGGCATTGTGTTTGCCTTTTAGCCTTTCAGATGTGGACTTTTTCATAGACTTTATGTAATTTCCATGTGTGTCAGGGTCTATGGCAGACCACAGCGTGCTTGCAGCCGAGCCAGTTACTCCGGCAGAATTGCATAGAAAGTTGGATATTGAATCGTAAACCTTTTCGCTCTTATCGTATGGGTTTGCCAGGATCTCAAACTGGTGGCCATGTATAAAAGTAAAAGCTTCGCCGTCTATATCCAGGTGAAGTCTCTTGTCCATGCTGCCAAACAGGTTCTTCGTGCCGGCTACTCTCCACATATCTCTTATGGAATAATCGTGGTTTCCGACAACGTAGTTGATGACAGATCGACTGGCGATCTCCTTCATCTTGAAGACGGCTTCCTGGTTTTCTATCAGGACCTCTGCTGCATCTTTTCTCCAGAAGTCGAATATGTCGCCCAATAGGATAAGCCTATCCTCCTTGGTGTGCAGATATTCCTTGCCAATATAACCCACAAATGCCTGGAAAAGCGGATCTAGCCCCAAATCGTCACATGCACGTCCTGTTCCCCTGCATTTCCTGCCCACGTCGCTGCCGAGGTGGACATCCGAGACTACCACTATCATTTAGAATCACCTTTTTATTTTCTTCTATGCAGCTCTCTGATCATCTCTCTGTGCATAGATGCCATCATATCTCCCTGCATACCGATCAGGAAAAGCTGGAAGCCCACGATAATAAGGATGGCTGTCAGGATCGTGAGGGGAATGTGCTCGATGCGCCAGTAAAGCCAATCTCTTGCCACAAATAAGCCGATGAGAAATCCGGCCAGACCAAAGAGCGATCCAATCAGGCCGAAGTAGAACATGGGATTTTCAGTCTTAGCCATGCGGAAGATGGTGAGGATGATCTTGAGGCCGTCGCGAAAAGGGTGCAACTTGGTCTTGGTCCCGGCAGGCCTGGGCATGTAGGTGATGGGTACCTCTATGATGCGCAGCCCCTTCTTCACGCTCTCGATGGTAATCTCAGATTCGATCTCAAAACCTGGTGTAGAGAGGTCAAGGCGGCGAATGCCTTCTCTTGTAAACGCCCGATAGCCGGAGAGAATGTCGTTTAGATGAACGCGATAGATGGTAGCAAAGAAGAGATTGATCATCTTATTGCCGAACATGTTCAGACCCTTCAAGGCCCCTACTCGCAAATTGACCAGCCTGTTTCCGACGACGTGGTCTGCCTTTCCCAGCAAGACCGGCTCCAGGACGAGGGCAGCCTCACCTGGCAAGTAGGTGCCGTCCCCGTCGATGAGAAGAATGAACTCTTCCTCGATCTCTTCGAAGACCTCTTTTAGAGCCTGGCCCTTGCCGGAGCCGGACTGGATAAAGATGCGCGCTCCGGCGGATTTGGCCTTGGCCACGGTGCCGTCGCTGCTGTGGCCGTCCGCCACCAGGATGTTTTCGAAGCCCAGGGCTTTGAATTCCCGAATGACGGGCTCGATGGATTCCTCTTCATTGAGGGTAGGAATGAGAACGCATACGTCTTTGTAGCTCACGCGAAGATCAGCTCTGTGCAATGGATATCAACTGATAGGACTGTGTCGGATTAAATAGGTTGCTTTGCCCAAAAAAAATGGTTCATGCCTTCATAGCTCTGTGTATGACCTTCTCATAGCGCTCCTGTAGCTCTGCCATGTCGCCTGCCGCGGTCTCTATGTAGAGCCTTAAGATGGGCTCAGTATTGCTTGGCCGGATAAGAACGCTGTAGCTGTCGGTTGTGATCTTCAGTCCGTCCAATGTGTTAGGCTCCATTCCGGCGAGGGCATCCTTTAGTCGCTGCATTACACCGGAAGGATCCTCATTGAGATGAATGCTGATCTGCTTGTAGGGATAGTCGGGTATCTCGTCCGCGAGAGCAGAGAGCTTCTCGCCTTTTGAGATTATCTCGGCAATGGCCAGGCTCATGGCAAAAGGATCGTCAGAGTACTGGAATTCGGGCAAGAAGAAGTGGCCACTGCGCTCAACACCCAAAACGGCATTCTCATTCTTCACCCTGTTGGCCACGAAGACATCGCCCACCCTCTCCCGCAATATCCTGATGCCGTCCTTTTGCAGTTCGCGCTCCAGCATCATAGAGCAGTCAAAGCCGGAGATGACCAGATCGCCGCGTTTGTATCTTCTTCGGGCTATGATAATGGCCACCTTCTCAGGCGGCAAGACACGGCCCAGGTCATCGATGATGATACCCCGATCAGCATCAGGATCAAATCCAACCCCAAAATCTGCCTGATTCTTTCGCACCTCCTGGCAGGCGGGCTGCAAAGAGTCTTCATTGGGAGCCGGGCCGCGACCTGGGAAGAGTCCGTCCATGATGCCGTTTATCACAGAGCATTTCAAACCCAGGTTTTCGTAAAAGGAGCCCATTGTGCAGGCAGAGCCATTGCCCATGTCAAGAACAACTTTGAGCGGGCGATCCAGGTGTAGCTTTTCTGCCACATAATGGCGGTACTCGTCGATAGCCTCCCCTGAAGGACGATTCTCTACACATCCCATTCCAGAGAGAAAACCGCCTTCACGGTAGAATTTCATAATGGACGACTCCTGGTAGAGCAGCCCGTAACCATCGCTGGTTCTAAATCGCACGCCATTGTACTCAGGTGGGTTATGGGAGGCAGAAATGTAGGCAGCAGCTTTCAGGCCCATTTTGCGGGTAATATAGCTTAGAACTGCAATGGGAATTACGCCGTAGCTGTGTACATGGCAGCCTGTAGTCAGAACGCCTTCCAGGAAGGCCTTCTCCAGAGACGGGCCGCTGATTCTTGTATCCCTGCCCAGAGAGACATTGCCCCCTCCCGCAAAAGATCCGAAGGAAACGCCTACTCGCCTGGCCAGATCCTCTGTTAGATCGGTGCCATAGACACCTCGAACATCATAAGCTCTAAAGACGGTCACGAGACATCTGTTGACACGAGCATTTAAATTATTTTCTGCGAGGCGACGTCTTGTGAGAAAAATAAAGTAGTATAGGCAATAAGGCAGCAAAAGCATAGCAGACAGCAGATGATATATTGCTTAAAATATATAAAATAATGGCGGCCTTATGCCGCTTAAGAAAACATCCGCAGTGCTTCTTCGGATCCCTGGATCTCATCTCCGAGAACCTTTCCGATAGCTGCATCGAAATCGCTCTTGCCAACCGAAGATGCGCCTCTGCGTAGTGCATTCATGCCTGCCTCAACAACAATTGCATTAAGGTCGGCACCGCTTGCTTCATCGGTGATTTTGACAATCTCCATCAGATCCACGTCCTCATCCTTCTTCATCTTCCGTGAATGGATCTCCAGGATCTTGAGTCTTCCAACAGCTGAAGGCATGGGGATCTCAATGATTCTGTCAAAGCGACCGGGCCGCAGCAGCGCAGGGTCCAGAATATCGATTCTGTTTGTAGCTGCAATGATCTTGATGTCTCCCCTGGTTCTAAATCCGTCCATCTCAGCCAGCAGCTGCATCATAGTGCGGTTAACCTCGGCGCTTCCCGTGGTGCCGTCATGGGTTCGGATGCTTCCTACGGCGTCGATCTCGTCAATGAATATGATGCTGGGAGCCTTCTCGCGGGCCATCTGGAAGATATCGCGAACAAGCTGCGCGCCCTCTCCTATGAACTTGTGGACCAGCTCCGAGCCGGACATGTGGATGAAAGTGGCCTTGGATTCGTGAGCTACAGCCTTAGCGAGCATCGTCTTGCCCGTTCCCGGCAGACCATAGAGCAGGACACCCCTGGGCGGTTCTATGCCGATATCCTTGAATATTGCTGGATTAGTGAGCGGAAGCTCCACAGTCTCCCTGATCTCCTGAATCTGGCTTTCCAGACCGCCAACCTGTTCGTAGGACACATCAGGAGCCTCTATCAACTCCATTACCTTAGCCCGGACATCCACGGAGCGATCCAGGACGCGAACGATGGTCAGAGAGTTGTTTATGGCCACACGAGAGTTGGTCTGAATCATCCCAATCAGCTCTGGCGGAGCAGTGGTGATGAACTCCTGATTATTGCCGTGTTGCCTGAGCAGGACATAGTCCGAACCCATCTCCACTACTGTTGCCAGGAATAACGGCATCCTCTTGAGAAGGATATTCTCTTTCTTCAGCCTTTCAACCTCTCGCAGATACTTCTTATTGGCAATGAGGGACTCGAAGAGCTTTGCTCTTACCTCTTCCCTCTCCATCCTGGTGGTTTCCAGCTCTTCGGCGAGGCTCTTATTGTCGGACTGCAGAGCGCTTATCCTCTTTAAGAAGGACTCCTGAATGGTCTCTTGACCGGAAATGGCCGATGTTTCACTCATATAAAGAAGCCTTGAGTTTTTCAAGCTTATAAATTCATGCCTGAGATGATTAACTGAAATTTTTCATCTTCAGAAAAGTATTAATCATGAACGGCTAATTATAACCTGTGGTTTTTATGATCACCCAAATTAAACACAATTCGCCTTCCTTCGAGGTTGTGGAAAGAAAAGGCCTGGGCCACCCGGATACCCTGGCGGACGGCATCTCTGAGGCGATCTCCCGCTCACTCTGCCAATTTTATCTGGATGAGTTCGGCCAGATACAGCATCACAATGTGGACAAGGTCCTCATCATCGCCGGCAAGAGCGCGCCGCGCTTTGCCGGAGGCACGATATTAAAACCTCCTTCTGTGGTTGTGGGCGGCAGGGCCAGCCGGCCCTCGATAAAGCCGATGGACGAGATCATCGAAGAAGCGGCAGCCATGCATTTTCATAAAACTGTTAAGAATCTGCAGCAATTCCGGGTCGAGCCGCGCGTGGAAGAAGGAGCACCGGAGCTAAAGAGCCTCATCGGTCGGGGAGCCAATGATACCTCCATTGGAGTAGGATATGCCCCTTTCAGCAAGACTGAGCAGCTCATCCTGGATCTGGAGAAGATGGTGAGAAGTGTGCCTGCTGCTGGCGAGGATATCAAGCTTATGGCAATACGCAGAGGAGATATGCTTACTCTCGTAGTAGCCACTGCGATGGTCTCCCGGTTTGTCAATTCGCGAGAGGATTACGATGATGCAAAGGCTGCCGTCCAGGAGGCAGTTATGCGAAAGGCTCAGGCGGATCATGACGGTGAAGTAGAGGTATATGTGAACTGCGCCGACGCCGGAGAGAACATCTACCTCACAGTTACCGGCACCTCTATTGAGATGGGAGACGATGGAGCCACGGGGCGAGGAAACCGCGGCAGTGGCCTGATCACACCCATGCGGCCCATGACCATGGAGGCCATAGCCGGAAAAAATCCGGTCAGCCACGTGGGCAAGATCTACAATGTGCTGGCGCAAAAGGCGGCAGCTGAGATCGCAGAGCTGGATGGGGTGGAAGAGGCCTACGTAACTCTGGTCAGCAAGATCGGCTCGCTCATTAACCAACCCTTACTACGAGGCGTGCAGATCTCAGGCGACACGGCTATGACTGCGGCTACGGAGGCGAAGGTCGATAGCATCCTGGACTTCTGGCTGGAGAGCACAGAGTATCTCGTAGAGCAGTTTATCAAAGGCGAGTTGACTATCTATTGAAAAATTAGAAAGCCTTAGAAAAGCCTCAATCAGCCTATTTGGCCACCTCTTTTTTAGCCATCTGCAGCCTCTGCTTGGCGTTGTAGCCTGTGGCTTTTTCCAGGAAATTTCTAAATCGCTTATTGGTATCCATGGCAACGACGTCGCTGGCTCCTATTAGCGACTCTGTGGTTACTGTGAGCTTCTTGCCGCTGATCGACACACTGATGCTCTTAAGAGCTCCATAGCAGAGAAGAAGCTTGCCGCCCTCTTGCTTGATCTCTGTGGGAAACTCCTCTTCCAGAGCCTTATGAATTCGATCTAAATCAGGCTTGAAGCCTCGCTTGAATGAGTAGTCCATACCTAAATATGAGGGCTTATTCCGGTATAGATCTTTCGAGCGAATGTGCAGATCTTTTTATCCAATTGATAACGAATAAAGTCACTGCTATGAACGAAGATCTATTGAGAGCTATCCGAATGAGATGCAAGAAGATGGAGATACCCTTGCTGGGAGTGGCAAGTGTTGAGCGCTGGAAGGACCCGCCCTTTTTGCCCTGGATGCCGGAGGAGTTTTATCCTCAGTCCATATTTCCACAAGCTAAATCGGTAATAGTAATTGGCCTGCCCGTCAGCCTGCCAGTGCTCGAGAGCGCACCCTCCATTTACTACCGGGAGCTGTACAACACCATAAATAGCCTGCTAGACCAGTACACCTACCGCCTGGCCAATTTTCTGAACGAAAAGGGATTTCCATCCGTCTTTGTTCCTCGGGACGGATACTTCGGCATCAAGGCCCTGCAAAAGAATCCAGTGGCCTTCTTCTCCCACAGACACGCCGCCCTCCTGGCAGGCCTGGGCAATTTCGGGACGAACAATATGCTGCTCACACCCCAATTTGGTCCGAGGGTGCGCTTTGGCAGCGTCTTCACAGCAGCAGAGCTTCCCTCTGATCCGCTCATGAAAGAAGAGCTATGCACCCGATGCATGCGCTGCGTCAAGATGTGCCCCGTGAAAGCTCTGGACGAGAAAGACTATCCGCAGGGCCTCACGGACAAGAAGAGCTGCACCGCAAGGAGCGCAGAGCTTAGCAGCCGGGGCATCTCGCCCTGCGGCATTTGCATCAAGGTCTGCCCGGTGGGCGAGGACCGAAAGCTGTACGGACGGGGGGATGCGTCTATCTACTCCCGAAAGGATCGATTCCCGAAGGAGCATCGAGCCTGGGAGCATGTGCGAGGGTACGGGGGACTTTGAGATCATAGTTGTTTATATTCATGTGAATAATATAAATATAGATGCCGAGAGATTGCTATTGCTCCCAGCACCTCGGAGATTTTCATTTCACCATACGTAGATCCAGACCACATTGCTCCAGCCGGATCTGCTGCCCCACATGGCCAGCCGGTGCCAGCCCCTTTCATCGCCGGTAAACCGACCATGGAAGTATCCTGGCATTCTGTAGCCCTGGTTGTTCCAGTCCTGCCGCCCACTTTGATATCCCTCCCAGAACCACACCGTTTGAGCCTGATCATTGTAAGACAGAATACTGGTACTTCTCCAGAAGAAGACCGACGCCGGATTGGTTGTCCACATCCCATTATATCGTGTCCAGATCTTCAGCCCGGACGTCGTCACGAAGCTCATAGATCTGTAGGCAGAGTCGGTTCCACTTCCAGAAGAGGCCATCATTCCGCTGCTTGAGACCTCTTGCAGGCTCAGAGACTCTCCCTCTGCATAATTCAAGGCCTCGGTATTGGAACCAGATGGTGCGGAAAGAGGCTGCGAACTGGTAGGTCCGCTAGATGGGTGGCCTTCATCACCGCCACTTGAGCCAGGAACGGTCGCAGGACCCTGTTGAGGCCCCGGATAGTAAGGATCTGTGGGATAATTTGGATAATCCTGTTCGGGATAATTGGGATTTAATGGATCATATGGCCCCGGATAATCAGGCCCGGAAGGATACTGGTCGTACGGAAGTGGCTGGGCTAAGGCAGTTGCCGTTAGAAAAATGAAGACGGCAAACAACACTGATGACCTCAACAGTCTGTTTTTCATTTTTTCACCTTTGCCTAGATTGTAGACAATAGTATATAATTTCATACGGTCTGTTGCTTCATCACTCTTACATGCACCATGAAAAGATCTGAAATTCAACTGTTGGGGCTGCAAGAATAGATCGCCTTCGTAAGCTGCTGAAAATGCCTTTTTCGGTAAAATTCACCCGCAACCCAAGAAAAAAGCAGGTAGGGATTGTTTATCCAGACCTAATACACATCAATCATTATGTAGTTGCTGGGCTTGTCGAATACCGTGAACAAAGTGATGTGTCTGCCCGGCGTGTCTGCATAAAACCAGATGTATTTGTAGCCCGGCGTCGCGAAACCATAGCTGTAGAGCTTAATGGTGCCGTCAGGGTAAAACTCATAGAGCTTCATGGTCCCGGTATACGGGACATACATCAGATTCTGAATCCAGCCACCGACCGGACATCTCGCATCCCAGGACCAGCCTGCAGAAGATGCCACCCAGAGCGCAGGTGATTTTGCAGGGAAGATCTGATTGAATGACCCCCAGGGCATGAAAGTTCCGCTATAGTACACTGCAGTAGGCGGAGCGGTCTGGACGCTGTAAGGCAGCAGGACGCTTTGCTGTGTTGCGGGCGGTGCCAGAGTGGTATATGTGGCAGTTATCGTGCTGCTTACAGTACTCGATGCCCTTCCAACGCTTCCCAGTTGAATCACCGGCTTTCCAGTCTGAACTGATGTCACCGATTGTTCGACAACCGTGGTCTGGCCGATAGTCGGCTGTACCGTCGCCGAAGTCGGTGCTCCTGGATAGGCGCCATAAGTACCGTCACCCTCAGCCAAGACAATTCCAACCGATAAGACACAAAGGCACAGAGTGCTCATGAGCAGCAATCTTTTGCGCAAGTTGATTCTCATATAATCCCTCCTCTTTTCAAAATCCATTGGTCTACGCTACGTCGATTGTGATATAGTTGCTCGGAATATCGGCTATAGTGAGCATAGTTATGTATCTGCCGGGCATGTCAGCATAAAACCACCTGTACTTATAGCCAGGAGCTGCAAAGCCATAGCTGTAGTACTTGGTGTTCCCATCCGGATACAGGTCGTAGGTCTTCATCGTTCCGGTTACTGGAACGTACATCAGCACCTGCACCCAGCTGCCTACGGGGCATGTCGCATACCAGGACCAACCGGCAGACGATGACACCCATAGTGCCGGAGAGTTGGCAGGGAATACCTGATAAAATGATGTCCATGGCATATATGTGCCGCTGTAGTATACGGCAGTTGGCGGAGCTGTCTGGATATTATAGTTTAGCAGGACATTTTGCTGCGCAACAGGTGGCGCCTGCGCGTAATATAATGCAGTTACAGTACCTGGCGTGCCTGATTGCGGTGTAGTTGCGGTTGTTGGAACTGATGTGGGCTGTGTCGGGTATGCGGTCAATGGTTGTGTTGTGGCCGAGCTTGGCGTTGGGGTTGGGATAGGAGTTGGTACTTGAGTTGGGGCACCCGGATAAGCACCATATGTATCCTGGGCCATAGCTACTCCCGTCAGCAATAGTCCTAAACATAACATGCATAGGACCAACAATGGTTTGAACTTTCTATTTTTCACTTTTTTGCCTCCTACATCCTTTTTCTGATATTGAGGGAATTTGCACATCCTTCGATATATAAGATTCTCCCAGAACAGACTTTTTTTCAAGGACTTCAATGAGCCTATGCCATTCTACCTTCAATCCTATATTCTGAAGAGCCTCCGAAAACGTAAAATAGTGCGAGATCGATTTCCTTTATCCTGGTGGTTGGATGAAATATCTGATAGATGGCATACTCATCATCTTTCTGGCAGCAGTGTTATCGACACCTGCGTTCTGCGAAGTCACAAAGCTATCGATGAATACGGACTCCTCATGGAAATGCATAGACTTTGAACAAGAGGGGTGGAGTGCGGAGGAGTACGATGATTCCTGGTGGGAGCCCGTGCAGGTATATGATGGCCATCAAATCGATCAAGCGGTTCAGATTTGGTATCCTGCTAACTCTAAAACCATGCCGCATACTGCTTACTTTAGAAAGATCTATGAGATAGATGGATCAGAAATTCTATCTGCAAAGATCTACGTGGGAAGCGATGACTATCATCACCCTGCGACCGTAGAGCTTTTTATAAATAATAATCCGCTTGAAAAGATTACTTCAAACTACGATGGGCCGGCAGAATTTGATATCACCTCATATCTCAAGCCCGGAAAGAATATTCTTGCCGCAAAAGTCGTGGCACCGGGTGGTATTGCCTGGGCTATGAGCGGCCTGGTCAGGTACAATAAGATCACAGCCACTTCGGCAATTCCATCAAGCTAACGCAATATTATCTGCAAGATTTTTTTTTATCTTCCTGTTTTTTAAGCTTGACCTCTTAGCTGCAAAATACATATAGTAGGCCCGAGTATGCTATTCTTGGGTCATCATGTCGTTGTGGACTGCCTGGCTATATATCGTCCTTGTAATAGGAATAGTAGCAGCTGCGGACGTTCCTTATATCTTTGATGAGATCTCCATGAATATAACTGAATATTCTGCAGACCAAATAGCTGAGAAGAGCATATCTTCCTCGGACCTGGCAGGAGTTCCGGCGGTCTCCCTTCCCTCAGACAATGAATTCTTGGTTTTTCCTGTGACTGGCGGAGGAAGCGGCCAGACCGATACTGTGGAGAAGAATGTAGGTGCACTCAAGCAAACATTTGATTCAAGGGTAGAGCCTAATAATGCAGCGGTCAGGAGCGAAGCGCGCCTACTGGCTGCCAAATTCCCGGGGGATCGCACTGCTGATCAGATCTGCTCCATTTACAATTATCTGAAGAGCGGAGAAGGTTCGGTAAAAGGTTGGAGCTATGTAGGAGATACGCGTGGAGAGGACTACTACAGCTATGCGAATGAGACTCTCAAGATCGGTGAGATGTCCGGCTACTCCGGTGTAGGAGACTGCGACGATTTTGCCATACTCATGTCTGCCCTGGTGGAATCCATCGGTGGGACCACTCGAATAATTCTCGCTCACAATCCAGAGGCAGGAGGTCATGCCTATGCAGAGGTTTACATGGGAAGGCTTGATGACAAAAATAGCCAGGTAGTTAATATTATTCAATGGCTGCGCGAGAAGTTCAATACAGATGAAATCTATACACACATTGATACCGATACAAGAGACGTGTGGCTTAACCTTGATTGGTCAGCTTATCACCCCGGAGGGCCTTTCTATCAGGGTGATAGGCATATTGTTCTCTCCATCCGAGACCAAATTGGCAGAACACCTCTTAGACTGCCGGATTTTCATGAACAGACTCAGAGGATCAAGTCTGAAGAAGAAGGAGAAGGAGAAGCAACTGCATTAAACGCTTCCGATCAAAGCTTGGTCGTGAGCTGGATGAACAGGGGCCAGTCTCTCTTTGATCAAGAAAAATACTATGAGGCAATTGATGCTTACAATAATGTCATTAAGCTCGATTCCATCAATACAAAGGCTTGGACTCGCAAAGGCGAAATTTTTTATGCACTGAAAAAATATGACGACGCTCTGCAATCATTTGAGAAAGCAATCGAACTGGATTTTGAGAATCTTGAGGCATGGCTCAATAAAGGCGCGTCTCTTGAGAAGATGAGCAAGGAAGGTCCTGCCATCAAGGCTTATGATCGAGTAATTCAACTGGATCCCAACAATCTGAGAGCATGGCTCAACAAAGGAGTGGCACTCGACAGTATTGGCAGGTACGATGATGGTTTGATCGCATCTGAAAAAGCCATTGAGCTGGATCCTGGCAACTCAAATGCCTGGAATAATAAAGGCGATGCTCTATTTCATTTAGGAAGCTATGACGAAAGCCTGGCAGCCTTTGAGCGAGCAATTGAGCTGGACCCCATAAATGCTGCTGCGTGGTCTAATAAAGGTACTGCGCTCAATGCGTTAGGTCAAAAAGATGAATCATATTCTGCCTTTGCCAGAGCAAGAGAATTGGGATACAACGGTTAGCTTTGAAAATAGATCATTATGCAAGATTCGACTCTTTGTCTATCCATAGTCCTCCTGATTGGATCAGGATTTGCCGCAGACGTGCCTTTCGTCTTTGACGATACATCCGGCATAGCTAACTATACTTCGGTTCAACTCGAGCTAGCCCGCATATCATCTCCTGATCTCTTCGGAGTGCCGGCCATATCCATGCTTTCAGATAACCAGTCCATCGAGTTTCCTGCTATGGGTGGAGGCGATACTCCTGCGACAGCAACCGGAAAGAGCATCGGAGATCTCAAGAAAATCGTAAACTCTCGAGTGGAGCCGAATATTGTCCATGAACAGGCAATCGGAATTGCCGGCAAGTATTCCGGAGACTATACTATCGAGCAGATCTGTGCCATTTACGGCGATCTCAAAGATGACTGGCATTATGTACCGGACCCTCGCGGCATGGATTACTTCAATTATGCCAATGCTTCCTTAAAGGTAGGTGAGAGATCAAACTGCATTGGTGCCGGCGATTGTGACGATTTCGCCATTCTCATGTCGGCGCTCATTGAATCGATACGCGGGACAACGAGGATAGTCCTGGCCCGCAATAATACAACAGGGGGACATGCATTTACTGAGGTCTATATCGGGCAGGTTGGCACCCAGGACAATCGCGTCGAACTGATCGTCAACTGGCTGAAAGAGAAATTCGATACAGATAAGATCTTTACGCATATAGATACTGATTCAAAAGATGTTTGGCTCAATATGGACTGGGGAAAGGACGAAGAAGGGAATGCTCATCCAGGGGGGCCGTTTTTTCAGGGTGACATGCATATAGTAATTAGGATCAATAATAATACTACAAAGACACTACCCAGTATTCCGGAAAAACCCAACAAGAAGCCAAGACTGATCAGCCTGAACACAGACAGGAACTGCCCGATAGAAAGTGGCAATGCCGTCAACTGGACAGCAGAGGCCAAAGATGCTGAGAAAGATCCGATTATGTACCGTTTCTTTTTAAATGACGATCCCGTAACCAGGTGGTCGGAAAGAAATATGTGGGTTTGGAACACCACCGAGGATGATGTCGATGTTAACCAGGTCGAGGTTCGAATCAGGGACACAAAACATGCCGGTCCCGACGGCTTTGACAGCAGGATAGTCGCCAACTTTACAGTTGCAAAGCCAATTTCGAAGCCCATTACACTTGAGAACAGGACACCGGTCATAAATGGCTTTGCAGCAGATAAGTCCAGCCCTCAGTATTCAGGAACGTGGATAACCTGGACGGTAGAGGCAGGAGATCCTGATAATGATGAAATATTCTTCCGGTTCTTTTTGAATAATGACCCCGTGACCGAATGGACGAGCGACAACAAATGGGTGTGGAATACTACCGATGACGATTTGGGAGAAAATCAGATCGAGATTCAGATAAGGGATGGACAGCATGCAGGCCCAAATAGCTCTGATAGCAGCCAGACGGCCGGCTTCTCCATTGCAAGGCAGCCAAAGCTTGCGTCAGAGGCACCATCGAATGAGACTCCAGTCATTGAGAGCCTGTCACTGGATAAATCGAGCCCTCAAGAAGCTGGAACATCCATAACCTGGACTGCATCAGCATACGATCCGGAAAATGATTCTTTGCTTTACAGGTTCCTTTTGAATGGCAGGAACGCGACCGACTGGACCGGCGATAATGTATGGAGCTGGGCATCCACTGAGAAAGATGCAGGCACAAATAGGATCGAAGTTCAGGTCAGGGACGACAAGCATGCCGGGACCAATGCCTGCGATGATAGTGCTGCTGCTGATTTCAGGATAGCTATGCCAAATCAGCCGCCGGTGTTAATGGATTTTAGTGCCGAACCGGAAAGCTCTCAACCATCAGGAACGATGGTGAGATGGATGGCAATAGCTAACGATCCGGACAGCGATGCACTCTATTACCGTTACTATCTGATGGGACCTTCAACGGATAATGTCTTGAAAATAGTTCGTGATTGGTCGAAAGACAATACCTGGATATGGACCACATTTCCGGGAGATGTCGGCACCAGCCGGATTCAGGTGTGGGTCAGAGACGACAGCCATGCGGGGACAGAAGGATGGGATGATCAGCAAGATGCTTCCTTTACAGTGCTGGCCGATAACGTGCCGCCGACGGTCTCTGCTCTCTATCCGGACCCTGCCAGCCCCCAGGATGCCGCAACTCAGGTGGTCTGGACAGCCTCAGCTTCAGATGCGGATGGTGATGCTCTGCTCTATAAGTTCCTGCTAAATGATGATTCTGTCAGGGATTGGAGCCACGATAATAGCTGGACAATGAAGACGATGGAAGATGATGAAGGCAAGAATCTGATAGTTGAGGTGCAGGTGAGAGATGGAATGCATGAGGGGCCGAATGGATTTGATGCAAAAAGGTCTGCAAGTTTTACGGTAAATGGTGCAAAAGCACAATCGGACGTGGCAACTCTTGGTGGGAGCAATAAACATGTCTTCGAGCTAGGGCCGGCTTATACTAACAGAAAGCCTTCTTTCGTTCCAGGCTACGGTGTTTACCCAATCGGAACCAACTGAGCAATGATGATGCCTTTTAAGTTGACGGATTTAGGTTTGCGTTATGGCTTTGGTCGTGGCTGAAAAATTGATATAGTAGCCATTTGAATACAAAGATCTACCATGTCCACTCCCGCCGTATGCTTCTTCTTGCTCATGATGATTGGTCTTGGAGCCGCAGCTGATGTGCCTTTCGTCTTTGACGAGAGCGCTTTCGGGGTAGCTGGCTATTCTCCGGATCAGATTGAGCAGGCAAGCGCCTCTTCCTCCGATCTTGCCGGCGTGCCTCTGGTATCATCTCTTTCTGATAACGAAATTATCGAATTTCCTGTCACTGGCGGGGGCAGCTCTCCAGTAAGCGTGACGGAAAAGAATGTAGGCGAATTGAAAGCCACTTTGGACGCCAGGGTCGAGCCGGGCGAGTCTCGCGTTCGCGAAGAAGCCACTGTCCTTGCACTCAAATATCCGGGCGACCTTACAATTGATCAGATTGCCTCCATCTACAGCTATTTGAAAAACGGAGACGACATAAAAAAAGGCTGGGGATATGTGCGCGACCCCAGAGGCATAGACGACTTTGGTTTCGCTAACATGACGCTTAGAATCGGGGATAGGGCAAAATGCGTAGGCGGTGGAGACTGCGATGATTTTGCGATTCTCATGTCCGCCCTGGTGGAGTCCATCGGCGGGACAACAAGGATCATCATGGCTCGTAATAATATCAAGGGCGGACATGCCTATGCCGAGGTATATCTCGGAAATCTCAATGAGCCGAATGACCAGGTAGAAGGCATCATCAACTGGCTGAAGCAGCAGTTCAATTCTGATAAGATCTATACACATATCGATACTGATACGAAGGATGTCTGGCTGAATCTCGACTGGGGAGCAGATGAAACGGGTAATACACATCCTGGTGGGCCTTTTTACCAAGGAGATAAGCACATAGTGCTCTGCATCAGAGACACATTTGCAAAAACTCCACTTAATCTGCCTGAGTCATTCCTGGAAAATGTGGAACGAAACCCCTCTGCTCAGACTTTATATCAAAATATAACCTCAATTGTTACCGTGCCGGCCTCTTCAATTGCCTTGACCCCCAACCTGAACTTCATCTGGTCCTTTTCGGGCATAGAGAGCGGCCCCATTACCATGGCCCTTACTCAGGAAGGAACCGAGTTGTACGGCCAGGCCAAGTATGAGCCGGAAGATGGAAATGCCTGGAATGCCGATGTCGTAGGTTCCGTCACTAAAAATGAGGTGAAGCTGACCATGACTGCTCAAAAGGACAACGAGCTTATCACAACCATAATGACCGGTATCCATGCTGATGATACAATTAACGGCAACTTTTTCCAGATCAGCGGCGGAAAGAGGGGTAGCAGCGGCACCTTTAGCGGCATGTGGATTAGTCCGGATACATCCAGTTATACTCCTGCGATAATTGAAGAGCCGAATGTGGAGATTGTTGAAAACACAGACCCATCAAATGCATATGCAAAGCCAGCCTCACGATTCATTGATATTCGGCAGTACGCGGAATAGTCTCGGACAAAATGGGGATTTGAGCGGTGTTCCTGCTGGCAATAAGAGGGAATTATAGACGAGAGCCTACAGGAATTGGCTCCTGAATGTTGCAGAAGGCAATAGATATAATAGTCGAGCAATAAGGTATCCTTGAAGCCATGTTCCACGGATCTTTTTGGCTGTGCGCGGTCTTCTTGATTGGAATAGGAACTGCCGCCGACATTCCCTTCGTTTTAAGTGATAATCCTGCCATGGTAGCCAGTTACACCTACGCTCAGCTCGAACAGGCATCATTAGGCTCTCCAGAACTCGCGGGAGTGCCCTCTGTATCCTCTCCATCAGACGCTGGGGGACTGGTGCTGCCAATTGTTGGCGGCGGCAGTGCCCCAGAAGAACAAACCGATATGAAGGAAGCCGATCTCAAGAAGGCTCTGGATGCCAGGGTGGAACCTGATAATTCCCGGGTGCGTGATGAGGCCGTCGTCCTCGCCCTCAAGTATCCTGGAGAGAAAACCATCGAGCAGATAATGGAGTATGGCATTCAGCCCGGACGGTCGCATACTGGCTTCGGGAAGCTAGGACGATACGATCCGCCTGAGGCAGATGGCGGAATCCGGCCTGGTGCCAGGGGCCGCTTGCCTTCCGGCTCTTACGGCGGGCCAGGCTTTTAGAACGTTTCCAAATATTCTGAGAGAAAGACTTTAAGGGAATGAATGGAAAGATATGCAGGATGATTTTATGGGCGTGATCGAAGTAGAGGTTCCAGAATACCTGCCCGTAAAGCCTCTCAAGAAGAAGATAGACGAGCTGGTAAGAGAGGAAGAGGCGAGATGGGTCCTCTTTGAAAGATCGGTAGAAGTATTAAACCTAAGCGAGGCCGAGTTGGAGGAGCTGGAGAGCTTGCGAGAGAGCGTATGGAAGGAAGAGAAGAAGAGGCTGGGCTTGTAGCCGACACAAATATCCTTGTATCTGCTCTCATCAAGGATCATTCCATAAATGCAAAGCTTATAAAATCAGGATACTTCACCGTCTACTTTCCGGAATACGGGCTCAAGGAGATAGATAGGTACCAGGACTATATCACGGCCAAGAGAAAAAAGAGTTCCGAGCATCTGTCCCTCGAATACGCCCGCGAGTTCATTTTTAAGTCTGTTCATGTAGTGCCTCTTGATCTTTATCGTGAAAAGATCAGAAAGTGCATTCGAGATCATGAAGGATATAGACGAGAAGGATTCACCCCTTCTTGCCCTTGCCATGCAATTTGGCTGTCCTGTCTGGTCCAATGATCGGCATTTTCAAAGACAAACGACTGTGAAAGTGTATACGACAGGGGATATTGTGAGGCTATTTCAGCAATAAATTGGAATCGGTCTGGCAGACGTACGGTAGCATCGAATGGTTTGGTCTTCAATGTAAAATACATATAGTAGCTAATAGAATGACCATTCAACTATGTCCTCTTGGCATTTCTGGCTTTTTGCAGTCCTTCTCGTAGGACCTGTGGTTGCCTCAGATGTGCCTTTCGTTTTTGACGCGAGGACTTCCGGTGTATCTAACTTTACATCTAAACAATTGGAACAGGCCCATATATCATCTCCTGATCTAGTAGGTGTCCCCACAGTAATCAAACCTGCGGATAACGAGACCTTAGAGTTTCCTGTTACTGGTGGTGGCAGCACATCAGAAGGCACAACAGAAAAAAAGATGAGCGAACTCAAAAAGATGCTAAATTCCAAGGTAGAGCCAGACAACCAAAGAGTCCGCAAGGAGGCTCTTAGGCTTGCCCTAAAATATCCTGGAGATCATACAATCGATCAGATTTGCTCGATTTATGGCTACCTGAAAAGCGGAGATGATTTGAAGAAAGGATGGGGATATGTGCCCGATCCAAGAGGTCTAGATTATTTTAGTTATGCCAACGAATCGCTGGGTGCAGGCGAGGATTATGTGGGTGGAGGTGATTGTGACGATTTTGCCATCCTCATGGCCGCACTTGTAGAATCCATTGGGGGAACAACACGAATTATCCTGGCACACAACAATAGCACAGGAGGACATGCGTACAGTGAGGTTTACTTGGGCCAACTAAACGCTACAAATAATCAAGTTGAGGTGGTCCTCAAGTGGCTGGAACAAACATATGATTCCGATAAAATCTATACTCATGTTGATACCGATACAAAATATGTATGGCTCAACTTAGACTGGTCAGCAGATTATCCAGGAGGACCGCTGTATCAGGGGGATAAGCATTATGTTCTCTGTATCAGGGACACTTTTGGAAAAACTCCGCTAAAACTGCCAGAAAGAAGCAATAAGCCGCCTAAAACAATCTGTCTAATTTCAGACCGATCAGGCCCCCAAGAGATGGGAACAAATATTACTTGGACTGCGGAAGCTAAAGATCAGGAGAATGATCAGATCCTTTATCGGTTCTTTCTAAATGATGATCCTGTAACCAAATGGACAAATGTTTCTAAGTGGGTCTGGTCACCAAATGAAATCGATGTAGGCGAAAATAAGATTGAGGTTCGTGTAAGGGATGGATATCATGCCGGTCCAGACAGGTGCGATAGCAATAATACGACCAAATTCGTAATCATAACGCCTAAACCAATTTCACAAATGCAAACGAATCAGCCGCCATCTCTCATCACCTTTTCATCGGACAGATCCAGCCCGCAAGATGCAGGCGCGTCAATATCCTGGACTGCAACGGCTGATGATCCTGATAATGATCAAATTCTCTATCGAATTATCGTAAACGGCAAACCGCAAGGTGTTTGGACCGCCCGCAGCACATGGACCTGGGATACCACTGAGGCGGAAGTAGGAGACAACCAAATTGAGGTATGGGTTCGAGACGGAAAGCATTCCGGCAAAGAAGGTTTCGACGATCGCAAGTCGCTTCGGTTCATTATTACGGCGTCCGATCAGAGAGCCACAGCAGGTCCGACTGATTCGATTGATCCCTCAAAATGGACTGAAAACGGCAACTCCCTATTTAAGGCAGGTTCCTACGAAGACGCCTTGAAGTGTTACGAAAAGGCCATACAGCACTCGCCATCATATGCAGATGCGTGGTACGGAAAAGCAAATGCGCTGTGCAGGCAAGGAAAGTATGAGGAATGCATAGCCTGTCTTGACAAATGCATTAACATAGATCCAGCGAACCTGGCCGCATTGAATAATAAAGGCGCTGCCCTTTTCGAATTAGGCAGATATGATGAAGCTCTTGCATGCTATGATCAATCTATAAAAGAAGACCCATCTTTTGCCACCCCATGGTCCAACAAAGCGGAAGCCCTCCTCGAATTGGGCAAGTACAGTGAAGCCCTGGATTGCAGCGATCGATCGCTGAGCATTGATTCCTCAAATGCATTTGCATGGATGATGAAAGGCAAAGCAAATGCTGCATTGGGAAAAAATATTGAAGCCCTTGAATACTTTGAGAAGGCAACAGAACTGGACTCGCAAGATGCACAAGCATGGAACAGCAAAGCAATTGTTCTGGAGAAATTAAACAGGATGGTTGAAGCCAATGCAGCGCATGCCAAAGCAAGGGAGCTGGGGTACGAGGCATAGATGGCAGGGTGATTAGTGTGATTTGCAGAAAATACATTGCATTCATAATTCTATGCAGTCTAACCTTGGGAGGTTCACAGTCTGCTGAATGGGCAGGTGAAAGCTATAAAATCGCAGAGAATCAATTGCCAAGCATAATCAGCTTCAAGCCAAGTCTTGACAGTCCTCAGCAAGTTGGCATGCCTATCGGTTGGCAGGTAATTGCTTCTGATCCTGATAATGATACAATTTACTATAAATTCTGGTTGAACGGCCCAAAAACCGGAGGTGAGTGGCAGATTCTGCAGGACTGGGGTCCAGCTAATACGTGTTACTGGAGAACGGATGAGAAAGATGTGGGCCTATCCGAGATTCGCGCAGGAATAAGAGATGGTAAGCACAATGATGCCGAAAATGCGGATGCATCCAAGGAATACTCGGGATACGAGATAATTCAAGAACCGGATAAACTGAATATAGAAGTTGCCAGCGATGTCTATTCCGAAAGAGATCGAAATGTATATTATTGTCCAAAGGGAAACATGATGGTGCTGAAGAATAGAATCTTTTTAATGGGTTCCGATATCGATAAAATAATGCAAGTAAGATATTTCTTGCATGAGTCACTTAATCAACCAGAAGGCGTCTTAGGGGATCCGAATAATGGTTTTGAAATTTGGCTATGGACTTGGGGCGGATTTCCGATCAAAGCGGTTATCACCACTAATACCGGTCAAGAAATTGAGGAACATTATATATTCAGCTTTAAAGATAAGTATGAGGAGTCACAAAAGAAGGGAGTGCCCCTTGTTGAAGCTTGCCGCGAGTAGATTTGAATTTCCAGCCTTATGGCTCTGCATTCTTCTCCTAGTGGGATCGGTAATGGCCGCAGACATTCCCTGCGGCTACAACGAAACTGGCTTTCACGAGATCACAGCGCCCGATATCTCCCCAGAGCAAAACGGGACGGTCACTTTGAGCGCATTTTCTCAGTATCAGGGCTCGTCATTGACGGGAGTGCCTCCGCTATCCGAACCTTCCAATGAGGTTAAGAGCAGCATAGAACTTATCAACGATGCCGTTGACCCCCAGAATACACTCACCCGCAACAAGGCGGTCGAGATTGCCGCCGATGCTCCCGGACCGCTTAACGTCGATCAGATCTGCTACATCTACAAATATCTCCGAGAAAACTGGGAATATGTATCCGATCCAAGGGGAATAGATTATATCAGCTCGGGAAATAACACGATAACGCTTGCGGAAAAGATCGCAGCCCGTCAGAACAAGAGCGTAGCCGGAGCCGGTGATTGTGATGATTATTCTGTGCTTACCGCATCCCTAATCGAGGCGATAGGCGGCGCTACAAGGGTGGTGCTGGCTTACGGCGGAGGAGAAGGCCATGCCTATGCCGAGGTTTATCTGGGAGATATAGATTCAAACTCAACGAAAGCCATTCTCAACTGGCTGAAGAGCAAATATGACTGCGACCTGGTCTATGGTCATCTGCTGGAGGAGAACAGAACCTTCTGGCTCAACCTGGACTGGAACAGCACCCATCCGGGTGGCCTTCTCTACAAATCCCCAAAACAATCCATCGCCTATGTGCGGCAAAATTACCTGAAGACGCCGGTGGGACTTCCGCCTCAGTATGCCCCTCTGGTCAAAGCAGGTATGCTGTCCTGCAAGGTCTCGGACGAGGAGGGCAATCCATTGGCCTCCACCGTTTTGGTTGCCGGAAGCGACCGACATTTCCCGGTGAGCATCGACCTTTCCGGCGAGTTTCAACAAAAGCTTCCTGTGGGAGAATATACCGTAACGGCCAGCAAATCAGGCTATGAGTTCGAGACCAAGGATGTGACGGTGCTCGAAGATCTGGAGGCTTCAATTGAGCTGACAGGAAGACGTGATAATCCGCCCAATATCCAGATTGTCACCGAGGCGGTGGACCCGGTGAAGCGCTGCGTCTATTACACCAGGGATAAGGAGGGGCATCAGGTCTTCAAGATAAGAGTTTATGTCACCGGTGCAGACATACAAAAGGTGAAATCTGTAAAGTACTCGCTTCACCAGACCTTTGAGAAGCCCGAGCATATCAGCACCGATGCCGCCAGCAACTTTGAGATGATCATGTGGTCCTGGGGACGCTTTGTGATGCCCATCACCATCACTACAATCGATGGAAATGAGTACGAGTACATGTATCCATTTACATTCCGATCTCAACTGGAAGATGCCCAGAGAAGCGGCATCAGGTTCATAGATGCAACAAGCTCATGGGATGTAATCGGCGGATACTGATCATGTTTAACAGATCTCTCCATATTTTCATCATTATCCTCATTCTGATCGGATCAGCGTTCGCGGCAGATGTGCCTTTTGTCTTCGAGCAAGGCTCTGCGGGCTTTGCTGCTTATTCATCAACTCAGTTTGAGCAATCCTACGCTGCTTCATCCGACCTTCATGGTGTGCCTTTTGCATCCACTCCCATGAATGATGAGGTCCTGGAATTTCCAGTAGCCGGTGCAAGCAGCTCTCCAGCCGGGAAAACTAAGAAGAAAGCTGAAGAGATCAACAAGACCCTTAATTCCAGAGTGCAGCCGGACAACTCACGTGTGCATGATCTGGCTTTGGCTCTTGCAGCCCAGCATTCAGGAGACTATACCATCGATCAGGTCTGCGAGATCTACAGCTATCTAAAATACGGCAACAGCTCAAAGAAGCCCTGGAGCTATGCAAGAGATCCGCGAGGTGTGGATTATTTCAATTTTGCCAGCAAGTCCCTGAGTGCAGGCGATGATGCAAAGTGCGCGGGAGCTGGTGATTGCGATGATTTTGCCATTCTCATGTCATCACTTGTGGAGTCCATTGGCGGAACGACGCGCATTATTCTGGCTCGCAATAATAGCACAGGGGGCCATGCTTATGCTGAAGTTTATATCGGGCGGCTCAGCGATCCAAGCGGCCTGGTGGAAGAGACGATCAAGTGGCTGCAGCAAGAGTATGACACGGAAAAGATCTTTGCGCACATCGAAACGGATGAAAAGGACGTCTGGCTGAACCTTGACTGGGGCATTGATGCCAAAGGCAACGCCCACCCAGGAGGGCCATTCTTCCAGGGAGACCGGCATTATGTTCTATGCATCAGAGACAAGTTCGGAAAGACGGCTGTAAAGCCGCCTGAGAAAGCCAATAAACCGCCCAAGCTGGTCAGCCTGACCGCAGATAAAAACGGCCCCCAGGAGGCTGGTGCCGTCATAACCTGGACTGCCGGGGCCAGGGATCCGGATAAAGATCCTGTGCTCTATCGTTTCTTCCTGAATGATGATCCCGTAACCAAGTGGGCAAAGGTGAACCAATGGGTCTGGACAACCACTGAGGATGATACAGGCGAGAGCCAAATCGAGGTACAGGTGCGGGATGGAAAGCACGCCGGTCCGGACAAATACGACGCGAACTTGGGGACCGGTTTCGAAATAAATGAGCCGCAACCGATGGCCCAGTTATCCACAAATCAGTCTGACCTGGCGCAGGAATGGATAGCGAAAGGCGATGCTCTCTATAATGAAAGCAATTACCGCGAGGCTATCAAGGCTTACGATGAAGCCATCAGGCTGGACCCTAAGCTTGCAGAGGCCTGGAACAGCAAAGGATTTGCTTTGAATCGACAGGGCAAGTGCGATGAGGCCATCAAGGCTTGGGATGAGGCCATCAGTTTGGCTCCCTCTGATCCCAATATTGTCACTACCTGGAAAAACAAAGGTCAAGCGTTCTTTGACCAGGGAAAATATGATGAGGCTCTTTTGTGCATGGACAAGGTTATCGAAATGGAGCCACAATTTGCAATGGCATGGAACAACAAAGGCTATTGTCTCTACAAATTAGGCAAGTATGATGAGGCTTTGCAGGCATATAATAAATGCATCGAACTAGATTCGAAAGACAAAGACTTCTGGTACAACTTGGGTACAGTCCTGTTAGCACTAAACCGTGGAGATGAGGCAGATGTAGCTTTTGCGAGAGCCACCGAGTTGAACAGATAGACCATACGATACAAGATCAATTTGATAAAACGCCACTAAAACCACCGGGAAATCTCTACTTTAGTAAGAGAGCTCGAAATGCTTTTCAATAATACTCAGAATATATTTTAAAATGCAAATGCACCTTTCCTGGAGTTCATCCTGCGATCTTGGTTTCCACAGGGAAAATTGTGCCTTGACCAGAAAACCACACGGTTTGCGTTTTTGCCTATTAAGGAATGTACATGGATCGGGCTTCTCCGCCAACTTGCGCTTCGAAGCATGCTGTTCCTAATCCCAAAAAAGTGATGATTAAACGTGCATCCTTCTCATGCCTGTCTCCAGGATGCCCAAGAACTCTGCCCCCACAGCCACCACACTGTTGGTGAACACAGAGGCATTGATCTCGAATATCGGATAGCGGAACTTGGTATATTCAGACATCAGCCAGGTGGTGGAGCTGGTGTCTCCCAGGAACAGCTCCCTGTATTCCGGCTTTACAGGTATCACAGCAATGTCCTTCTCTCTGCCGTGCTTCTTGAGCATCAGAACCTGCCGGGAAGTGGGGTTGGCGGTGATGGGCATCACGTCAGCACCCTTGCTCAGAGCCGTGACTGTTCCTTCCAAGGCCTCATAGGTGTTGCCAATACCAGTTATGGGAATGTAAACGTCACCAATTTGAAAGCTGGGCGTATTGAAATCTCTCTCCCAGTAGCTGATCTTATTCAGATGGGTGAACCTCATCTCAAAGGCGCGGGCCACGAGGCCCGATCTTCCCACTCCGCCGATGATGTATCTGCCGCTCCTGGGAAGCAGCCTGCTAAACCAGTGCTCCAGATGCTCAGGGTCCATCTGGGAGATGAGGCGGGCATTCTCTTCAAAGTCCCTTATCGTGGAGCTGTATTGCGGACAGGCTGGATCGCATACTCCCTTCAGCCTGGACTGTATGTCTGCGAAAAGGGCATTCAAGAAGGCCAGTACCTGTAGCTCAAACTCAGTGCCCATGGGAGAGAGACGCGACCTTGTATCCTTATCAGTGGACTGTTTTGTCCTGGCGGTGAAGACCAGAACCGATCCCCGTTCGTACTCGCTCACCATCTTATACGCGGTTCCATTCTCATTGGCAGTTATCAGCTTGATATCGCCGCCCAGAGAGATGATATCATCAATGTATTTATTTACGGCCAGCGTTTCTCCTGAGCCGGAGATGGCAATCCCCAAATTTTTGCCCTTGCGGTAGTGCCTTTGCACAGGGTCCTCAAGGGTGAAGGGAAATACATTATCAAAGTGGTTTTGGATAAGCTGCAGGAAGCTGTAAAGAGCAAGAGCGGACCTGCCCGCTGCAATGCCGTAGACAAACTTGTTGTCCGGCGACGGTCTTAAAAACTCCACCATGGAGTCGGAAAAGGCAGCAACGCTTGCCATTTCCAGATCCAACAACTTCTCTAAAAAGCCGCACTGAAGCAGCGTGGCCTCTTGGAAGGTCTTAATCAGGCCTGACA
>JBFYLJ010000175.1:0-2644 GCA_041305465.1 Methanothrix sp.
TTGGCTCTGCTCCCCGGCGCAACATGTGCAGATGACGATGTTCTCTTCCAGGTATCCACCATTGATGCCCTTCTGCAGGGCGTCTTTGATGGCTTTTACAGCTTTGATGATCTCAAGACCCATGGCGACTTCGGCATAGGTACCTTTGATTCGCTGGATGGGGAGATGGTTGCCCTGGACGGGAATTACTATCAGGTCAAGGCGGACGGCGTGGCCTATCCGGTGCAGGGCAATGCGACAACGCCCTTTTCCTCCGTAACCTACTTCCAGGCTGACCGGACCATCGCCATAAAAAATGCCGGCAATTTTTCACAGCTTTCCAGCCAGATGGATGAAAAGCTGCCCTCCATAAATACGTTTTATGCCATAAGGATCGACGGCACCTTCCCTTACGTTAAGACCAGAAGCGTTCCTCGGCAGGAAAAGCCTTATCCGCGCCTTGCTGATGCCACCAAGAATCAATCGGTCTTCGAGTTTTTCAACGTTACCGGAACTGTTGTCGGTGTCTGGGCAGCTGAATTCTCCAAGGGCCTCAACGTTCCTGGATACCACCTTCACTTCATAACTGCAGACAGAAAGGCAGGCGGACATATCCTCGATCTTCAAGTTGATAAGGCCGAGGCAAAGGTGGATGTCACTGCTGGATTTGCTATGGAGCTTCCCACAACTGGTGATTTCTACAACGTCGATCTGACCCAGGATTTGCAGTCCGAGCTTGAAACGATTGAGAAGTAAATACAACTTTACAATTTTTTTATAAATCATAGATTGCCTGAAAAGGATTAAGTCCTTCCTCCTCCCAATCGGAGTACCAATCGACCAGAAATATCGTGAGACCAGCAGATGAAATCGATCATAATAAAAGGTGCCCGCGAGCACAATCTCAAAGACATATCCGTAACGCTTCCCCGTGACAAGTTCATCGTCATCACAGGCGTCTCAGGTTCAGGGAAATCCACTCTGGCATTCGACACCATCTACGCCGAGGGACAGCGCCGCTACGTAGAATCGCTCTCCGCTTACGCCCGGCAGTTCCTGGGCCAGATGGACAAACCTGATGTGGACAGCATTGAAGGCCTCTCTCCTGCCATCTCCATCGAGCAGAAGACCACCTCAAAGAATCCGCGCAGCACAGTGGGAACTGTAACCGAGATCTACGATTACCTGCGCCTCCTCTTTGCAAGAATTGGCGTTCCCCACTGCCCGGTGCACGGAATAAAGATCGAGTCTCAGTCGCCGGAAAGGATAGCAGAAAGCATTTTAGAAGAAGCGAGAGCAAAGAACGACGAAGACCCAGGGGAGAACAGCAGCCAGGCAACTATTCTGGCCCCCGTCGTCCGCCAGAAGAAGGGAACCTACGGCCAGCTCTTCGCTGACCTGAATAAAGAGGGCTTCACAAGGGTGCGAGTGAACGGCGAGATACGCCGAACCGATGAAACAATCGAGCTGGATCGCTACAAGATGCATGACATCGACGTTGTCATGGACCGCCTGGACCCCGCTCTAGACAGACCGCGACTGGTGGAGGCAGTAGAGAATGCTCTCAAGAAGGCAGAGGGCCTGATTGTCGTCCTCTTCGGCGAGGGCAAAGAGCGGCTCTACTCTGCTACCATGGCCTGTCCTGTCTGCGGCATGGCCTTCGAAGAGCTGCAACCGCGCATGTTCTCTTTCAATAGCCCCTTCGGAGCCTGCGAGTCATGCAATGGTCTGGGCATTCGCATGGAGTTTGATCCTGATCTGATCATACCGGACAGAGAATTATGCATCGCCGACGGTGCAGTGGCGCTATATCGAAATGCCATCGACGGCTGGCGGGGCCAGCATCTGGCGGCGGTGGCCAATCACTTCGGCTTTGACGTCTTCACTCCCATGAAATCCCTCACCGAAGAGCAGTACAACGTCCTGATGTACGGCTCTGACGATAGCATCCAGTTTCGCATGAGCATGAAAAATGGTGATGCTTATTGGATGCATAACGGCCAGTGGGAGGGGCTAATTCCTCAGAGCATCCGCCTCTACGGCCAAACCTCGTCTGATTACAGGCGCGAGGAGCTGGAGAAGTTTATGCGCGTGCTACCATGTCCTGCCTGTGGCGGTCGCAGGCTTAAGGAGAAGGTGCTGGCCGTAACGGTAGGAGAAAAGTCCATTGTGGATGTGACCGATCTATCCGTCGCCGATAGCCTCGATTTCTTTGCCGATCTGGCCGCAGCCCTTTCGGAAAAAGAGCTGGAAATCGCCCGCCAGATCTTAAAAGAGATCTCCTCTCGCCTGGGCTTTCTAGAGCACGTGGGTCTGGGATACCTTACCCTGTCCCGCAACGCCGGAACCCTCTCAGGAGGCGAGGCACAGCGCATCCGCCTGGCCACCCAGATCGGCTCCAATCTCACCGGCGTTCTCTATGTTCTGGATGAGCCATCCATCGGCCTTCATCAGCGGGACAACGCCCGGCTTATTGAGACGCTAAAGAAACTGCGGGACCTGGGGAACACCCTCATCGTAGTAGAGCATGATGAAGAGACCATTCGCAGCTCTGACCATGTTCTGGACATCGGGCCGGGAGCGGGAATTCACGGCGGCTACGTCGTGGCGCAGGGCAGCCCCCTGGAGATTGAAAAGAACGCAAAGTCGCTCACCGGTCAGTACC
>JBFYLJ010000176.1:0-3714 GCA_041305465.1 Methanothrix sp.
GCGGCAGCAGCAGCATTTCCTACGAAGAGCAGATCGCTGGCTTCCTTCATGACATCGGTGAGCATGAGCACGACCATGTCCAGCTTCTCGGCTTCTTTCATCTTATTCATCTCTTCGAGAATGGCAGCTCTCTTGGGGGCGAGATCGGCCAGATCCATGACCTCGACCTGTCCCACGCCAGACTTGGTGCCTGAGAAGTCGAACTTCTTGAAGTCGCCCATGAGAATCTCCTTGGCGGACTTGGCAGACATGTTGCTCTTGGCTTTGAGAAGCTCCATGCCGAACGCCATTGGATCGACGCCCGCGATCTTGGCCAGCTTCTCGACTGCTGCCTTGTCGCGATCAGTGCAGGTAGGGGACTTGAAGAGCACAGTATCTGAGAGGATGGCTGACATCATCAGGCCGGCCATTTCCTTGCTGATGGCGATATTGTTCTGTTCGTAGAGGTTCGCGATGATGCCGCCAGTCGCGCCCACCGGCTCATTAAGGAAGAATATGGGCTTGCCGGTAGCAAGGCCGCCGATCTTGTGGTGGTCTACGATCTCTACGATATTTTCCATTGAAAGCTTGTCCACGGCCTGAGCCATCTCATTGTGATCTACCAGGATGACCTTCTTGTCGGTGGCATCGGTGAGCTTCTCTGGATATGCAACTTTGAAGTAATCCAGCAGGAACTTGGTCTCGCCGTTTATGTCTCCCGCGGCGGCCGCAACTGCCTCTTTCATTCCCATGGCGTTCTTAAGATTTGCATAAGCTATTGCAGATGTTACAGAATCGGTATCAGGACTCTTGTGCCCAACTACGTAGATCTTGTCTGTCAAATGTTGCACCTCAAGCATTGATAGTGTACAACTTCAACTTAAAGCTTACTAGGCAGCAAAGATAATTCCTGAAAAATTATCCGCTTGGGCAGGGATAACTTTATAAATTCCGGCTACATTCGACTAACGTCCCTTTAGAGGGCTGACACAAGCTGAGAATTTTGTTCTGCTGTGAATGTTGGTGCAAGAAGGGGACTACAGGCCGCGTTGATAGGTCCTTGTGGTAGGATACTGACTATCTGTCTACCAATGACCATGAGACAACCCAAATGCGGTACAGACGCCCGCTACGAGGGTTACTGGGCTGACTGCGGATACCCATCGGATGACGTACCAGAGTTAGTATCGGGCGACAATATCTATAATCCTTTTAACTAAATTCCAGCGACAATTTAATCACTCTTCAGCCTCGAACTAGGCCTTTGTGAAGGGACAGCTCATCACCCTGGAGGGCATAGATGGCTCGGGAAAGGGCACCGTCGCGAAATATATTGCGGCAAGGCTAGCAGAGACGATGCCCAAGAGAAGACTGGTGCTTACCGCCGAGCCTACTACCGGGCAGGCGGGCCGCATGCTGAGGGAGGAGATGGCAAAAGCTTGTGAGGAAGGGTGCGAACCCTCGGCTGCAAAGCGCATGCAAGAGCTTTTTCTCTTTATGGCGGATCACGCGTCCCATCTCACAGAGACTGTTCTTCCTGCTCTGGAAACTGGTGCAATTGTTCTTTCTGATCGATATGCAGACTCGACAGCTGCTTATCAGGGCGTAACGCTCAGAGGAATTGTGCCCGATCCGGTGTCATGGATTCAGGACATCTATCGTCCCTGGAATTTGATACCGGATAGGACGCTGCTCCTAGTCTTAGACCCAAATGTCGCACTGCTGAGAATGCAGTCGCGTCTGGGACGCCAGAAGTTCGAGAGGCTCGAATTCCTGAGATTAGTTGATGAGAACTTCCGGCGCATAGCCTCTCTTGAGCCGGAGCGATTTGTGCAGATAGACGCCGGGCAGGATGCAGAAGATGTGGGGGAAGATGCAATGTACGCGATTTTAAAACTCATAACCAATCGCTAACATCTGATGGCATCTCTTTTGCCAGCTCTTTATTTGGCGAGAGCCAATTCTATCAGCCTTTTTGCCCACCATAGTTTTCTCTTTTTGCGTGGCGTGACGCTCTCGTCCTCAAAGTCAAAGCCCACCAGCTCTATACTGGCGGCGCCCATCTCTTTGGTCAGAAATACACATCTATCACCATCTGTAAACCCACCAAAGTTGTGCAGGCCAGGCAGTGGACAGCACTGCACAGTGCCCATGATTCTCTTCAGCATCGGAGCATATCTGATCAAGGCATCCCGATTATCGCCGTGAGCATGCACTACTACTATCGAGCCCATCCTATT
Source organism: Methanothrix sp. (assembly GCA_041305465.1). Taxonomy (GTDB): domain Archaea; phylum Halobacteriota; class Methanosarcinia; order Methanotrichales; family Methanotrichaceae; genus Methanothrix. The sequence goes on from JBFYLJ010000176.1 coordinate 2,220, forward strand.
GGCCTTCAAAATGGCGGGAAAAGGTCCATCAAGGTCGGTGACCACAATATCCGGCACAATGTTGTGCTCTAAAAGAACCGCTGTGGCTCCATCAGCGGCCAGAAAGACTGCATCCTTTTCTGCATCCTTTTTCTGCAACTCTTTAAGCTCCTGATCAAGGGTCGGAGCATTGCCGCATACTATTGCCCTCTGCCCGATAATAATTGCCTTTGCGGCTTGCAGCATTGGCTCTCGATCACGCAAGATTTCGGCCAGGAGCTTTGCTGCTTCTTCATCCTTGTCTGGAGAAAAACCGAAGTCCTGCAAGATGGATTGATAAATGGGTTCCCATGTTTCGAATTGCATGCTGAGGATTGACGCTGCAATATTTTAAAATATTATGTTTCAGAAAAATGAAAAGAGAAAGGAAATTCCTCTCTCTACACTACTTGATATGTTCTCGGGAACTCTGCTACTGCAGGTACCTTGAAGCAGGTGCAGTCAAAGATTCCCTTGGCGCCCTTCTGTCCCAGGTCTCCCCTGTAGGGTATTGGCAGGGTAAGGTAGCCACCGAAGCAGCAGGGTAGCCAGTCCTCTTTCTTCTGAATGAGGTGGTAGGGTACTTCGAGTGTCATGTTCTTCTCGATATGATAGGTTCCCCAGTAATCCTCATCGATTTCGATTGAGGGATTCTCCCAGGCGCTCCTGATGTTGCCTAATTGGCTCAAAGTATCCGGATTGGTGTAGTCAGGCTGGCCGACGTTGGCATTATCCAGGAAGTTTTTATTTGCCTGCAGTACGCCGATATGAGCTTTACCGTCTGTAACATCTTCTACGATTTTCATCTGAGTGTAACCAACGGATTCAAGCTCTGGGTCCCAGGTCAGGTTCCTCTTATCTTTGGCAACGATTTCCAGTTCCTTATCCAGGGCATGAGCATACTCTACCTCATGGTGCATGCTGGTGCCTGCCAGATAGTTCTTCACCCAGGTCTTTTCCTTGAGCAGAGAGCTGTAATCCAGCGGGTTAGCTGCATAGTATCCGGTACCGACAGCGATCTTCATGGGTGCGTAAACCATGGCCACATCCTCCTTAAATTGGATGCAGTCCTGTTGGAAGTCGTTGTAGTCGGAATATACATTATGCGTCGAACGATCCAGGTTCTGGTAGGTCAATGTGGCCTCGCTGTTCAAAGATCCGGAGCCGTGAGCATAATTCTTGACCGCGACGTTACCGGCCTTAGCATACAGATATGTAACGAAGTAACCATTTCCCTGCACGCTCTGCTCAAAATCGAATGTCCTGTTGCTCTCTACGTATCCATTAGGATATGTCATGGTCGCTGGGTACATGTCGGCTGCAATTGTGGACGTCGGCCACCCGGCAGAACACCCGATAAGAGCTACTAAAACCATTGCTACTAATACAGTTAATATAGCCTTCTTCAGATCAATCCCTCCATCTAAAGCGAATAACACTATTCTTTATGATCCTACATTCTGTAGGTAAACGCACC
>JBFYLJ010000177.1:0-3928 GCA_041305465.1 Methanothrix sp.
GACCAGGATTTTGATGTGGTCTGGATGCAGAAGATGATCTGACCTTTTCCACTTAGACCTCAAATAGGACTACAGTCTCTTTAGAGATGAGCATGGCTAAATACAATCAGATAGTCCTAGAAGAAGATCCAAGATGGAAGAACTAGAAATGGGGGAGCTATTCTGGGAGATTCACAGCGGCAATCCAAGAGAAGGCCCTGGAGAGTTTCAATTCACAAAAAAGGCCTTTGATATGCTCAAAGATTTGCCTTCCCATCCCAGGATACTGGACATTGGTTGTGGACCGGGCACACAGACTATAGACCTGAGCCTTTTGACCAATGGATCTATAATAGCAATCGACAACCACCCACAATTTTTAGAGGATTTAGGCCAAAAAATCAGGCAAAACGGGCTAACTGATAGGATAACTCCCTTTCTAGGAAATATGTGCGATCTGCATTTTGAAGAAGGCACCTTCGATATTATCTGGGCGGAAGGTTCCATTTACATCATAGGCTTTGAAAAAGGGTTTCTGCAATGGCGCACATTCCTGAAGGACAGAGGATATCTTGTCGCCTCGGAGCTAACCTGGCTTCGAGCCGATGCTCCTGAAGAGATCAAGGAATACTTTATAAAGGAATATCCTGGCATGCAGGATATCGAAGGTAATCTGAGGATTATTCAAGGGGCGGGCTATCGCCACATCGGTCACTTCGTCATTCCAAAGTCGGCTTGGTGGTGCTACTATTCTCCATTGGAAGAGAAAATCTCTCAACTGAGACCGAAGTACGAAGGTCTTCCGGGTGCTCTTGCAGTATTGCAGGATCATCAGAGAGAGATCGACATTTTCAGGCAGTATTCTGAATACTATGGTTTTGTATTCTATGTGGCTCAGCTCGATTCAGGTTAATGGATGATAATAATAGAATGAAACGGATAAACGCCTGATGGTGACGCAAACTCGTACTGGCAATTTAACAGTGTTTCGTTATCTTCGTTATCATTGGGTGAAACAGGCAATTTAACGGGGTGAGAGCGTGATTTTCATTCGAGAAGAGGGACCTAAGGACATCGAAGAAATCAGGAAGCTAAACGAAAAAACTTTCATGCAGGCCTTCGGCCAAGCCTCAGAGGCAAATGTGATCGATAGTCTGCGTGAGAACTGCGCAAACATCCTTTCTTTGGTGGCGGTCCAAGATGATCAAGTCGTAGGTCATATCTTTTTTAGTCCGGTCAAGATTGACGGTGATAAGGTAATAGAAGGCACGGGGCTGGGCCCCATGGCTGTTCTGCCCGAGCTTCAACATCAGGGGATCGGCTCCCAACTGATCCAGGTTAGCATTGAGATACTAAAGGGGCGAGGACATCCCTTCATTATCGTGCTTGGGCATCCAGAATATTATCCTCGCTTCGGCTTTGTGCGCGCCTCTGTGCACGGCATTGCCAGCCAGTGGGAAGGAGTTCCCGATGAGGCCTTCATGATCCTGATTTTGAATGATGAGGCCATGTTCGGTGCGTGTGGCGTTGCCAGATACAGAAACGAGTTCGATGAAGCCATGTAGTGGAAAGGCAGGGTGATTGAATGGAGATGACGTTTTGGATCTTGTGTTGAGGAAGCTTGGCTGGAACGCATTTTTTGGCGAAAGTTTTCGAGAGCATGTTGAAGGACATGAGCCAGGAAGGATCTCCAGCATAAATAAGAATGGCTGCAAAGTTTATACGAAGAACGGCGAAGTAAGGGCCAGGGTTTCTGGCAGGCTGCGCCAGGATGGCCAGTATCCTGCGGTCGGAGACTGGGTAGCAATTTCAGAGGATAATACAGGCACCTGCACTATACACGCCATATTGCCAAGGAAAAACAAGATCTCTAGGAAAGATGCAGGGAGAGCGACTGGCGAGCAGGTGATCGTTACTAATATCGATATCGCATTCATCATGACCTCGCTCAACAGAGACTTGAATATGAGACGGCTGGAGAGGTACCTGGCCATTGTGAGACAGAGCGGCGTTGACCCTGTCATTGTATTAAATAAATCTGATATCTGTAGTGATGTTGATGCAAGGATAAATGATGTGCTGGCAATCGCGCCGGACGTGCCGGTACATGCAATTAGCGCGACAGAGGATGTCGGAATGGGATCTCTGTCACTATATCTTCAGGATGGCAAGACCGTTGTGCTGCTCGGCTCATCCGGTGTCGGAAAGTCCACCCTAATCAATGCACTAGACGGAGTTGAAAGGCAAAAAGTCGGTGAGATCAGGGAAGATGATAGTCGGGGACGGCATATTACGACTATGCGGGAGCTGATATTGCTAAAGAAGGGCGGAGTCATAATTGATAATCCGGGCATGAGAGAGCTTCAACTATGGGATGCCAACGAGGGGCTACATAACACGTTCCCGGATATTGAGGAACTTGCAGCAAAATGCAAATTTTCTGATTGCCGGCATGAGACTGAGCCAGGTTGTATGATCAAAAAGGCAATTGAAGAAGGAAAGCTTCCGGAAGTCAGATTTGAAAGCTACAGAAAACTTCAGCGAGAGTTGCTGGCAATTGAGAGAAAGAAAAATCCTGATCTTCAGAGGGCCGAAAAGAAAAAGTGGAAAAAGATCGGGATTATGGCCAAAGAAATCCAGAATAGGAAAGAAAGAGGCATGTAAGGGCCAGCCTCCTTCTCTATGCAATTACATCTGACTGTGAAATTTCTCCAGAAACCTCCGTGATCAGCTCCGCTGCCTTTGCCAACTGCTCCTCACTTCCCCGCACGGCCAGCCAGACTGCTCCCTCTGCGCCCCCTACTCCTCCTGCAGCCAGCATCTCCGCTTCCGCTCCCGTGAGCAGCCGAATGGCATCGATCTCAGTGAAGACCTCTCCCGGAATGGGCAGCAGCCGAAAGCCGCTCTCACCGGGCGCATTGATTCGAGCGGCCAGCTCCATCAGATCTCCAGTGACGCGCTTTTCCAGGCCCACTGGCAGGATGAGCCGCACTCTGCGGCCCACAGCTGCCTGCAGGGCGGTGATGCTCGTTCCCCCACGAGGATGGCCGATGAGCACAGCCACCTGCTTTCTGGCCAGGTCCAGGGCATTAGCGCCCTTCAGGATGACATCGCCCTCTCTCAAGCCTTCGGCGACGTCGAAGAGGGTCTTGCCCTTCTGCCAAACACCCTTTACTATTACCACATCGCCGGGGAATTCGCTCTCATCCGGCAGCCTTCCTGTCTCGGTGGTCCTTCCCGGCGGCAGGACGATGCCCCGGAAAAATCTCCTTTTGGAAAACTCTTCTGCATAGCCTGCCACTTTCAAGATCTCCTCAGCGACATAACCGTTGGTGGTTCCGGCAATGATAACCAGTGTAGCGGAGGAAAATGCTGCCTTAATGATCGGGTGAGCCGCTAGGGCTTTGCCTATGAGGCGCTTTGCCGCGGCGACAGTCAGGACGAATTGCATCATGTCATTGGCGAAGATTTTTTGATAGAGATAAACCCAATGGTGAACTATGGAAATGAATGTCCTGGCAGCCGTGCGCCAAGAGCTGCAGCAGAGCATTGACGAGAAGATTCGGGAGAGCGCCCAGCGCTTCTTTAAAGAGGAAGTGAAATTTTACGGCGTGAAGAGCGCCACCGTCAAGAAGATCGCCGTCAAGTATTTCCGGGAGATAAAAGGTCAAGACAAAAACGAGATATTCTCTTTGTGCGAAGATCTCCTGCAGGCAAACTTTGGTGAGGAGGCCTTCATCGCCTTCGAGTGGTCCTATTCCCTGCGCAGTCAGTTCGTCCCCGAGGACTTTGCCGTTTTCGAGCGGTGGGTGGATCTGTACGTGGACAACTGGGCCAAGTGCGATACCCTCTGCAACCACACCCTGGGAACCTTCGTGGAGATGCATCCGCAATATGTCGAGAACCTGGCGGTCTGGGCCCGGGCGGAGAATCGCTGGCTGAGACGCGC
>JBFYLJ010000178.1:0-3825 GCA_041305465.1 Methanothrix sp.
GATCTTCGAGATTCAATGCTATTTTAAAGAGGGATTCCTGTGAGAGCGACACGGCTAACTTTCTAGCATGAGTTGCTATAAAGACTTAACCAGCTACCCACAGGAAATAGCGAAGAGCCAAAAAGAATTTATTACCCCCTTGTCCCAAGAATAGAGTTAGGAGTATTTATTTTCAAGCTATCCTGCGGTCTGTTGGCTTTTGCAAATAAGACTCCTCTCAGCATTTCCCAGAAGCTCATCGGTTGGAATGCATAATTCCTCTGAACCCTATCCCAATCACTATTCATTCGGTCCATCTCGTATTGCGAAAAGGGCTCCCCGCTCAATGCATGTTCTCTCAAGACCCTTCCGTAACGCTTATAGAAACCATGCCTGCTGACATCTTGCAGAGTATGTCTCCAACGAAATGGGCTGCGATTGGGATCTTCATAAAAGTCTTCGCTATTTATGTCAATTGACTCATTAGATGCATTCTCAAATTGGTTGACTGTATCATTCAGTTCTTGGTCCTGTGTGGAATTGGCTTTAAATGCATAGACATCCCCCTCTGAAGTGCTTTCGTTTTGGTTGATGGTTTGAGATGTCATAATTCCGGCAAACCCCTCATCGGTCTTGCTGCCATTTCCGATCTCAATCTGAGTTTTATTCTTCCCGTCATCAATTCGGGAATTATTCGCAGGAGTGCAGTTCGTTTTGGGCTTGATTGCCGGCCTGTCAGATGTCTGTCCGCCAGAGGCGGCCAATTCTTCAATGGTGCCTTCAATCAAAATTGCCTGGTAGCCCAGGGAATCAAGAATCAAAAAGACAAAAGAAGCAGGCGAGAAACTGTGCCCGCAAGGGGCACATTCCCCATAAACATAAATGGGTCTATCACATGGGACGCCTGCATCTCTGAGAATTTTAGATATTTCATCCATTGGTTTCGGTTTTTTATCTGCGAGGAATTGTGAATAGGGAATGGATACTGCGCCTTCTAAATATTGAGATGTCCCTTCGCTCACATCGAGTAGAAAATCGTCTTTGGAGACTCTGGAAAACGGAGCAATCATTTCTTCACGGCTGCTCTCAATAGGGCCAGCGTTGCTTGGAGCGGGTTTGCTGGATTCCAGGCTATTCTGAATATCTGTAGAGATAAGAATATTATCATACGGGGTTTCATCAGCGGTCACGAATGCTGTCAATAAGAAGATTGCTGCTAATTGCAATGCAATGACATGGTGTTTCATATATTTTCTACCTCTTGCTTTTTCTGATTCCAACCGATAATTTTCAACTCGGAAGACATGGGCCATGTACTCAAACATCTTGTCGCTCTATCCGGATGTCTCAGCCTCATGCTCAAGCCAATCCAGATATGTGTAAAGCCTGGCATCGTATCCCAAGATCCTGAGAGCAAGAACAACTGAAGACGCTTTTACGCCTGTACTGGTGTACACCACAACAGGCCTGTTCTTATCGAGACCTGCAAAAATAGCACTCAAAGAAGCGTCTTCTTTGATCTTGTCGCCAGCGTATATCAGATCGTAGGGGATGTTTACAGCACCAGGTATTGTCCCTTCGGCAAACTCTTCCGGGGTTCTGGCATCGACTATCTGAGCTTGGCCGCTCTTGACATACTCATATGTAACGAAGAGCTCATAGGACTTGTTTTCGATTTTTCGAGACGTCATTATTCCGACAAATCCAAGCTCGTTGATCCGCGAATCATAATAGCCATAAATCGCCCCTTTGATCTGGTTTAGGGAAGAATTGTCATCATAAGGAACGCTAGACTCTTCTTTATCCTCGATGATGCCAATTACCTCATTGTCGGGAAGTACTATGAATTTTAGTATATCTGAATCGTCTGACTGCTCATCGCTCTGGCTGCAATTATCACATTCAGGCTTCAACTCGGCCCGATACTCCCCTGCATACGAAGGTCTGCCAAAGAACTTATCTTCGATCTCCTCAACGGAATAGTACCATGATCTGCCTTCATCCTTGAAGACAGAATAACCTTCAGCCTCCATATTGGTACTCCATTCTCTGACATCCATACCGTTCCATTCACTGCTCTCGCTCTCGTTATACTGACCATTTCTTCCTCTTGCCATCATGAAGGGATCGAAGACGTACAATCGATCGACTGAGGCAAGGGCAGCAGCAGCATGGAACCGATCTGTATCCTGACCATTTGATACGGCATCTGAGTAGTTATTTCTTGCAGATATGACCGATCCATCTCCGGCCTGATCGCCAGTCCCATTCTCAGTATGATTTATCTTGCCGGCCACGATTTCAAGTGAGTTGTTCGAGGATATCCCCATTCCAAGAAAGATGCCTTTAAGTGCTTCTGCGTGATCAAGGCCCGTCAATGAATTCACCAAGCCCTCATCCTCTGAAGTATTCACATCGGCAAGAGCACCACAGTAAATGCCATACGCATATCTCGCTTTGTCTATATCCGATCCCGACTGGATGCTCAAAGGAGCATTGGCCAGGATCTGTTTTCCAATATCTTCTCCTGTGATATTCTCCAATTCATCTGCCGCTACCTGGTTTGCCAACGGGTCAAAGACAATCAATAATACGAAGAGAACCTTAAAATCAATCCTAATATTCATGGGAGATGCTCTCATAGAACCCATATCAATCTTTCGGAATTAATTTGTGGACATCCTCTCATGATTATTTCTCCTTCCCACCCCAGCTCCGTCGCCTCCACCAGCACGTATCCGCCCTCTTTCGCCGCGGCCTCATCGAAGCTCTCCATCCCGTTGGTATCGACTCCGTCGCTGGCGACTGCAAAGGGCACGGGATCGCGGCTGTGGGTTTCGACTGAGATCGGCGTTGGATGGTCCATAAGCAGGAGCGCGCGCCAGCTCTCGCCGCTCTTCTCAAGCTCCTCGGCAAAATGCTCAAATACAAACCGATCACATCAGTGAGAAGACACCAGTTAATTTAGAAGTTTTGAGCTTATCCGGGTGACACTGCTTTGAACTACATGGAACTCTTCCATAAGGCAATCGTAACCGTACTGACAGCGCTGATGGGACTCGTGGTCATCCTTGCAACCCTGGAGCTGATCTACCTAATTGCCATTGACATCTCATCCCCGCCTCTTATGCTCCTTGAAATAGATGAGCTTCTCGATATCTTTGGATACTTTCTCTTGATCCTGATTGGCATCGAACTCCTGGAGACGCTGAGGATCTATCTCAAGGAGCATGCTCTCAATGTTCAGGTAGTGCTATTGGTGGCAATGATAGCTATTGCCAGAAAGGTCATCATCCTGGATTCCAGCAAAATAGAGGGCTTAACCCTGATAGGCATAGGATTCATAATCCTCTCTCTTGCCGCCGGATACTATTTGGTCAAAAGGAGTCAGGATGAGCCTGTATGCAAGAGATTGTAACTCGGCTTAAGCAGCGATCGGATCATTTCAGCAGTTCAGGGATTCGAATCCAGTTGAATGCTTTTGATTTAATTTATAGTGTTTTACCCAACATATGAAACTTATGACCGCTATGCAAAGCCTGATCAAACTGATTTCTATATATAAAGCCATTAGGTTAAACACTATAAACTATATTTTTTGATAGAAGATCCTTATGTCCGGTTGGGGACGATGCTAGAAAATGAAAATTTTAAGCAATGGCAAAATATTTTTCATAGATTTCCTAATTTTGAAATTAATTAAATAGCAAAAATTTAATATAGTCATAAAAGCAATTGTGCTTATATTGAGCAATTAGCAATATTGATCGTTGCGAGCAATGAATTGAGCTATGAGAGAGGGAGTGTCGTTTCAATGGAGATATCTAAAGTAATAACTTTAGTCTT
>JBFYLJ010000179.1:0-8303 GCA_041305465.1 Methanothrix sp.
GCGGCATGCTCATCCCCGAAGATGCCAGCATAATTAATAATATACTAATTAATGCTGATGTAAAACACAAGTATAAAATCCTTATTGTTATGATTATTATCATAATCACAATCTTAAAAAATCAATAAAGAAAATCACGCGCAGGGCAGGTACCCATCCACATACATGTGATTCTCGGCTACTATTATCTGCTCATTAATGGAAAAGTTGCCCACGAACATGTGATTGTTGCGATACATCCGGGGCTCTATAGCCATGGGAAAAATCCAAATAACCAGGCGAACATATGTCATGAGAACATGAAGCTGAAGATCAAGGTTGCCGGCACCAGAGTACATGAGGTAGGATATCGCGTATTCCTGCTCAAGCATGCCATGAACCTGGCCCTACCTGGGCTCTCTACCTACAACTGGCAAGAGGGCGGCCAACAAGAGGTCATAGCTCTGCTGGAAGGAGACGAAGCAAGAATCACCGCTTTCCTGCAGACAGTTGAGAAGAATAAGCCGGAGTTGGCCGAAGTCTCTAAGGTGACCTTTGAGGATTACGACGGCGACGTAGGGCGAACCACCGAAGTTGCCATGTTTTGCTCTTTCGTTCAACTGGACAAGGCTATCCCGCTGCTTCTGGATATGAGAGATGATCTGAAAGAGATGAAATGCGACATCAAAGTGGTGCGTAAGAACACGGATATGATACCTCAGATAGGTGAAGACATCAAAGAGGTGCGAAAAACCACACGCGCAACACTGGAAGAGATCAAAGGCATGAGAGAAGACATCCAGCCGGGATATGCCATGCAATTCCGACAGGTGCAATCGGACGTCCGAGCCATAAAAGATCGTCTGGGAATGTCCTAGAGTTATCTTGAGCTGAAAATCCATGCGGGGCCACAGAGGCGCCTGCCGGGTTGGACCGCACGCACGCTCGATGGCTCAGGAGGCCGGTCTGGCCTGAGGGCCGGATATTGAGTCTGCTGAAATTTCGCGCCTTCGCGTGAAAAGGCGTTGCGTCTCCAGGCGAAGCCGCGCTGGGCGCGAAGAATCCGTAATGACTAATAAGATACTCTTGCAAAAAAATTAATAGTTCAGGCGCAGGGCAGGTACCCGTCCTCGCACATGTGATTCTTGGCCACTATGATCTTCTCATTAATCGAAAAGTTGCCTACGAACATGTGATTGATGCGTGACACCTCGTTCTTTGGGCCCCAAATCTCTGGATTTGGCATATCCGGATCCAGTACCAGGTAGCCGATGCGGCCAATGCCTATGAAGTCTGCGTCTATGGTTATCTCAGTGAGATTGGGAAGCGCCTTTAGCTCCATCTTGGTTGAGAGGCGGGTGGCATCGGTAAATTCTTTGGATGCGCTCATCCTCATGGGATAGTTGTGCAAATTTGTGCTCTCCCGAAACTTCTGGTCGTAAGAGAAAAGATGGGCATTGGGATTGCTCTTGCTGCCGATCTCCATCACATAATGCTCGGCGAATGCCGGGCTTATGGCAATAAATTGGACAAAAATGAGATAAATGATTATGATTATCAGTCCCAAAAATGCCACTTTTGTCTTCATTTTTGCCTCAATATTTTTCTCACGGCTGCATTGAGAGGTTCCATAGATAGTCATCAGAGATTTCACCAGAGCAGACCGTTACCGCCGGTCCTTCCATGAAGGCTTTACCTTCTTCAAAGCTAATCAGCAAAGGCCCGCCTTTCGTCTGCACTAAAACCTCGTCATCCACCAGTCCCAGACGGCGGGCAACACTTGCAGCTGCCACAGATCCCGTGCCGCAGGAGAGGGTCTCTCCTTCCACACCCCGCTCGAAGGTCCTGATCTGCAGAGGCTGGCCGACCTTAACAAAATTCACATTTGCTCCTTCCGGAAAGAGGCTGTTGTGTCTTATGGACGGGGCCGCTCTGAGAATATCAAAATCCATATCCTCCACGAAAACAACAGCATGAGGAACGCCGGTATTAACCGCCGACACCCTGCTGCCTTCGATATCTTCAGAGATAAGAACGCCTGTGCCACAAGCCGGTATGGAAGATCGGTCGAACAATGGCACCCCCATATTCACCTTGGCCCAAAAAGAGCCGTCCCTGTCTCGTACCTGCACAGGAATTATACCGGCTAGAGTCTCCACATCGAAGAACTCACCCACGTATCCTGTGTCCCAGGCATACTTGGCAAGACAGCGTATGCCATTGCCGCACATCTCTGCCTCTGAGCCATCCGGCTGAATGATCCTCATGCCGAGATCGGCTCGCGAGCTGTTCGTCAGGAACAAAACTCCATCCGCACCTATGCCAAAATGGCGATGGCAGATGCCAATGGCAAACCTTCTCTTCTCGCTCTCTGCTACGTGCTCGCGATTCATCTCATCTACCAGGATGAAGTCGTTGCCGTTCCCGTGCAGCTTGGTGAAGCTCAGGCCGCGAGGCCCAAAGTGATCGTCATCAAGCTCTATCTCAGAAATATCTGCCAGCTTCATTTTATATACCATGCACCTTTTTACTTAGCCTGTGCTGATGTACGCTAATCGGCTGATGTGTGGTGATGTCATATTAAACCCATTCTACAGGTGGCACTGGATCTTCTAGAGCTGGACAGATCAATTCAGATCGCCAAAGAGGCAGTCTTGGGCGGAGCAGACTGGATTGAGGCAGGAACACCCCTCATTAAGAGCGAGGGCATGGACGCTGTGCGCGAGATGAAGAAGGCCCTGCCGGGAGCCCGAATCGTAGCTGATATGAAGACGGTGGATACGGGAGCCATGGAGGTGGAGATGGCAGCAAAAGCAGGAGCCGATATTGTTGCACTGCTTGCCGCCTCCGACAACTCCACTATCGAGGATGCCCTGCGAGCTGCGCGAAAATACGGCGTGCAGATCATGATGGATCTTCTTACCGTTCCAGATCCCGTAAAACGTTCTCGCGAGCTGGAAGCCCTCGGTGTGGACTATATCTGCGTTCATGTAGGTATCGACCAGCAGATGACCGGTCGCGACACAGTTGATTTCCTCAAAGAGATTGTAAGAGTGGTCAAGACCCCAGTAGCGGCAGCAGGCGGCATAGATCCGGTCACCGGTGCCGAGGCTGTCGCCAGCGGCGCTGCTATTGTCATTGTGGGTGGAAGCATTGTGAGAAGCGCCGATGTGACTGCATCCGCCAAAAAGGTTCGCGATGCAATAGACCATGCACAAATGAGTGCTGCTCCAAGAATGAGCCGGGAAGAGGAGATGTTAGCCATTTTGCGCGAGGTATCGTCGCCCAATATCTCTGATGCCATGCACCGCAAAGGAGCCATGCGCGGCATACTTCCCATTAATCTGGGCTGCAAGATAGTAGGCAAGGCTGTAACAGTGCAGACCTTTGCCGGAGACTGGGCCAAGCCCGTGGAGGCCATCGATCTTTGCGGACCTGGGGATGTGCTGGTCATCTATAACGGCAGCAACTATATCGCTCCCTGGGGGGGCCTTGCCACTTTGAGCAGCAAGAACAAAGGGATTGAAGGTGTTGTCATTGACGGAGCCGTGCGGGATGTGGATGAGATCAGAGATCTCAACTACCCCATATTCTCCTCCGGGATCACGCCTAATGCAGGTGACCCCAAAGGTATGGGCGAGATCAATAGCGAGATCACCTGTGGCGGCCAGACGGTGAGACCAGGGGACTATATTGTGGGAGACGATAGCGGAGTCGTGGTCATACCTAAAGAGAGGGCCTACGAGATCGCCAGGAGAGCCAAAGAGGTGGAGAAGATGGAAAGCAGGCTCTATGAGGAGATCCGGCGCGGTAAAACCCTCTCCCAGGTGGCAAACCTTAAAAAATGGGAGAAGGTTTGATGAGGTTATGGCTCTGACGAATGGCTTTGGGGAGAAGTATTGACGACAAGCCGTAAATAGATTGAAATATTCTTATGAAGGCGCATGAGCATCGAGTAAAACATTCGCAATAAAAGCATATTTAATATTCACGTGGTGGGTTTAAACAGAGAGTGAGTTCGAGGAGAAATAACATGGAATTGGAGGACATCGTTTCTAAGTACCCACCCAAGCAGATAATGCTGGTCCCTATCGCTATCATAATATTAGCACTTATCAGCTTGGGCGCGACCTATCTTGCCACAGGCTCGCCTGTGAAGTTAGGGATAGAGTTTACGGGAGGCACTCTTGTCACAGTGCCGTCTACCGAATCGGAAGAAATAGTGGCGCAGCAGTTTGCTTCTTATCCTCTGGTGGACATAAGGAACATCGGCGGCAGATATATGCTCCAATTCGGCCCCATGAGCGAATCTTCGTATGCTGATCTTGTCAAGCTGGCCAATACAAAGTTCGATGGTCCGGAGATCAGGCACATAGGACCGATTTACAGCAAAGAACTTCAAGCGCAGGTCGTCAGATACCTTCCTCTTTCGTTCCTATTGATGGCCATAGTGGTTTTCCTGGTGTTCAGAGAGCCTGTCGTTTCTCTGCTGATTGTAATCAGTGCGCTGGCCGACATCTTAACCGCAGCAGCTTCCATGAACTTAACTGGGGTTCAGCTCTCACTGGGAACAGTAGCTGCTCTTCTCATGCTCATCGGTTATTCAGTCGATACCGATATCCTGCTATCCATGAGGGTGTTGAAGCGCAAGGGTCTAGTGGATGAGAAGATCAAGGGAGCAATGGGGACTGGCCTTACCATGGCCGGAACCTCAATTTGTGCGGTAATATCCCTGATATTAGTCTCAAACCTCCTGTATCTTCTGGTCCCATCATTCACCAGAATGGATATCATTGCCGATATGTCGATGGTCCTCATATTCGGCCTGGCGGCTGATGTAATAAACACCTGGATTACAAATGTCCAGGGGCTAAGATGGTATCTGAATAAGCCGAAGAAGGCAGCAAGGGGGCAGAGGAGATGAGCCTATTCGAGGAATTATCCAAGGATCGAAGGGTTGTCCTCTATGCGGTGGTCGTGGCTTTGGCCATCATTTCAATCGGCTTTTTCGGTTTGAAGTTCGGACTGGATCTGGAGGGCGGCTCGTATTTGCAGCTGCAACTCCAGGGCGCTGAAGCGCAAATCGATGTCTCGCCGGAAAAGATTCTGGAAATGCAGTTTAATGCCTCCTCCGTAGAGAAGCACGGACAGAGCTATGTGGTAACGGTGCCGGGCGTTGTAGATTCAACATTTACCGATAATCTCGGCTACATTGGCTCGAAGATCGCAAAAGGAGAGAACAGCACCAAGATTACAATAACGGCTGCTCCTGAGACGATAGTCATCAATTACCTAAAGAAAAATCTGGATGCAGATGTCCAGCTTAATGTGGCAGTCGCACCCGTCCGCTATGAGATCCGGACGAATATTACCCGAGAATCGCTCAACGCTCTCTTAGCCCCTGTGGGAGGACGAGTGCCCGCAGGCGAAGACGCATTTGTAATGGGCGTGTCCAGGGAGACGGTTGACGAGACCAAGAAGGTTTTAGACTCAAAGCTCAACAGACTGGGCCTTCAGGACATAAAGGTCAGAGTTGTCGATAATAAGTACATCCTCATCGATCTTGCAGGAATGGATGTAGCCGCTGCTCAGGAGGTAGTGGGCAAGCCCGGCAAGTTTGAGATCAGAATCCAGACCGAGAACAATGAGAGCATGCATGTGCTTTACGGAGATGCCGTGGAGACTGTGGACATCCCACAGGGTGAACGCAATGGTGGATGGGGAGTTCCCTTTGTTCTCTCTGAAGAAGGAGCGATGACCTTCCAGAAGGCGGCAATAGATGCTGGGGCCACCAAGAGGCCTGAGGATCATTACATATCCATGTATCTGGATAAGGATGAGATCTTTTCAGCGCCACTTGCACCTGAGCTTGCAAGCAGTCTGCAAAAGGCTCCCTCTCGAAGCATGCAGGCCACCGTTGGTGGAGGCGATGCGGGCTCCACTAAGGCCAAAGAGCTTTACATTCACCTGAGAGAAGGCGCTCTGCCGGTTAATGTGGAAGTTGTCGGCTCGGGTCAGGTCTCGGCCGCTCTGGGCAGGCAGTTCAAGCTGCAGATGGTGATAGCCGGGCTGATTGCTCTCCTGGCAGTTGCCGGCATGATCTACTACCGCTACAGGGAGAGAAGGATAGTCCTGCCTATGGTTACCACCTCATTTTCCGAGGTTGTAATGATGCTGGGCGTCTGGGCAGTGGCCGGATGGCAGCTTGATCTGGCTAGCCTTGCCGGCATCATCATGGTGATAGGCACTGGCGTGGATCAGCTTATCATCATCACCGATGAGCTCATGAAAGGTGGTGAGGCGACTGCATCCGCTGTTGAGCGCAGCATCAAGGAGAGGGCTGCGCAGGCAGCTGAGAAAGCCGGGGTGGGCAAGATTGCTGCTACCAGCAACAAGGTCTATCTTGCCCGGCTATCCAGGGCTTTCCTCATCATCCTGGGAGCGGCGGCAACCACAACTGTGGCCATGCTGCCTTTGCTTGTCATGGGCTTTGGCTCGCTCACCGGATTTGCACTCATCATCATCCTGGGTGTGATCCTGGGCACATTCATAGCAAGGCCTGCTTACGGCAGGATCATCGGGCACATACTGGCCACCGATTAGACGGGAGAAGAAAACGCCTGCAGGTCGAGCGGACCTGCAGGATATATTTTTTATTTGATTTAACTACTGCATAAATTTGCGGCTCCGGCGGCTCTTCCCACGCAGGCGGGTCCCCGCCCGAGTGGCCACGTGCGCCCCGCAGGCAAACGCGCGCGAGAGACATGATTATGATACGCATTATGAATTCGATCAATCGACTGGATCTATGACCTCTATGAAATCTAACCTTTTGAAAGACCGATCGTGAGTCATTAGAGTATTGATTTCGAGTTCTTCCATCGATGCAAGGATGGTCGCATCTCGACCCCCAATTCCAGTTTGTGAATACCTCGCAAGATATTCGATCGATTTTCTGGCTAGATATTGGTCGAAGTTCACAACCACCATTTGGTAAGAGAGAAATGTGTCCATCTTTCTTTTCCCCTCAAGCCACAGGTTCTTGATGAGGTAATGCGCCACCTCCATTTCAATCACAGCATTTATAGCCACTCTTTCTTCAAGGGCTTTTTCCAGCTTATCTGAAACGATATTGTGCTCCTGAGCTGATCGCTTCCTTGAATTGGACGTTGGCAATTATCGGCGTAATTACCACATTTCCGTCTTCAAGCCTCACTTCCACCTCATCCCCATCCTTCATTATTAAATCTCTCTAAGGATTGCGACCTTGTCTGGAGGGCCGGCTTTTGCGGACGCATCCGGGCCCGCCCGGACGGAAGCGAGGCGCATGCGGGAGCAAAGGCGCGCGGGGGACTGGCTTAGCGGGCATCTTCGCTTCACCAGGACCAAAGCAAAGAAACTTCGCTAGAGATATTCTGCAAAAACTGGTGTGGACCTGGATGCATCTGTCCAGTCCAGGAAAGCCGATAGACAACGTGGATGATTGTTGCAGAGATCATGATAAATGTTATGAAAAACGAAGTTGCCTTGCGTGCAGTTGCGATAGAGAATTGCCGAGATGCCTAAAGTCCAAGATCAATGCAATCCCTCTGCTTGACTTAAAATTTTTTATTTATATATTTTGCTAAGTTTCACATGTCGCTTCTTCTCCCCCTTCCTTAGCCGCCCCTGCCTCTTCCGGCTTGATCTTGCCGATCTTCACCCAGTAGTTCTTTATAGCCGCATGCAGCGCATCAGCTCCGAGGTTGGAGCAGTGCATCTTCTGGGGCGGCAGCCCGCCCAATTTGTCTGCCACATCATTGCGGGTGATTAGCATGGCCTCATCCAGCGCCTTGCCCCTGGCCATCTCGGTGACCATGCTTGAGACGGCTATGGCCGAGCCGCAGCCGAAGGTTCTGAATTTGATGTCATTTATCTTATCTTCCTTGACTGTGATGAATATCTCCATGAGATCGCCACAGACGGGGTTGCCCACCTGTCCGTATCCGTCCGGGTTCTCGATCACCCCCACATTCCTAGGGTTCATGAAGTGTTCCATAACTTCCTTGGTGTAACCAATCTGTGCCATTTCGTGTATCACCTGGTTTATAGCGGAGAGAGTGCCCTGAGCCTTTCGACTGTCGCTTTCGTTGCATTTGCAATTGCCGGTATCTGATCGGCATTGTTATCCCTGCCCAGCGTCATGATCATGGAGCCATGCGCCTGCTCATGTTTTAAGCCTATGGCCAGGAGCACATGCGATGGCTCTAAAGTGCGTGAGGAGCAGGCTGAGCCCGTGGATACCTGAATGTTGAACATGGCATCCATGGTAAGGAGAATGCTCT
>JBFYLJ010000180.1:0-3648 GCA_041305465.1 Methanothrix sp.
CTGGAGGAGCTGCTAAAGCAGGACCCGGAGAACGTAGATCTGCTCTATAACCTGGGCATGCTCTACACCGACCTTGGCAAACCCGATATGTCGATAACGCTTCTCAAACAATGCATCAAGCTCTCTCCTTGCCATGCCAATGCCCATGTGGCCCTGGGATTTGCTTATATGAGCAGTGGCGATCTCATGAGCGCCAAGGAATACACCTTGCAGGCCCTGAAAATCGTCCCCAATGATCCCATTGCCCTCAGGAATTTAGGTGGCATCTTAGGAAAAGAGAAAGATTTCCTGAATGCATTCTATCATCTTCAAAAGTCCTATAACATCAATCCTCATGATCCCCAGACCGTCTACGGGCTTGCATTCGCCTATAAGTCGCTGACTGACTTTGACAATGCTGAGAACTCCTTAAAGGCCCGGTGGGATATGCGCTCTCCAGATACTCTAAAAGAATTGGCACGGGATGGATTGGGGGAGATCGCGTTTAAAACCCTGAAGTCCCAGGGACCCAGAATGGATGTCGTCATGTACATATTGAGTGCTCTGGAGACTTTCAAGGGCAAGTCCACCCAAAAGGTCAAAGAGATCACCTTCGAGATCGGCATGCTCGGCCGGCAGGGGTTCGAGATTAACGATCCCACCAAGAAATTTACGCTCAGGACGCTTCCCGGTGAATTCACCGCTTTGCAGCTTGTGAGCATGATGTATACCGGATTCAAGCTGTTTGAGCCAAGCCTGGATATAGGCATGGATTTCTCTGAGGAATATGGTCTTGCATTGAAGCTGGCCCAATCGGAGGATTTGCGTTGACGTTAGAATTAGAGCTTATCGAGCCTGTAAAATCCATTTTGAGCGATGTAGAGGCGGCAACCGGCAAACCCTTGAAATTCATCGAGAAGGATAACATGGATTTCTTTGCTGCGGTGAAGATCGCCCGGAGGTCCATGCCCGCTCACGTCGTCTTCTACAGAAAGCAGCACGATGCGATCATCAATCACCTGGTGGCTCATGAATGCGGCCATATACTGAGGATGTTTGGCGCGGCTGAAGAGAAGAGGCTGATTCCTGCCAAATCGAGGGATGATCGAGCAGTGCTCCAGGAGATCGAAGGAGACCTCAATAGGATCTCCAAGTTGATACCCATGAGAGAGCTGGCTCAGGTGGTTGGCACATGGAGAAATGGTTTGATGACGCAGCTCACCAATTATCCGCCCGACATCATGATTGAGAAATGGATTTATGATGGCTATCCTGAGTTGAGACCCTATCAGCTCCAGTCCCTGGAAAGGCAGAACAAGCAGGCCCAGAAGGGCATATCGAAAAACGTCAAGATGATTACTCCTTCTAAGATCTATAATTCGTCTAATATAATGAATTACGCATTTTTTAATATCCTGGGTGGCTACATAAAAGCCGATCTGGCCAGGCCTTACCGCAACAAGCCTTTCTCGAATAAGGGCAAGCAGCTCATAAAACTTACCGAAAAAGACTACGTGAACACCTATGAGGGCGACATATCCATGATCGACAAATGGGCTGAGTTCCTGGGCCTGTCTAAATGGTACGATTGGATTGGATTTGAGGACGTGCCTCTGGATTATCTGAACTCGGTTTGATGAAATGAGACTCTACTCAGGGACATCAGGGCAGTTTATTAAGGACACTACTCAAAACCAAATTGCAGATAAACTGGAAAATGCCTTTTTCAGTTATTATCGATACAAGCCCTCTCCAAACGAGAAGAACTCGTGGATGAACTCCTTAAGGGCCGTATCCCTTCTGTTCCAAAGCGCAGATCTTCTTGATCATGGCATCCTCCTGGAATATCAGTTACCACTGAGTTCCAGACGGCTGGACTGCATGATTTGCGGCAAAGACCGGCAGATGAAGGATAATTCGATCATACTTGAACTGAAACAGTGGTCCAAGTGTGAAGAGGCAAATGGAGAGAACGAGGTATTGACCTGGGTTGCCGGCCGGAAGAGAGATGTCCTTCACCCTTCCGTGCAGGTGGGCCAATACATGATGTACCTGGAAGATACTCATACCGCTTTTTATGATGGATTGTCGCCTGTCCTTCTCAATGCCTGCACGTACCTTCATAATTACAAGTATGATCGGAGCGACGTTATTTTTGCGCCCAAGTTTGAATCTGCTCTGAAGAGGTTTCCGCTATTTACTGCTGACGATACCAATCGGCTGGGCGATTATCTGGCGGATAAACTGGAGAAGGGCCAGGGATTAGAGGTGCTCAAGCGAGTCGAGGAGAGCCAATTCAGGACCAGCAAGAAATTGATGGACCATGTGGGAAGCACGATTAAGGGCAAAGCGGAGTATGTTCTCCTTGACGAGCAACTGATCGTCTACGATCAAGTTCTTTCTCATGCAAAAATGGGTTTCCATGATGGAAATAAGGTGGCCATTATCATTAAAGGCGGGCCGGGGACGGGCAAATCAGTTGTAGCCATTAATTTAATGGCAGATTTATTGCTAAAAGATTATAATACTTACTACGCAACTGGGTCTAAGGCATTTACTGAAACATTGAGATCGATGATTGGTCGCAGAGGCTCAACTCAGTTCAAATACTTCAATAGCTTCACCGCGGCAGAGCCCAACTCCATTGATGTCATGATCTGTGATGAGGCGCATAGAATTTGGGATACAAGCAACAATAGGTTCACTAAAAAAGACAACCGCTCCAATTTGAAGCTGGTTGAAGAGATCCTGAGGGCCTCCAAAGTGGCCGTCTTTTTCATCGATGATCGTCAGATTGTCAGGCCCAAGGAAATCGGATCGGTCTCGTACATAAAAGAATACGCAGAAAAGTATAATTGCAAAATCTTTGAACATGAATTGGATATCCAATTTAGATGCAATGGCTCTGATGGTTTCGTAAATTGGGTGGATAATACTCTCGGAATACAGAAGACCGCCAATATCCTGTGGACCCGCGAAGAGAGCTTCGACTTCAAGATATTCAAGAGCCCTGAAGAGCTTGAGGCCGCCATAAAAGGCAAAGTAAAAGAAGGCCATACAGGGAGGCTGACGGCGGGCTTTTGCTGGAAATGGTCTCCCTCAAATTCAGATGGCGAGCTGGAGAACGATGTGGTGATCGGAGACTTTGAACGACCATGGAATGCGAAATCAGATGGCCATCTGGCACCGGGCATACCCAAGTCGCACTTCTGGGCGACTGATCCCAACGGGATCAAACAGATCGGGTGCATCTACACTGCTCAGGGATTCGAATTCGATTATGTGGGCGTGATCTTCGGAAAAGACCTTGTTTATGACTTTGAAAAGCAGGAATGGCAAGGGAATAAGCAGCAATCCGAAGATACGGTAGTTAGGGGCTCAAAAGATAAATTCACTGATTTAATTAAAAATTCATATAGAGTACTGCTGACAAGGGGCCTGAAGGGCTGCTACGTGTATTTCATGGATAAGGATACAGAGCGGTTCGTGAAAAGCAGGATGGAGAATTAGACGCGAGATTGCGTTATCTGATAAGGGAAGAAAGCTGCATTCCAGGGCTACGACCCCCTCACGGCAAGTCCCAGGATCTCTGCCGGATATGTTCCGCGCCTTACGGATCGCGACACCATGAACGCCGGCATCAAGAGGATCGAGCCGGGGATGGATATC
>JBFYLJ010000181.1:0-4416 GCA_041305465.1 Methanothrix sp.
AGAAAAAGGCGATAAAGTTATGGCTAGATTTCCAGAAGCTGAAAAGAGAATCTTGAATCTCAAGATATGCATGAGCTGCAACGCACGAAATCCCGTAAGAGCGACTCGCTGCCGCAAGTGCGGCTACAAAGGACTGAGGATGAAGTCCAAAGAAAATAAGACCGCTTAATGATGCTTGATAGAGGCAAAGTCGAGCTGCTGCTGGCCAGCGCGGTAGCCGATCGTGGAGCCGGACATCTCACATTGATTGATCCGGATTCTCAGAGTCCGGCGCAGGCTGGAGCTATGGCCCGGGCCGCAGCCGAAGGCGGCACGGACGCCATCATGGTAGGCGGCTCGGTAGGTGCGGCAGGAATTCTTCTTCATGAGACTGTGAAGGAGATCAAAGAGAAGACCGATCTGCCTGTAATTCTATTTCCCAGCAGCGTAGCGGGCCTATGTGAAAATGCGGATGCCGTCTTTTTTATGAGCCTGTTAAACTCTCGCACCCCGGCTTATATCGTGGAAAACCAGGCACTTGGCGCTCCGTTGATCTTGCGTTACGATCTTGAGCCCATACCCATGGCATATATCATAGTTGAGCCGGGCGGAACGGTTGGCTTCGTGGGCGATGCCCGCCTCATACCGCGAAGAAAGCCGGAACTGGCTGCCGCCTATGCCCTGGCAGCCAAATATATGGGCATGAGAATGGTATACCTCGAAGCCGGATCAGGCGCAGACTCACCCGTGCCCGTCGGCATGGTGGCCCTGGTCAAGAAACTCCTGGGAGATGTCCTGCTAATAGTAGGCGGCGGGATACGTAGCGGCCGCGCAGCAGCCGAACTGGTAGCTGCCGGAGCAGACCTGATTGTTACAGGAACCGGCGTGGAGAAGAGCCAAGATGTCGCCTCTTTTGTCTCCAAGCTAACAAAATCCATTCGAAGGTAGTTATTTGTGCATTCTCTTATCCAGATATTTCTAGATCAGCATAATCTGGACGGTTTTCTCTTTGTCGGCGACAGTATCTCTGATGCAGACATGTATTATCTCTCTCATTTCCTGGCAGGCGACGGATTCGCCATTCTTGCCCAGGATAAGACCACACTGCTTGTCTCTTCCATGGAGATGGGACGGGCGATGAAGGAGTCTGTAGCAGACAAATGTCTTAGCACATCACAATACCGGATTGTAGAAAAGCTGAAGAGATGCGAAAATTCGCAGGAGGCTTATGCCCAGGTGCTTGCGGATTTTTTGCGGGACCACAGCATAAAGCGTCTGGGAGTGCCGTTTCGCTTTCATGCGGGTCTTTACCAGTATCTTATCCAGGATTTTGATGTCACGATCCTGGAGAGCCCTGCTTCACACTACCGAGAGATTAAGACGCAAGAAGAGCTAAGCGCCATTGCCGACACACAGAGGGCTTGCGAGAGAGCCATGCGCCAGGCGATTCTATTGATCTCCGGATCACAGCCCCAAGGGGAATGGCTCTATCGCGACGATATGCCCCTTACCTCAGAAAAGGTGCGCAGTGCAATTGACATATCATTGCTACAGGACGGCTGCGAGACTATGGATACCATTGTTGCCGGCGGCCTGCAGGCTGCAGCCCCTCATGCGCGAGGGACGGGACCGTTAGCCGCCAATTCACCCATTGTCATAGACATCTTTCCGCGCAGCAAGAGCAGCCGCTACTTTGCCGATATGACGCGCACGGTTCTCAAAGGCGAAGCCCCACTCGAAGTAAAAGAGATCTATGAGGCTGTGTGCCTGGCGCAGACCGAGGGCCTTCTGGCAGTCCGGGCGGGCGTCTGTGGCAAGGAGGTTCATTCTCGGGTATCAGAGGTCTTCCGGAATCAGGGATTCCCGGAGAAGGACGGCCAAGGCTTTACCCATTCCACAGGGCATGGTGTGGGCCTGGATGTGCATGAAAAACCCTCACTTAGCGACGTTGGTGAGGCTCTAGAGGTCAACCATGTGGTAACCGTTGAACCCGGCCTTTACTATCCTGATATAGGAGGCGTGCGGCTGGAGGATCTTGTGGTGGTAAAGAAAGACGGCTCTGAGAACCTCACTCATTTCGAGAGGAAACTCGTTATTTAGGTGTTATCAATGCAGACGGAAATTCTGGAGAAGTACAGAAAGGCAGGGCAGATCCTGGCCGAGGTGCTGGCCGAGGCAAAGCCGCGAGTGAAATTGGACGCGTCCTTGCTTGATGTGGCAAATTTCGTAGAGGATGCAATCAGAATGCGGGGCGCAAAGCCTGCGTTTCCCTGCAACATATCTCTGGATAGAAACGCAGCTCATTACACGCCTTCGCCCCTTGACACCGCCCATTTTGGCGAGAATATGGTCAAGCTGGACGCGGGAGTGCATGTGGACGGCTATATCGCTGATGCCGCGATCACCATCGACCTTAGCGGCCATGAAAGCCTGGTAGAAGCCTCCTATGTTGCTCTTCAGGCGGCTTTAGAGATAATCGAGCCCGGCACAGACACCGCCCAGATCGGCAAGGTTATTGAAGAAGCCATAACCGGCTACGGCTATAAGCCGGTATATAACTTGACAGGCCACGGTCTTTCCAGATATCTGGCCCATGACGAGCCCGCAGTGCCCAATAAAGCTATGGAAAAGGGCACAGTCTTGAAGGAAGGAGATGTTATCGCCATTGAGCCCTTTGCCACCAACGGCTCAGGCAGGATTAGCGAGGCCCCAATTAATGAGATCTATGGTCTTTCCGCCGCGCGACCGGTGCGGCTTCCTGCAGCTCGAAAGCTCTTAAAAGAGATTTCAGAAGAATACAAGACGCTTCCCTTTGCCAGGCGCTGGCTCAAAGGAGAGAGAGCGGAATATGCGCTCATGCAGCTCCTGCGCAGTGGCAGCGTGCACAGATATCCTGTGCTCTGGGAGGTAGAAGGAGCACTGGTCTCCCAGGCTGAGCACACCGTTGTCGTTATCGAGAAGGGATGCGAGGTAATAACCAGATCGATCTAGTCAGCCCCACCCGTATCCTCCGACCCATCATCATCTTTGTAGCTATCGTCGCCAAGCATTGCTGCGGATATGGCATCAATTCCATCCATAAGCTCTGCAGTCATGCAATATGGTATCTCGCCAATCTCAGGAAGGCTCTCTCCGCCTATCACTCTCGCCCCTACCTGACTTAGCAGATCAAACGCACCGTCCAGGTTCTCCTCTTTCTCGGCAGCTACCGCCTTTGCCACCATCTCCTCCAGGGGGCTTTCGCGATCAAAGACACCAATGATATAGCGCTGGCTGGAGACGAATACCGCAGCAAGAGAGGTCTTGAGGGATTCGAGCATCAAATCGGCATCTTCTCCCATAGATTCTGTCTCGGAAAATACAATCGATCTGATGGCTGTGATCTCTGCCAGGGCCTCTTCAGGTGGTATAACCGTGCGCTCGCACCGGGCTATTACCTTAAGGCAGGCCAGCACCACATCATCCATAATATAGATAAAGACGGCACCTGAGTTCTTATCATCCTCTTCGGTGAGCTTGAAGTTGCTGTCCTTGACCTTATTCATCCAGTTGAGCCATCGCTTCTCGGTGTAGAATTCTTCTTTCATTTTACAACTCATCCTTATTTTTGCAATTTACCGGTATGTGTCCACCAGGGCCACCCTTTCAATTACCAGATCTTCGATCCTTTCCTCGCCCACGGCCATTAGCTCCTCGGAAGAGATATTAAAAGCCTCTACTAACGCGGCTGAACAAGACGAACAACCCAGTCCGTCCTGCTCTATGATCCGGGAGATCTCCAAGGCGTCCGGCAGGGGGCCGCAGCCAACGAGGATAAGTGCGATTCTTTGGGTACGATCCGATACTCGCATGAAAAGGGCTCTCTCAATCTGCCTCTCTCCAGAGGCGTAACGCATGATCTCCATTCCCTCATCTTTAGCAATATTTCTCGCTTCGGAAAGTGCTGCCAGAGCCTTTTGTACGGCAAAGCGCAGGTGCCTCTCACTTGCAATCTTATCTGCGTCGAGGGCCTGCACGATGCAGCCATGACTCGATTGTAGATCCTTAATAGCTGATATGAGTTGCCATTTGTCCGTTATAACCGGCTTTCCGAAGAGCAGGCGAATCTCATTCATCAATTCCGATCTGATGAAGAGGCTTAAAAGCTTACGGTCTTGCATGCATAATTGATTGCCGGATCAAAGAAGGATCTAAAGAGGCTTTTAATCAAAGATTCATAAAATCTAAGAGGGGCAGGACCTCTGCCCATAAGCATTGAGAATAGATCAAATCAAACCAGGCCGGCACGTTGCAGCCTTAGTAGATCGACTGTGTTCAGCTTCTCGCCCTGCCTGAAGTGGGTAAGGATATCCTCAGCCTCGCGCTTGGCAACCTCTTTGGCGCGATCTTCCTTAATGTCCCGGTTCTTCTTCTTCAAGCCCACAATGACCTTTTCGA
>JBFYLJ010000182.1:0-4770 GCA_041305465.1 Methanothrix sp.
CGACAGGTTTATATGACTTCGGATGTTACTGCGCTATCGATGGCTAAGAGGTTTGCGCTCATCACACACCGGTTCCTCAAATTCGGTCAGCTTTTTGGCGAAGAGGATCAACCGGGCTCTGCTTTGATGACGAGAAAGATGAAGAATGTTGGGCCTGACCAGAAGCAGATGCCCACGGGCAGGGGCAGGAACGTGGCCGGGGGCAGGCCCGCGGATGCGAGGACGGGCGCAGGCGCGCGGGCCCGGAGCGCGCAGGGGTACGTGGGCGCACGCGGGGAAGGAGCGGCGAAGGTGAGAGAGGGGGAGGGAGGAAGGTAATGGTAGCCGATTCATTTCAAGATATGCTAATGAGTCCAAACGGATTGAACGAAATCTATCGCAAAAAAGATAAAAAATTGGTGGAAGATGCAGAACCTGAATTGTTTGTAGAATACCTCATGATAGTGGATATTCATCTTGTTGAAAGGGGCATGGCTTTCAAGCCTGCCAAGAGCGTAGAATTTGGAAAGACAGACCAGTGCATGCTCAACCACATTAGAAATGGCATCCTTTTTCTCCTGCGTTTCAACGAGGCTCTCGAAAAACTCAGCGCAAGACCGCTTGATAGAAATGGTCTAAGAGAATGCATTTCGCTCTTTGTGGTACATGATCTTCACAAATTAAAATATGGTGAGTGGAAACAGGATGATGATTCTTTAGAAGTTGCGGATACGATGGAGAATCAGTTTGAGATACCAAAATCCGTACTCATGGAATTCATTGAAGAGATGCATCTGAACGATTTTGCTCCAAGTTTAAAAGACGAAGATTATTTTTCAGTTGCAGTTGCACTTCATAAAAGCAGATTCTCTCGTTCGGGTGCGCGAACATCTCTATTCATGGATCTGGAGCCCTTCCTTTACCTCATGGACACAATGGCAAGCTGCGCATCTCCGGAGGAGGCGGTATCCGCTCGATCATTGAAGGCACTTAGGGATGGTTTCCCGTATGATTCGGCAGAGTCTCAATTGAATCTACAATATCATAGGCTGGATGATATCAAAGGCATATTGTCAGGAATCATCAACAAGTCAGTGGCTGATATCCTTCAAGAGCAGGGATTGGTAATGCTGATGGCCTATCAGGATGGCTGCGTGTACCTGTCAAAAGGGATACAAAAGGCGAAAATCTCTGGAGAATTCATAGAAAATCTGTACAGTGTCTTAGAAAAGAACATTCATAATTCGTCACCCGCGTTGTCTGATCCGGGACGTCTTGGCAATAATCTCAAAAATCCTAGACTTGGTTACTACGGACTGAGTGATGAATACTATTTTTTCAGCGGTCCGAAGACAATGCTTCAGGCATTTATTGAGAAATCTATCGCTTCTGCTCACATAGAAAAGAATTCAGACTTAACTGATTCAATGACGGATGGAATTAAGGTATGTGGAGAAGTCACATCTCTTCCAATGGAGACCTCGAAAGACGGTCAAAATATTCTGCTGGGTTTTGCCAGAGCTGTGGCTACTGTTCATCAGTCATTTGTTTCTGAGATTGTCACTGACAATAAGCAATCTCTCCGGAAGACATGTGATATTTGGGGAGTGCCCGCTGAAGTGTGCAATACACTGATCAAGTCAATGGATACAAACCCCACATTGCTTGCAAATGGCGGAAAATGGGATTACTCTTATGCGATAGCCCAATGCGTGATAAATCAAGAGATAGATGGCGCAAAGATACGAAATATTCCAACGGTTTCTGCCATCGGTCTTCTTGTAGACCAGGTATGGATAGGCATTTCTCAGATAGATGGATGGGACAGCTTTATTGCAGGGAAAACCGGAGCCTACAAGAAAGAACTAATTGAGTACCTCCATGATTCTCTTTCAATAAATGGAACGATTTCATTACTAGAAAAATCAGATCTCAGTGATACGTTCAAGGAGTATGAACAGAGCGGAAAGACCTGTAACTTATGCAACAGAGGGACCGTACTCAATAAGAAAGAAATGGAGAACTCAAATTCACTCTTGTCCTTTAATTTCACAAATAGGGTCTTTGTCGGACGGTCCAAGCCGACAAATATTTTTGCCTGTGTTCCATGCGGCGTGGAATTAGCCTTGAGAAGAAATGGTTTTAGTCTCCCCAAAGGAAACGGAGCGAACAGTGAGGTGCTGTATTTCCATTTTATTCCAGATTACTTTTTTACACCAGAATCCTGGGAACTGGCTAATTCTATTCTTTCAAGGTTTTCCAGCGAGGCCAGAGTAAGGATGGCTGTGCTATCTGAGAAAATATTTAATTCAAAATATGTTAGCAGCAAAAAAAAGTCAGAAGGAGATCTGGATATATACAAATCATGGATTTCCGATCTTGCCGTAAAAGATGATGGCAGCGGCTCCAAAGGCATGAGCATGGCTCAATACATGGCCCAAGGATACGGCAATATCCTAGGAAATGCCAGCATGATTTTTTATAAGCCTTCAGAGAATACAACGGAGTTTCATTTCTTTGGGGTTTATATTGCTCTGATAGTAGCTGCATACACCGGCATGAGAGTAGTAATAAGCCATTCACCAATCACGACAATGCGTGGACGTGATTTCAACGAAGTTGTTGCATTAGATTCCATTAACTCTCATGTAATGGATTTCTACGGCAAGTTCATTCCACTTTCAAAGCTTGAGGATACCCTCAAGTCTGCCAGCGCTTTGATCCGCCTTGGATACAACAGTTCAGGATTGAAGGATTCTCTTTTTCCCAAGTTCTTGCGAGTTATGAGGGACGAGGTGCTGCCTGGATCACATCTCTTAAAGATGGTTTACCGTGGCTCTGAAAACGAAAATGCTGTCCAATACTTGCTTGATGAGGCATTATTCCTGGACGGATTTAAAAAGGTGATTAAATATGAATGAATCGGATAAAATCTGTCATTTAGCGAAAATCGGTTTTGAAATTGCTCAGCCCAAAGGCTACAAGCCTCACGCAGTGGAAAGGCTGTTTCGTGAGTCGGTTAAAGCGATTACCGAGCTTCGAGGTGTCGATCTTTCGAAATGCGATTATAGAGCATCAGTTTCCGGTCGCATCCAGAAGACCCTGGATCGAATGGCAGAAGATCAGGCATTCATACCTGAAAGAATGGGCCTTGATGCCAAAGCAGATGATTTTGCCGACTTCTTTGTAAACGAGATTCTAAACGGGATATGCGACGGAAAACCAGGGAGATTAAAGAAGATGGCTAACAACCTTGCAGATGGCTATTATTCTGCTACTTTGAGCATTCGGCGCAAATATTGGGAAGATAAAAATCTGAAAAACAATGGGACAATCTGAGGAGGAAATCTAATGAGCATCGATGATATAAAAGGAAAATTGGCACCAGGACTTGTTGAGAATCTAATTAATGAACCAAGCGCACATTATATTCACATTCTGCTGCTGAGAGAACTGCAGTCAAGTGCTATTTTCACGACAAACGGGCAGGATGCTGATATAACCACGGTGGGGATTAGCGCACCGGACGGCCTGGTTGAATATTCGCCAGTAATGATGTTCAAGCGAAAGCAGACCGGAAGCGACAGAAGGAAAGGAAAGGAGCTGCAAAGAAACCTGATCAACGTCGATGATACGATGGACGTAAATAAAATGAATCAGGAATCACCGGAGTCCATGCTCTACGGGAGCGCCGCGGGTGATCAAGCGATCTCCGTTACTTCCCGGGTCATGTACGATACAGCTTACTCAATAAGGGATTCAAGCGTTCTTGTGGAAGAGAAGTTCCAGAATGCACCCGGTGATGCATTTGCCAAGGGTGCGACAACTGCGATTCGAGAGCCCGATTTTATCATGCCAGGAACTCTATTTCCATGTGTGGTTACGCTGCGGGATGCGACCCTTGAAGAGCTGATTTTTGTATTGGGCGTAACCAAAATGAACAAGCGCTATGGTGCGGCGACTTCAAGAATCGGACGAATGGAAAATCATATTCTTGGAATCTATTTTGGTTTAGAGGAAGGACCTGCCAATTTGCATCTTTCCCAGGCCGCTGCAATACGTCTGGCCGCCATTAACGGAGGACTTACCGCCGACAGTCTGAACAAAGTGCTCTACAGCACAGTGTTGGACATCGAAAAGATAAAGGAGCTTGTCAAGAAGTCATTTGATGATGAGGTTCAAACGCTGAACATCAAAGCACTGACAGATGCAGAGACAAAGGAATTACTTGACTCCGTTAATGAAGAAAAGATGAAAGAAGCCCTGGAAGCCCAGAAGATAAAAGCCAAAGAATTTTTCGATCGCGTGAATGATAAGCCGAAGGGCAAGAAGAAGGCTGCGAAGAATGAGTGAGAGTCTCCAGGTTTTGGAATGTTCCATAGAAACCCTGGACCGCACGCTATTCGCATCAAGAGAAGTGGGCGATCTTGTGGATACGGGTGACTTCATCTTGAGCACCGCGCTACATCACGCATTCGGTTTCGTATCCAGCAAGTACATCAATTTCGGGAACAGGCCTTCGTATGTAGAGGAGACTTCAGAGATCTATAAACAATTTTACATTACTCCAGCAAAACCCGAATCGATAAACGAGTACATGAGAAAAATTCTCGGCGTCCAAAGAACGACAGGAAAACCAGAGCCTCTTCCTTATTTGGGCGGGCATTCCACAAGCCAATGGAATGCCAGGCCTCATCAGTATGCTGTGAAGAATTGGAGCGCGAAGGAAATGCCCAAAGATCTGAAGGGAAAGAATCTGCCTAAATTTGGAAAGGAGCGGGTTCTCGACCA
>JBFYLJ010000183.1:0-5017 GCA_041305465.1 Methanothrix sp.
CCGCCAGGAGTTGTATCCGGAAACCTGGTCACCTGGGACAATGTAGGCCCCCTGGCTGCGGGAGCCTCCAGGTTCATAGAGCTCATCGCGAAGGTGGTGCTCTAAGGAGGGCAGTCACAGTGGCGAATGGCTGCCCCCCCCTCAATTTTAATAATCTCTAATTCTCTTAAAACATATTTTTATTTTTTATTAGATATCTGACAATCGATTAGCATAATCATAAATTATATCATAATACTATTATGATTGGCTTTTCGCTTCTTTAGGTATCTATTTCGTATTTCAAAGTTAAATTAATTATTTAGACAGAAAAGTTAATTAATAGGTAAAATGATTAGTTAGATAATAGAACTGTTATGGTGATATCAAATGGCATCGCAAAGAAGTAGAATGAAGTATGGTGGATTGGGCCTCCTCGCTTTTTTAGTGGCACTGGTTTGCGCCGCTCAGGCTGCTTATCCGCCGGCGACTGATTTGAGCATAGTAAAGATGGCCGTGGTAGGGACCAGTGCGGTCCAGCAGGTAAATCCGGGACAGTCATTCCAATACATTATAAACGTCACCAATCCGGTGGGAACCGCTGCACCAGAAGTAGTGGTTACAGACAAGCTGCCCTATGAAGTGACTTATGCCTCGGCGGTTGTTGATGTATCTCTTGGCGACGTCAACATATCCAAGTCCGGAGATCTGATTTACTTCAGGTTTGACGAGATCCCATCCGGCGCTACGGGAAATATCACTATCAATGTGGCTGCCCCCAATGATGCTCCAACAACCCTCTACAACATAGCCAACCTGAGGTACGGAAACGACCCAGATCCATCCGACAACAGCATGACGATCTCCACATATGTGGTCCAGGTGGGATACAACCAGACCGTGGCTGCCTTCAGCTTCGAGGATCTGCTGCATAACCAGACCCAGCTGCTCTTCCAGTTCGAGGATCTGCTGCATACAATTCCAGCCACCCCCGAAGAGAACTACACCTTCCTGGTAAGCTTCGAGCAGCTACTGCGCACTCAGGCAGCTCTGACCAGCAGCTTCGAGGACCTGCTCACCAACGAGAGCCAGACCGGCTGGGACACCGAGTACACTGAGGAGAACAGAACCGCCCTGCTCTGGAGCTACGAGCAGATGCTCTACGATGAGGCATTCCTCTTCGCTTCCTTCAACATGAAGATAGAGGATAGCTGGCAGAGCCTC
Organism: Methanothrix sp.; assembly: GCA_041305465.1. Lineage (GTDB taxonomy): Archaea > Halobacteriota > Methanosarcinia > Methanotrichales > Methanotrichaceae > Methanothrix. The sequence continues at coordinate 1,204 of JBFYLJ010000183.1, forward strand.
TGCAACGAGACTGCCGCCGGTCACACTCAGAATATGCAGACTGAACTCACAGCCAGCTTCGAGGACTTGCTGAAGAGACAGACAAGGCTCTACAAGAGCTTCGACCTGCTGCTCAACAAGATCAACACCACAGATCACGACGAGCTGGTGGACTTCCTGGCCGCCTATGAGAACCTTCTCAGGATAGAGGCCAATCTGTTCATGAGCTTCAATGAGCGCGTGGATGAGACCTTTGTGAACGAGTGCGTAGTACCTTAAACCAAAAAGTTAGTCGCCCCATAAACCCCCTTAAACAGGAGAATGCTGCCGGCCCTTTTTCGCCGGCGGTTCACTTCTCTTAATGAGCAAATTTTTTTTCTTCGCGAATTGAGGATCTCTTGCAGATCTCGCAATAGGTTCATGGTCTTCATCGCATTCCTTTTTGGGATCTGGTCTTGAATTGCGGATTCTTTCAGCAAATCATTTTTAATATATTTCCACAGAAAAGTCTATATATCTCAAACGATATTCGATATTCATTAATAAAATTTTAAAGGTGATTGAAATTCCCCGAAGTGCTGAGCTGATTAAAACAGGGCTGGCTGTAGTGGCCTTTATTTTTATGCTTCTATGCGTTGCCCAGGCCGCCTACCCCCCAGAAGCTGATTTGAGTATCGTTAAAAGCGCACCTTTAGAGGTGAATCCCGCTGAGATATTCCCCTATGTGATCACTGTTTCCAATCCATCCAATACCAGCGCCCCCGAGGTTGTGGTCACTGATAAGCTGCCCTACGAAGTGGTTTACCTGAATATCACAGTGGACCCGACATTGGGCATCAATGCAGTGAATATGTCCGGGGATCTTATCTATATCCGGTTCGATGAGATCCCGGCCAACACCACGGGAACAATTGTCATCTATGTCACAGCTCCAACTGAGGTACCCACCACCCTTTACAATATAGTCAACCTCAGGTACGGCAACGATCCCGATCCATCCGACAACAGCATGACAGTCTCCACATATGTCCTACAGCTGGGATACAACCAGACAGAGGCTGCCAAGAGCTTCGAGGATCTGCTGCACAATCAATCCCAGATGCTCTTCGAGTTCGAGGATCTGCTGCACACCATCCCCTCCAATGCCAGCGAGAACTACATCTTCATCGCCAGCTTCGAGCAGCTTCTCCGATCCCAGGCCAATCTCACCAGCAGCTTCGAGGATTTGCTCACCAACGCTACCAACACAGGCTGGGATGAGGAGTACACCCTGGAGAACCGCACCTACCTCCTGAGAAGCTACGAGCAGATGCTCTGGGAAGAGTCGTTCCTCTTTGCCAGCTTCCATTCCAAGTTGAACGATAGCTGGATCTCTTTATGCAATTACACCGCCCCGGGCCACACCCAGGATGCCCAGACAGAGTTCATAGCCAGCTTCGAGGATCTGCTCAAACGCCAGAACAGGCTTCACAAGAGCTTTGACCTGCTTATGAGCAAATTGGAGATCACCGATCACCAGGCCCTGATAAATTTCCTGGCCGCCTATGAGAACCGCCTGCGGGTTCAGGCCAATTTGTACCGCAGCTTCTACCAGCTCCTGAGCTGGAAGTACGAAGATAAGGGACCCTGTGGTGCTCCATGCACTCTGCCCAGTCTATCCGTGGCCGTATCTTACCCCGGCTATGGAATGATATTCAGCATAAGCGTGACCAACGGCGGACCCGATCCGGTGACACTGACCGGTCTGAACGGCACCTTCGTCAGCAATAATCCAAGCCCGCCAGTTCCACCATATCAGTACATCCCAGTCTCCAATAACAACTGGACACTGGCCGGAAATGTGATCACATATACGGCTGGATTCTCACCAATAGCGCCAGGACAGACCAAGGTGTACACGCTGGACAAGATGATTGTGCCCGCAGGAAACCTCATCTCCACATTCTGCGCCAGCACCGGCTGTGGCGTCTCATGCGTTGGCAGGTCCGACAACATCGTCTAGAGCTGCTATTCCCCCTTCCGGGGGAATGGCTTAATTTTTAGCAGAACGGCATAAACCTAAAGATAGAGCTAAGGATTCTGATAAGTGATGGTTATGTGTTTCAAAAGAGATATGATCGGATATAGCAAATTGGGCATTCTTGTTCTGCTGCTGGCGCTGGCTGGCCTGGCCCAGGCCGCCTATCCGCCGCAGGCCGACTTGAGCGTAACGAAAGAGGCCAGGATAGACGGAAACGCCACGCTCGAGGTTGGTGCCGGCCAGGCATTCGACTATGTGATCACGGTCTCCAATAATGATCAGTTGAACAGTGCGCCAAATGTTGTGGTGACTGATAAGCTGCCGTATGAAGTGGCCTTTCTCTCGATAAATGCGAGCCCAAGCCTTGGCTCAAACTCCATACAAAGGTCTGGCGATCTGATCTATGTCAGGTTTGCCGAGATCCCGGCCAACACAACGGGCAGCATCATAATATCCGTGACGGCTCCCTCAGAGGCTCCAACCACTCTCTACAACACGGTGAACATAAGATATGGAAACGATCCCAACCAGAGCAACAACAGGATGACAATCACGACATACGTGCCATTGGCCGGATATGACCAGTTAGTCTCTGGCGGTGCTGAAAGGATCGTTGAGAGAGACGGCGGTGAATATAAGGATGGCTGCGGCTGCCAAGGATCTTGATTAGGCGGTAAAAAAAAAACTGAAAGGAAAAAGCGCAGCCTCTTAGAAGGGATTTTTTATTTATCCCTTCAGGTCTGATGTGCAGTGTGAGCACTTGACCGCAGCCAGAGGTATGCTCTCCATGCAGAACGGGCAGTTCTTTGTGTTCGGCTCAGGTGGAGCGGGCTTCTTCTTGGCAGCATTTATTCTCTTAATAAGAATGAATATGGCCAGAGCTACTATGATGAAATTGATGATTGTATTTATGAACAGGCCATAATTTATGGTTGGCGCTGCTGCCGCCTGTGCTTCGACCAGAGATGCATATGTCTTTCCGTCCAATGCGTAGAAGAGGTCGTTGAAGTTCATTCCGCCCATGAGCATGCCGATAGGGGGCATTATGACATCTTTTACAAGGGAGTTGACTATGGCTCCGAAGGCTGCGCCGATGATAATGCCAACAGCCATGTCCATTACATTTCCTTTTAGTGCGAACTCCTTGAACTCGCTTACAAATCCCATTATTCCTCACTCCTCGAAGCCAGGGTCAGAAGGCTTCTATAATATTTTAGCGCTCATGCCATAAATTCTTTGCCAGAATCGATCATATGGAAAAGAATTGGACTTTTAAAGCTCGAATCTATCGCCTCTCGCCGGGATGGTCACATTCTTGATTCCCGATCGGCCAAGCCCTGCAGCCATAGCCATTGCGGCATCCGGCTCGCCGTGGACCACAAAGACATGCTCCGGCCTTTTCGGGATTGCTGATATGAAATCGAGAATCTCGCCCTCATCCGCATGAGCGCTGTAGCCGTCGATCTCCTCCATCCGGGCCCGGACGGCGTACTCCTCGCCATAGATGCGGGCGACCTTGTCTCCCTGCAGTAGCTTTCGACCGAGTGTATTCTCTGCCTGGAAGCCCACGAAGAGGACTGTCGTCTTGGGATCGCCGATGTTTCGGCGCAGGTGATGCAGCACCCTTCCGCCCTCGCACATACCCGATGCGCTGATGATTATTGCCGGCCTCTTCAGGTTGTTTAGCTGCTTCGACTCCTCGGTGCTGCGAGTGTACCTGAGCATGTTAAAGCCGAATGGGTCCATGCCGCCGTCCTGCATTATGAGCTGCTCTGTCTCCTCGTCGTAGCATTCAGGGTGCTGGCGGAAGATATC
>JBFYLJ010000184.1:0-28195 GCA_041305465.1 Methanothrix sp.
GAGGAGAAGATCGAGTTCTACTCCTCAGAGAAGTACATGAGAGCCGGCAAGTCCATCGGCAGAGATCTGGGCGCAGCCTATGGTGTTTGCGCCGGGTTGATCTTGGTTATAGCATACATACTATTCGTATACGCAGGCAATTGGAAAGCGGTGATTTGAATGTTTAGATTTGATAGGAAGCAGGAAGTCTTCGACTTCGGCAAATTCAAGATAGGGGGCCAGCCGGGCGAGTACGCCACATGCTGCATAGGCACCATGTTCTACGCCAGGCACAAGATCGTATCCGATCCAGAGCACGGGGTCTTCGATAAGGCTGCAGCCGAAAGACTCTGGAATGCACAGGTTGAGATAAGCGATGTTACAGGCAACTCCTGTATGAACCAGATCGTGGCCGAGAGCAACGAGGCCATGGCTAAAGAGATAGACTGGTTTGTCGGTATATCGGATTACCCGTTCCTCATCGACTCCTCTGCACCAGAGGTTCGTGCGTTTGGCGTCAAGTATGCCACTGAGATCGGCGTGGCCGACAGGGCAGTGCATAACTCCATCAACGCCTCTATAACAGACGAGGAGCTTAAGGCGGTCAAAGAGAGCAAGCTCAACTCAGCGATCGTGCTCGCCTTCAACGCCATGGAGAAGGGAACCAAGGGCAAAATGGATATTCTGACCAAAGCAGCAGGCGGCGCCAAGAAGGGCATGCTGGAATACGCCAAAGAATGCGGCATCACCAGACCCCTAATCGATACCGCAGCCATGCCGCTGGGAGCCGGATCCGGCGCAACCTATCGCGCCGTTATTGCCGTCAAGGCCCAGCTCGGCCTGCCAGTTGGTGCCGGATTCCATAATGGTGCCTCTGCCTGGGACTGGATGAAGAAATGGAAGAAGCAGCACAAGGAGGCCTTCTCTCCTGTCGATATCGGCTCCAACCTGGTGGCCGGAATCGTGGGTGCTGACTACTACCTCTACGGGCCTATCGAAAACGCCCCCATGGTCTTCCCCGCAGCAGCAATGGTGGATATCATGAAGGCAGAGTCTGCTGAAGAGCTGGGACTTACAGTTCTGGCTGAAAAGCATCCTCGGAAGACGACGCTTTAGGTCGCCTTCTTTTATTTTCTTTTTTGAGGGGAATCTCTCTGCCCCGCGTAAGAATAAAGGCTGTTTTTGATGATATCAGGTTCCGGTGCCAGAGGTGCGGGTCATGTTGCCATCATAAGAGACCGCTTGATTTTGATGATCTCGTTCCCATGGAGCAAATAAAGGAGTTTTGGCAGAAGTCCAATCTCATCTATCTTACAGAGAAAGATGTCACTGCAATATCTAAAGAGACCGGAAAAAAACCGGCAGATTTCGCAGATACCCTTTATGACTATGACGGCTGTTATGTCAAAGTCAAAGATAATGGCTGCCAGGTAATTCTCGATCTTCCGGTGATGAAGAGCAAGGAGGATACTACCTGCATATTTTACCGAGATGGCTGCACCGTCTATTCCGTGCGACCCATTGCATGCCGGCTCTTCCCCTTTCGGGTGGAAGAAGAGACTCTATCCAATGGTGATATTCTTTTGAGCATTAACTATAATCCCACATGTCCGGGCATAGGAAAGGGACAGAAAGTGAACAAGAGAAAGCTGGAAAAGCTGGTAGCGGATCAGTTCCTGCAAAGAACAGAGGACATAAACCCTCATGTTCAGAGACTCAATGCTTCCGGGGCAATATCTGAAAAGGCCATGATATTCAGAACTCTGCCGGGAAGACGAGCCAACAGATCATTATCATGATAATCAATGATTTTTACATCCAATTGCCTGATTCGATCTCATTTAGATTCTCGACAAGATAGCCGGCCATCTTAACCGATAGTTTATGGCGCCTGCAGATGGCCATCACCCGGTGAAGCTCATCTCTTTCCATTGAGGCTGTGTGCTGGGCAACATAAAGCATTGCCTCTTGATATCCATTCTCCAAAATGGCGTCCCTTACAGTCTGCAATGTCTGCTCCCCGATGTGTATGCCTGTGGATCCGATCTTCTTGATCACTTTCCATGTTTCTTCATCAAATTCCATCTCTTGCCTGCTGGCAGTCAATGGCATCGCAGCACCTTGGACAAAATCCAGCGCTTTCTTAGAGACGCCTTTTAATATCAGTTCAGACGCAAGCTTTTTTAGTGTCTTTCCTTGCAGGATCGCTTCGGCCTCTAAAGAACGATATGCATCCGGCGTTATCTCAATTCTTGTATATCTGATGCTGGGCATTTGTTTTGGGCGCCTCTCTTACCTTGTTTGATAATTCGTTGCTGCTTGACATTGGTATGCTTATCTTACATATTAAAAGACTGCGATTTGATATTCAGGTTCACCATGATTTATTATATCTTAAAAAAGGGGTTTATCGTTTATCTTCAATATATATTGGAACCGGAACCAGCATGAAAAAGACACATATGTCCATTGAGGGGCCAAGGGTTCTGATAATCTGCATGCTGCTAGAAGGCCTATGCCAATTGTCCGGTTAAAGCTGCAACCATGAATACTATTGCAGATATTAGGACGAAGTAGAAACCAGCATCCTCTGCAGAAATTGATCCCGCAACATCGATGTCGTGCCCAACCAAGGGAGGTTCGTTTTGTATGAAGCCAACCATATTCATTTCCTGTAGGACAGACCTTCATTATTCTTGATTGACCGACCTACAAATCTCATGAGATCCTTCCATTTATTTAAACCTTTTCTAATAAGGGTTAATTATTCTCGATAAAATTGATCTAATTACTCAATTTTTCATAATATTTTCCTCTTTTAGGTAAATAGTTATTTAGTAATTTGGCTTAATCGTTAAATACCTTTTTTACCTTTTTCAAAAAAAAACCATGAATTGAACATGAATCTCTCCATAACGAATCATGCAGCAAAAAGTTTATCATGGTCGGGATCCAAAAGATTCATTGCTAAATTGTGCAATTACTCGGAGGTGAAAATAGATGGATATTATGTCTCAGATATACGCTATAGTGATATTTGGCATACTAGTCGTAGCCCTGCCTACAGTCCTGAACAAGTGGTCGGATGGCCGGTCCGGTGTAAGATAAATTATAATAGGTTTCTTTTTCCAGTCCTGGCCCAGGCCGGGACTACTATTATCAACTTTTCTTCAGCAGAAGAGTGAGTTCATCTACGGCAATTCCCAGGATGCTCTTCGATCCGCTAAATACATCTCTAGCGATCCAGGCGCATCCCTTTGCTGCCGCATAGCCGCCCAGGGGCCGCACATCCCGGCCCAGGAGTTCGGATACGCGCAAACTTATCTTTGCGGCAGGGCTTCCCGCCAGGAATATATCCGGTTTTAATTCGCCCCAGTCGCGACTGAGCACGAGTAGGGCATTAATTTCCATGGCCGCGAACAATGACAGTGATTCGAGGACCAGGCTCTTCTCCTCCGGCAGGCATTCCGCCAGACTAGTCCGCCCCATTTTGGAGAGAATGCCGCCAAAGTTGAACGCCTGGTTGGCTGTCATCTTACCGGAGTCGATGTCTCTTATGGCATGTACATCTAAGGGACCTTGCAGCAGTCCGGGGGCAAAGATGGGCGCATCGATGGCCCCGACGATCTTTCCCTGCAACACGGCAAATGTTACAGTGTTAGAGCTGGCATCGCAAACAATGAAGTTCTTACTCATCTCCCGATAGACACCATAGGCCAGCCCAACCTTCTCCGGGCTCATGCCGTGGGAGAAGACCTTCAGACGGGGATCGATATCACTGGCTCGATGAATGCCAGGCAGAAGAATGGCAGGCCAGCCTGATACCCTAATGGCCTCAAATACCTTGGTACCGCCGCCCACATGCTGCCCGGCTCCATCAAGCTGAACCAGGCCGCGATTGGGTGCGTCCTCCAGCCTCACGATCCGGGTCAACCCATCACCCATCGAATAGCTGAGGGCCACCAGATCGACGATGTCGTGCCCCAAATTTTGCACAATCAGCTCTACAATCTCTTCTGCAGAAAGGCGGCTGGCCTCATGCCTGGAAATCTCCCAGCAGCGCCCCTCTGTGGTAGCAAATCTTATGGCCGTGGTTCCGTGGTCTACTCCTATAAACATTAGATCAGCCCAATGCCTGGATTCGTGGCATACAGAGTATTTTTCTAGGCCTTCATAAGTGTATCCGGCCCACGGAGATCAAGCCATAGATAGAGAAAAACGAGAGAACAAAAATCAATGCGGATTGACTCCGCTCTTGCTCGATTCAGGCTGCAGAGATGAGTTCCAGCAATTCTTTCGCCACCTTGCCGCTCTCTCTACTTGTTCTCATGAGCGTGCTCATGCGCTGGCAATCTCCCTTGTAGCTGCTTTTCTTGTCTACTATGAAGAGGTCCACCTTGCCAAGCAGCGATCGCACGCCTTCATCGTCGGCAGGGACATTCATGGCCGTCATGAATTTGGCAGCAGGACCGCTCACCGGCTTATTTCCGATGAATGGACTCATGGCCACCACTTTTTTGTCTCGAAGCCGTTCGCGCACACCTTGCAGGGATAAGATAGGTCCGATGCTGGTCACGGGATTGCTGGGGCCTATGATAATGGTGTCTTCCTTTTCTAAAAGGTCCAGAAAAGCCTGGCAGGGAAGAGCGGCATCAAGACCCGCAAAAAAAATGGATGAAACCTCCGGCAATCCCTGGCGCCCTACCCAGAATTCCTGAAAGTGCATAACCCCTTGCGGAGTAGAAACGACTGTAGAGACAATGTCATCCGTCATTGGAACAACCCGCTGCTTTATCCCTAGCGATTCGGCTAACGCCTGCGTGGCATGACTGAGTTTGACTCCCCGGCGAAGCAGTTCGGAGCGAAAGATATGGACGGCTCGATCTTTGTCTCCTACCTGTAGCTTCTCTTTGAGCCCCATCGCGATGAGAAAGTCATGGGTCAGGGTCTTGTCACCCTTTATACCCCACATTCTCTTCTCGTCGATCATATCTGTCAGGGTGTAAATCACAGAATCGATGTCTGGAGAAATGTAATTTCCAGATATCCATAGGTCTTCTGCCGTGTTCACGACCACAGATAATTCCTCCGGCCTCAAAAGTTCCTTTAGGCCCAGAAGAAGCTTGGGCGTGCCGGTGCCCCCACTTAAAATCAGCATTTCAGACGTCCACAATAATCATACCCGTCTTGAGATGGGCCAAATCTTCATCAGGGATGGTTGATTTCACAGCTTTTTCATAGTCAATTGCGCTGTTTCCCAGAGGGTCTTCGAGAATGAGGGTCAGTGGGAACCGCCCATTCCTGGCGAGACTTATCTTATTCAAGATCTCTTCGCCTTTTCTGACGCTTTCCGGGCTTTCCGCCTCACGCGCCGAGCGAGTGGCAAAGCCCACCACGCCCTCGATTCGTTCAAGCACGCCCTCCACATTGGATACGTAAGAATCCGATGAATATCCCGGCTCGATGTCAACACCAATCTCCGGAATGCGCAGGGTGCCGCTGGACGAACGAATCACTCTTGCATCCAGATCTTCAATGCACTCTATCTGCAAGGTGAAGCGCACCGGCTCTTTTTGTGTCAATAGGATGGTATCATTGTGTCTAAAGCCGCAGTCACAGACCCCTGCAATTACCATGGCCTCTCCGAAATGGGGAATGTTCACTGTCTCCCAGGTAAATTGCATCTCGACGGAGCATATGGGACAGCTCGCGCTTGTAGTTAGATTCAATCTTTGCTCCCGACCACCTTTTCGCGGTCGATCTTTATGCCGCTTGGCACCAAGACTATAAGGTCATCTCCAATTCCAGCTATGTCTCCCGAGACGTCCTCAACTGCCTTTTTAAGTTCGCCAATAGCCCGATCCAAAGCAGCCTTATCCCGCTTCAGACCCGCTATATCCACCAGAACGATATTGCCGGCATAAATCTCTTGTTTTATCTCGGGCAGAACCTCGACCCGTCCCAGCTCAGCCACCCTTAAGATAATATCCGGAGAGCCGCTCCCTTCCTCGAACTGACCCAGATCGACCTCAGAGTAATCCTGCTCCTTAGACTTTCCTATGAGCTTGAGCTTTTCTAGGAATCCAGCCATCTAAAACCCCGTTAGGGAAATGTGTATTATTATATTTATATTTAACGCCATTACAGATCCACGAGTTTCAATCCCACGAAGCCCATGGCCACCATGAAGAGCAGGACGATCAAAGCAAAGCTCGAAGATCTCAGCTCGGCGGGAAAGACCATTTGTGCCCCTAAAATGAGGACAATCATCAGAAATACCAGACCAGTACTTAATCCAATCTCAAGCCAATTCTTCTTCACAAGAGTATTGTCCGCTCGCCTTAGGAGATATACTTTTTCGCCCGAAGGCCGTCCTCACCTGCCAGGAAATCTACCAGCGATCGGGTTTTATGGCCTTGCCAGCCCATGGCAATAAAGCGGGGATATATGGGCAGCCTCTCTCTCAAGCAATAATCCGAGATACGGTGTTGCAGCTCATCTTCATCCGGCCAGGGACAATCAGGATTAATGCAGTCAACGGTTACAGCGCTGATTCCACCCAGATCATTAGCGCCCGCGGCAAGCATCGGACGCGGGTCCACAAGGTTTGGCGGAACTTGAATCGCAACCTCCAAAGGAAGGATCTCTCGCGCCATTTCTACCGTTTTGCACAGGTCAATTATCTCCGGCCGGGGCGCATTCTCCAGAGCAGTTCCCGGCTTGGGATCCAGCGGCTGAATGATTACCTCCTGAATGTGACCGAAAGTTCTATGCAGATGGGCAATTTTGCTGACAGCTTCTACCCGGTCTTGCATGCTCTCGCCAATGCCCACTAGTATGCCTGTGGTGAAGGGAATACGAAGTCTGCCAGCCATGGCTATGTACTGTAACCTCAAATCCGGTCTTTTTCCCGGCGATTTCGCATGCGCCTGCAGCCTGGCGGTCGATTCCAGCATCAGCCCCATTGAGGCATTATACGGCTGCAAGCGCTGCAGATCATCCTGCCCCAGCAGTCCGGCATTGCAATGCGGCAGGAGGCCAAACTCCAGAGCCATCTCGCATAGCTCGATTAAGTAGTCCAGCAGATTTGCGACGCCGACCTTTGCCAGCAGGCTCTCAAACCCCGAGACGGTCCAGGGCGCTTCACCCATGGTAAAAAGGGCCTCGCTGCACCCATGAAGTGCACCCTGCTCCAGCAGCAAGTGCGCCCTGGCCCTTGTGATCAAATTGGCGTCCTCTGGTTCTTTCCTAAAAGAGCAGTAGCCACAGCGATTTCTGCAGAGGTCCGTCACCGGAATAAAAATATTTTTGGAGTAGGTAAGCGTCTTCATCATATTAGCGACGAAACTCCACCAGCTTCAAGACATTTCCAAGCGGACAGTCCTCGGGAGCCTCCCCAACGATATCCACAATGGTGCATCTTTCGCCATCTTTCAATCCCGAGGGATGGCACATATCATACATGCTGCATTCGGTGTCCTCGCATTTCATAGCTTCAAAGACTATCTTGGATCCTGGAAATGCTTTTCTGGCGTCAAAGGCGGCGATTATGGGACTCTCTGCCACCTCAACCGCTCTTACTCCCGCCTCATGGATAGGGCAATCGTGAATCAGCTCCCCACGAGTTCCCAATATCCTGTAGCGCCTTCTCGGCTCCAGATTGATGCACGTGTTTCTAAGCTTACAGGTCTCACATTCCGGTGTGGGGCCCACGAAGGTGAACTCCAAGCCAATGCTGGCAAGTTTCGTTCCAATCAGTGTAATTTGTGTGGATGCCTCGGACATAGTTCATTCTCCTTTTTCATGATTATTATTAAATCAGATTATCCCTGTCGCTTCAGCCGCTCTGGTTGCTGCTATTTTATTCAGACCCGAATCTAGAATGGTGTAGCGTTCCGGTCGAATCTCATGTGCACTTACCAGGGCTTTGATCACGCTATCTGCATCCAAATTGGCTTGTGCAGCAGAGGTGGGGGCGCCGACCAATGACAAAGCCCTTTTTATCATCTTCCAGTCCCCTCCATGCAAATACATCATCATGATAGTGCCCAGACCGCAAAGCTCGCCATGCAGAGCCCTTCCCGGTGCAATTTTGTTCATAGCATGAGCAAACTTGTGCTCCGAGCCGCTGGCAGGACGCGACGATCCGGCTATACTCATAGCCACTCCACTGGATATCAGGGCTTTGATTACTATTCGGGCTGATTCCTCCAGGCCGGGCCGAATATCTGCCGCTAGCTCAACGATCATGCGCGCGGTCATACCTGATAGAGCGGAGGCATATTCACTGTACTCCTCATTTCTCAGGCGATGAGCCAATCGCCAGTCTAAGATAGCAGTATAATTAGAGATGATATCGCCGCATCCAGCAGCTAAAAGCCTCGCAGGAGCCTGGGATATTATCTTGCTGTCGGCTACAATTGCCAGCGGGGATTGTGCTTTGATGGAAGTGGTCTCTCCATTGATCGTCAAAGACGCCTGGGAGGAGCAGATGCCGTCATGCGAGGCGGCTGTGGGCACAGACAGAAAAGGCACGCAGACTCCTAGCGAAGCGAGCTTGGCAATATCTATCGATCTGCCGCCGCCTGCACCGATCAGAAAGCCAGCTTTTGTATCACGAGCTACACGCTTTGCGCGATCTACCTCTTCCAACTTGGAGGCGCTGCAAACGATGGTCTCAGACTCGTAGCCGCATCTTTCCAAGAGCTCAGATATGGCATTTCCTATCACATCCTGGGTACGCGGGCCCGTGATGATTAGAGCGCGCCCTTGCAGCTGCAGCTGGCGGCAGATGTCGGGCAACTCCTGTATTGCACCACTGCCTACCGCTACGATGCGCGGGAGTTCCATCCACCTAGATCCGACCATTGCTCTCTCACCAGCGAAAAACAGGATGAAATATTAGTGGTCTATAGCGATATAAAATCGTATCCTAACAAGTCACAATCTCAGAGCGCAGATCGCAAAGTATGCGATCCCTTATGACATTGACGGCGGAGCTGGTTCTGTTGCGGGGGCGGGAGAGAGGGATCTCAATGATGTCCTTAATTCTACCAGGCCGGGCGGACATGATCACTATGCGGTCCGCGAGGTAAATGGCCTCATCAACGCTGTGGGTGACAAAGACCACTGTCTTTCTCTCCTCTTGCCAGATGCGAAGAAGTTCGGACTGCATGATGTTGCGCGTCTGGGCATCTAGGGCCCCGAAAGGCTCATCCATGAGCAGGGCTTTGGGGCGGTTGACCAGAGCACGAGCGATAGCCACTCTTTGCTTCATACCTCCAGACAACTCGTGAGGATAGCGCGTTTCAAATCGCTCCAGGCCCACCATCTTAAGATATTGCCTGCCCTGAGCAAGTCGCTCTGCGCTGGGTATGCCTTTCAATTCCAGGCCGAAGACGGTGTTATCGATAACCGTTCTCCAGGGAAACAGTGAGTACTCCTGGAAGACCATACCTCTCTCAGGACCGGGGCCTTTTATGGGATCACCATCAAGAGTAACCGTGCCATCAGTTGCCTCCTCAAGACCGGCCACTATGCGCAGCAGTGTTGTCTTGCCGCAGCCGGATGGACCTATGAAGCAGATGAACTCATTGTCCTCTATCTGCAGATCGATATCCTGCAGGGCTACCATCTCTTTTCCGTCCGCGATAAATTGCTTGGATACTCCCTTGATCTCCAGCAGAGCCATTCGAGAGATGATGATGCTTGGAAGGCTAAAGCTCTTTCTATTCAGGACTTGGTTACGATTATGAGGAAAATATCAAACAGATAGCTTATTGTTTCGCATCTCATAGCGGCACCCTTTGTATAGATCCCTGGTTTTTTCATTCTTCATTGACCTTGTAGGGATCATGCCAGCCTTTTCAGCCACTTTCATTGAGGAATGATTCTCCGCAGCCATACGAGCTACTACTTTTTCCAGCTTCAAATCTGAAAACGCATACTCGATGATCTTGCCTATGGCTTCTAATGCGTATCCTTTCCCCTGATACTTTGGAAAAATTGCATAATAAATTTGGGTATCTGAGCTGCACTCCATATCAGGTGCCATGCCACATGAACCGATACATTGACCAGTCATCTTCTCAATGACGGCAAGGGCGAAAATAGGCTCGTCTTAAGACTTTATGATTGCATCTAAGAGAGCTTTAGTCCCTTCTGCAGTCTTTTGTCCGGGCGCTAAATCCAGCAGTCTCGTTGCCTCATCATTTCCGAAAAATGCAATAAGCGGTTCAAGGTCATCCCAGATGTGAGTTCTAATAACGAGACGTTCGGTCTCAAGCGAAGATGGAATTCTCATATTTATGAATTTATTAACCGATTAATAAGCATTATCCAACTCCCTAATCATAAAATGGGGTGAATGGGAAGACTGCCCATCTTTACCCAGAAGCGTGTAGGGCCGGTGCAGTCTTCCTTGCCACAGATACTAAATGCCCCGGCATTCTATAAAGCCGCAAGCCACGCGGGGCGAAAGTGTTTTTTCAGTATTTTCCTAAACCTTCTCCGGCTTTTCCAGCAGATGGGTCTTGGTCATGATCTCACCAGTGCGGGCATGGGGCCGCCGGGAGACGCTGTCATTGGCCTTCTCCAGCTCTCGGGATTCGTCCGCCAGCTTCGCTGCGGCACGCATGACCTCATGGCCTGCTGCGGCGGCGATGGCTATCGCTTCCAGCTCCTTAAGGCGGAAGCAAGCAGCAGCATCGATGCCGGCCACGGTCTGCGCCACGTACAGGGCCCCCACGGCCTTGGCGCGGGCATAAGGATTGCCAAAGCGCATGCGATCGGCGCACTTCTCAGGCGTGGCCAGAATAGCCGGAAGCTTTGCTTCTCCTGCGGCAATGCTGGCCATGGCAGCGTCCAACTCCTCTGAAACCAGCCGGATGGCTCCGCAGGCGGCCAAAACCTTCAGCGCATCGGAGTTGAAAAGAGCCATCTCAGCCGGATCGAGGAACTCGCGTTTGGCACCGATGAGTGGGTCCATTGGCAGGATGATGTAGCCGAAGCCCTCTGCGGCCAAAGCCTCGCGCGACTCCTTCTTGGAGGGGCCGTCCGAGATGATAATAGTAGGCAAGCCTTTGAACAACTCGCGTGCCGTCGTGGGGCCCGCTGTCGCAGCGTTGGGACTGCTGATGACTACCAATTGTGGCTGCCAGGCCAACAATTCGGCTGCGGCCTCGCCCTCCTTCTTGGTCATCTTGGGGCCGAAGCTGACGATCTTGAATTCTATGTCGGATCTTTCCGCGATCTCATCCAGGGAGAGATCAATGGCCGTAGATGTGGCTATGTTTCCGAGCTTCACAAAACCGATCTTAAACATGCCGCTACGATAGGCACAGAGAAGATAAAAGGATTTTGTCTTCAAGTTATTTTCTCTGATCCAATTCCGGTTGCAAGCGAATTTCTAAATATTATCCCGGAATTCTCAAGTCCGTGAACGATCTCGCCGATTTCACCAAGAACCTTCTGCCTTTTCTCTCCTACTTGGAGGAGGATGAGGCCGGGCCCGATCCGTTGGAGGTTGCCCGGAAGTTTTGCATACCTTTTCACAGCCTGGTTGTGCTCAGCCGGAATGAAAATCCCTATGGTCCTAGTCCCCGTGTCCGTGAGGCTCTTTTGGATGCACCTGTACACAGGTATCCCGACTCCAGGCCGTTTCTGTCTGCTCTATCATGTTACACAAGCTACCCCAGTGAGTGGCTGGTGGCGGGGGCGGGAATGGATGAGATCATCACCACCATCTGCCGGCTCTTCCTGGGGCCGGGGGATGCAGCCCTTATTCCAGTTCCCACCTATAATTTCTACGGGGTAGCAGTGCAGTTGTGCGGAGCACGGCCCCTTTTTTCCGCTCGGATATCCGGCTTTGCCGTGGACCCGAATGTTCCAAAGGGAGTCAAGATGGTCTTTCTCTGCTCCCCCAACAACCCCACCGCAAATGCCCTTACAGAGGAGAATGTGAGGGCAGTGGTGGAAGGCACCGATGCCATCGTCTTCCTGGACGAGGCCTATGCCGAGTTTGCCGAAAAAAGTCTACTAGGACTGGTCCGCGAATACGAGAACCTGGTGGTGGGCAGAACCCTCTCTGGCCGCGGGCGTGGCAGCTTTGCAGGATTTGGGCTGGATGAAAGGATGCGTGGGCAAAATAGTCTCGGAGCGGGAGAGGATGAAAAATAGGATGAACGGCGCGTCGCCTTCAGAGGGCAATTTCCTCTATCTTCAGACCGCCGGGAAATCCAAGGACGTGGCAAAGCGGCTGCTTCACAGCGGCACCGTGGTGCGGGATTGCGGCACATTTCCCGGCTGCGGCGAGCGTGGGCTGCGGGTGACTGTGGGTAGACCCGAGGAGAAAGACTGGTTCTTAGAGGAGTATAAGCGGGCTGATCCATTACTATTATGATAATAATATTCTGGGTCTGCCTGGGGGTACTCTTGAAACATGCCTTAGATCCCATCGCAGGAGAATGTCTGAATCTCTTGATGGAGCACACCGGAAGATCGCAATTTGTAATTTAGAAATTCGAAGACCACCCCAGTACAGCCAGGTCGAAATAATAAACGCGGGTGGAAAGCATCAGGCGATACTGTAGTTCCCGACAGCATGCTATCAAAGTCAATTTCTGATTTTATGTGTAGTCAGAAATAGCTCCACTCGTTGCGAGCTTCATGATCTGACAGAAGAGGAGATCAGGATTATTGGGGCCAAGTGCGTGTAACCTGTAAGTTCAATATCTTTTTTCTCGCCTCCACTTAACAGATGCTAAATCGCTTCTGGCTAACAAACCATTCCAGAGACTATATGCATAATTGCAAACATTCTCCGCATATCTGTCTTCTGTGTCGATACATGGCGATTTAAGAAATGTAAAATGTGGAGCGTGAATGCCTGGTGGTGCGCGGCGAATTCTACCGGGACTTTCTATCCACACTGATGCCGATGAACCGATAGCAGGCAATTATCGTAAATTCATTCCATAGTATACGTAATCTCAAGGTAGGGCAAAGACGATTTAGGCCGATTTGAGTGGTTTGTATAATGCAGTACATATAACTTGCAGGTCTTCAGCGCGCATGTCCAAATAGTTATATGACATTATCATAATCGTTGCGCGAAATGCTGGCCAGATATGCCCGAGCCCTCACAAGAAGGCCACGCCCGTGCACCCGTGGCCCGCTCCCTATGAAGGGCAATGGCTGGCGAATCCGGCCCTGGTGCATGCCGAGCCTCTCAGTCCTCCCCGAAAATCCTGACCCGCCCCCAATCAGCATCAACCTCTACCAGTGTGCTGTTCTTTGTCTGCAATATCTCCTCGGGCACCCTGTCCACCAGAGGAATTCCGCTGATGATGGCCCCCACTGCTACGATGGGCTCGGAGCGCAGATTGATCATGGCAGCCGGAGCAAGTCCCCTTTTCCTAAGCTGATAGATGACGTAAGAGCCGACGGTCGAGCCCTTGCCACCCGGAAAGATGAGCACCTTTCCGGCGATGCACTGCCCGAACAGATCATGCGCCGGATCAACCACCATCCCGGTCGCAGCATCGACATTGCCCAGAAACGATATTGCCTCCCTCGTCACCAGCGCCTCTCCACGAGCGCAGCCGCCGGCAACCCTGTGGCATTTTATCTCCATCATCACTGTCTCCCCAAAGCTACATCGATGCATTCCTCAAGGCTTCCCAGGCCCGCCCCAACCCCGGCAAGACCAGGCAGGTAAGCCAGCGCCTTGCCGGAACTGGTCATCATCCTGGAAAAGCGTTCCGTGGCAGGGGAGACGACCATACAGGTATCGCAGAAGACCCGCGCCCCGCTCTCCTCGATTGTTGCCACCAAATCGGGATGCGCATCGGCGATCTTGCGGGCGGTGCAGACCCACAGCTCCTTTTGCACCTTTTGGCCCTGCAGCAGCCCGGCAATCTTCTCCAGCTCCTGGCCTGAGCAGTGGGGGCATCCCAGAGCCACGGCGTCAGCGCCGCCCCCTGGATACTTCGCATAGACCTCATCAATCTCCTTTCTGCCGAGGCGAATTGTCTCCTCAGGCTGCCAATGGCCGGGCGGCGCGGGCGTTACATTCTCCACGTAGTAGAGGGCGACGGAGCCGCTGGCAGCCATGGCCGCTCCCAGGGCCTTGAGTTCATCCCTGGAATGTCGCAGACCCTTCAGCCGGAAGAAGGGCACCCCGTCCTTTACAATTCTGCCCACCAGAAATCCCAAGGCTCCGTAATCCGAGCCCCGCAGATCCGCCTCGACCTGCACCAGATGAGTGGGCACTCGGTTCTCGTCCAGATGGTAGCCGTAAAGAGCAGTCTTTCCCACCAGCGCCGCCGCCAGGGCGGAGGGTCCGCCCTCCCGATTGGTACGGGCACCAATGACCGAGTTGGCATAGGAGACGGCGGAGGACTCGCTCCAAGCCAGATGATCGCCCTCGCTGGCCAGGCCTTTGTAGATCTGGTACGGTGTGCAGGTGCAGTCGATGGTCACGCCCAGTTTTCGGTAAGCTTCAATGGTCTCCTGCTGCTTTTGGGCGAATTCTCCGCTTACACCCATCTCCTTCCAACGCCGCAGGTCCATGCCCGCCGGGTTGAGGATGCTGGGCACGACCACCTGGCCTTCCAAGTCGGATATCCACTCGAGACCTGCTTCGCCGATGTTCTTGTAGGATACGCCCGCAATCTGAACAGATCGAACTGGCACGAGCCTTTCCGCTCCATAGATGTCGCCCAAAGCCACCAAGATTTCCATCATGCGGCGCAGGGTCTCGCCTCGCTCGCCCTGGTAAATGCCTTCTTCCTCACGAGAAAGGTACATGGCTGATGGCTCTGGGCTCCCTGCAATAAACTCTTTTCCGGCAACTTACGTTCCGAAACTTCGTTCAAGAGATGTCCTTCTCTCATAGCGACCTCGCATCTTGCATGAAACCGGACCTGTCGAATCTCACGCGAAGCCACGAAGGCGCGAAGCCTGCAACCACGGTCGATAACCTCAAGCACTATCGAAAAAATATATTCACTCAGGAAATAACCGCCTGAACCGATCGAATATCTCATAATGTCGTTCTTTGTTTATGACCCAGACGATTTTTTTCCGCGGATGTCTGTAGCTCCACCATACGGCATCTGGTTTTTGCGTGGATCGTAGTATTGCCCTACGACATCTTCTTCCTTTTGCATCTTGACATCCTGTTAGAATCTATCGTTCCCTAAAAGTCAAACAGCGACTTCTGCCTCTTTGCAGCCGGCTTGGCCTTTGCCTTCCCCTCGCTCTCCGCCTTCTTGGGCCTGCCCCTCTTGCGGCCCTCGGGCTTGGCTGCATTCCCCTGCTGGGTATAATCAGTTCCTGTCTTTTCCTCCGGCTGGGGCCCGACCGGCGATGCGGCCTGCGTCTTGGGCGGCTTGTCAACCACTGTACCTGCCTTTCCTTCGATGGCTTGCACCGCTTCCTTCACTCCTGCGCCCACCTGCACTGCGCCCACCTGCACTGCACCCGTCTCCGTCTGCGCGGCCTGTGTCTGCACGGACACAGCCCTCGTCAACGGCGTGCCTCCCAGCGGCTGCTGCGCAGTGCCTGTGCCATGCCAGGAGAGCTCAATTTCCTGAAACTCCTCAGCCGCCCGCATCTTCATGGCCTCCTCGAAGATGTTCTGCACCTTTTTGGTTGAAGAGGTGCTGCCCAGGAGAAGCGCTATCTCATCTGCATCCAATTGCAACTCCGCCGCCAGAGAAACGGCCTTCTTCTTGTCGGCCAGGAGAAGCCCAACAAAGCCCATCAGTTCCGCCCGCACAAAAGCCGCAGAAACGTGGCAATGCTTGCCGATCTTCTTCGCCGCAGAATCTCGAATGTTGCGGGCCTTCTTGGTCTGACCCATGCGCCGCCAGCGGCTGGGAGGCCGGAAAGCCACGTAGCCATGCCGGGAAGCGGCCTTGGCCGACTGCACCCCGCCCGTCATGAGAAAACCAGCATAGCGCCACAATCCGTAGTTCTGCCGGACGCGCACGCGGCCCAGAAAGACATCCGCCCGCGCCAGCCGCTCATAACCCTGCCAGAGGTCTTCGCCACCATAGGCGAGCGGCAGGTTCTCGTCTACCCAGTTGATGAGATCCTCAGGGCTCTCATCGAGTGCATAAGAGGCCTGCAGGGCTTCCTGGGCGCTATTGCCTTTGAAGATGACCTCCAAGACCTTGAAAATGGACGACTTCACATCCCGCTCAGCCGTGGCCACGTCCTCCGGCCTGAGGGCAGATTGGCCCTGGGCGGCGGCTTGCAGATCGTTCACGCCGGAGCGCATGTCCCCGCCTGCGCGCTCGGCAATCATCATCAGAGCATCAGGATCGCAATCAACCCCCTCCGCCCGGCAGATCTCCCGCAGAGCCTGAGCGATGGTGGTGGAGCGCACGGATCGAAACTGTATGCCCTTGGCCGCATCCCGCAAGGGCTTTTCCATATCATAATACTCGTTGGCAATGAGGAGAACGGGCTGACTTGTCTCTCTGACCAGACGCAGCATGGCAGACGCTCCCCCCCGGTCGGCGGTGCCGTGCAAATTGTCAGCCTCGTCCAAAATAACCAGCCGCGGCTTGCCCGAGAAAGTCATGGAGCGCGATGCCGGCCCGGCAATCTTGGCAATCATGCCTGCCGTGCGCGCATCTGAGGCATTCATCTCAATATAGTCCCAGTCAAATTCCCGCGCCAGGGCAAGAGCCGCCGATGTCTTGCCGGTTCCCGCCGGGCCGTAGAGAATGACCGCCCCGGTGATTGGCGCGCCCCTCTCCCAGGAAGCTGCCCAGGCCCGTAGCTCCTCGATGGCCTTGGCGTTTCCTAAAACCTGTTTGAGCGTATCAGGCCGGTACTTCTCAGTCCACTTCACCGCGGGTGGCATTTTACCTCAGAACTACCAGATGCCCTCTCTGCCGGTCATCTCCTCAATCTCGATCTCCCAGATGGTCATGGGCATCTTCTCCAGCTCCTCGCGGGAGAACTTCTTGCCGCCATGACCGCCCTGGCCCTTTTTAGTGAAGGCGTCAAACATCTTCTGCTTGGCCTCAACGCTATCCGACAATCGACTGACGCCATAGACGACGACGCTCGACCATCTCTCCTTTTCCAAGACATCTATCTGAAAACAGACTAGGGGATTATCTGTGGCATAAAGAACCTTCTTTCCCATACCTTTGGAGTGAAGGTAGATCTTACCGTCTTGATAGACATAGGACATGGGAACGACATAAGGCCGATCCTCTTTGGACAGCCCCAGCCGGCCGTATCTGGCTGCAGAAAGAAGACTCGTGCACTCGTCTTGAGATAAATCCCTGGGCTTCATAGCGGCAAAATTAGTCACTCATGCATTTTTAGTTTTTGCCTTATGAAAAGTGCCCATCATGACCGGCCAGAAAAGAAAGCACCCGCAATTAGCAGGATCATGCCTAAAGCAATCATGGGCACGCCAGGAAAAGCAGTCTCTACCTGAAACTTGGTAGCCCCCGCCTGCGCGCCTATCAGCTTGAAGCTCTCGCCTTGCATCTCTCCGCCTTGGCTTTCCATCACCTGCACCCCCACCAGAGCGATTCCTGTGAGAATTACCAGCACCCCCATTGCCGCAGCTAAATTCACGTTAACCATTGTAGATCCCCTTCACAGCAAAATATTCAGCGCTATAGATATAATGCTTTGCCTACTACTATGCCAAAAAGGTTTTACCTTGGCAGCGTCTTTCAACAGGGAATGTTCAATAAGATCCTGATCGCCAACCGGGGAGAGATCGCCATCCGGGTGATGCGCGCCTGCCGGGAGCTGGGCATCTCGACAGTGGCCGTCTACTCCGCAGCGGACAAGAACGCCCTTTTCGCCAAATACGCAGACGAAGCAGTCTTCATCGGGCCGGCACCCTCACGCCAGAGTTACTTGAGTATAGACAATATAATCAAAGCCGCGCTTGATACCGCAGCTCAGGCAATCCATCCCGGCTATGGTTTTCTCTCTGAGAATACAAACTTCGCTGCTGCCTGTGTGGAGAACGGCATCGTCTTCATCGGCCCACCGTCCTCCTCGATTGATGCTATGGGCTCAAAGATCACAGCTCGCCAGACCATGAAAGAAGCGGGCGTACCAATTGTGCCCGGCATTGAGGAGGGCATCAGCGATCCTGATGTTGCCGTCGAGATCGCGGATAAGATTGGCTACCCCATCATCCTCAAGCCGGCAGCAGGAGGCGGAGGAATAGGCATGAAGATCGTGCAAAGTCGCGAGGAGCTTATTCCCGCCTTAACCTCTTCTCAGTCCGTTGCCAGAAGCGCTTTCGGTGATGACACCATCTACATCGAAAAATACCTGACCGAACCCCGGCACATCGAGTTTCAGATCCTGGCCGACAATTATGGAAAGACCATCTATGTCTCAGACCGGGAGTGCTCCATCCAGCGCCGTCACCAGAAGCTGATCGAGGAGTCACCTTCGCCCGTTATGACCGAAGAGCTGCGTGAAAGGATGGGCTCCATCGCCGTCAAAGCTGCGAAAGCTATCGGTTATTCCAGTGCCGGCACAGTGGAGTTCATGTACTCGCGCGGCGACTTTTACTTCCTGGAGATGAATACGCGCCTACAGGTAGAGCATCCCATCACAGAGATGGTAACCGGCGTGGACCTGGCCAAAGAGCAGATCTTGGTAGCGGCAGGTTACCCCCTGGGCTACGATCAGTCCGACATGAAAATTAACGGCTGGGCTATCGAATGCCGTATAAATGCGGAGGACCCACTAAACGATTTTGCTCCCTGTCCTGGAAAAATCAAGCGCTACCGAAGCCCGGGCGGTCCGGGCATAAGAGTTGACAGCGGAGTTTATACCGGCTACGTCATCCCGCCCTACTACGATTCTCTGATCTCCAAGTTGGTGGCCCACGGCAAGGACCGCAAAGAGGCCATCGCCAGAATGGAGCGCGCCCTCTATGAATACATCATCGTGGGAGTAAAAACTAATTTGATATTCCACAAAGCGGTTCTCCGAAATAAGAGATTCCGCAGCGGAGATATAAATACTCACTTTATTAAGGATGAGAATATCGTCGAGGCAGTCAAGGTTGTGGCCGTAGAGGATTATGAGAAGGGCATGTCGCTCGCTTCGGCTCTGGGTGCGGACAACCGTCAGATTGCTGCCATATCCGCAGCAGTGGGGTCCTACCTTAGCCAGAACCGTTCAGAGGAGAAGAGCTGAAGGTGACAGCTCTCGATATCCTCTCATTCTTGGCCTCAGGAGAGTGGGTATCCGGCGAGGAGATGGCCAAGAGGCTCGCCATCTCCAGAGCCGCCGTCTGCAAACAGGTCCAGACACTTCGCCAAAGAGGATATGAGATATCATCTTCCACAGGGAAAGGCTATCGATTGGCCAAAAAAACCGACCTTCTGGATGCGGACCGCATCTCTTGCTGCCTCAAGACAAGATGGCTGGGAAGAGACCTGCAGATCTATGACGAGGTTAGCTCCACCAATGCGGTAGCACTCTCCATGGTCCCAGACTGTTCGAATGGAACTGTCATCCTGACTGAGACCCAGACCCAGGGCAGGGGCAGGCTCTCTCGACCATGGGCTTCGCCTCCCGGCGGAATCTGGATGAGTCTCGCCCTAAAGCCGATAATGCCGCTCAATCATGTCTACCAGATAAACATGGCAGCGAGCGTCGCACTCTGCCGGGCCCTCTCCTCTCAGTTCGGCCTGGATGCCGGCATCAAGTGGCCCAACGACCTTTTGATCCATGAGTTAAAGATCTGCGGTATACTCATGGAGGTGGGCGCACAGGTGGACCGGCTGGACTATGCCGTGGTAGGACTGGGCCTCAATGCCAACAACGACCTATCCCATTTTCCTGCGCAGTGGAGATCGACCTCTCTGGCGGCACAGCTGGGCTACGATATCGACCGATGCGATCTTGTCTGCAGAATTCTTGAGGAGATAGAATTGGCATACGAAAATATGGGAAGCATTGAGATCTTTGAAGAATGGCGCAGCCGTTCGCTAACTCTGAATAGGCAGGTGCGCATCACTTCAGCTGCTGGCGCTCTGACAGGGCAGGCCGTGGATCTGGCAGAGGATGGTGCCCTTATCCTTCAAATCGGTGATGAGCAAAAAAGGGTACTGGCTGGAGACTGCATTCATCTGCGAACCGCTACGGCGGGGGCGACTGTGGTGGGAAAATGAGACAAAGAAAGGTGCGCGGCATTGCCAGGGATACGCTGCGATTTATCTTAGAGGCGTCCCGCTCCTCCCTGCCCGTGGAGTTCGCAGGGCTGCTTCAGGTTGATGAGGAGATCATCACCGAGGTCCTCATACTTCCCGGCACGGAAAACTCCCGGATGAGTGCTCTGGTTCGGCTTTACATGCTGCCTAATATGGCAGTGGCAGGCTCAGCTCACAGCCATCCTTCCGGAGACCTCAGGCCGTCAGAGCCGGACCTCATTTTTTTCTCGCGTACCGGGGACTTCAATATCATCGTCGGCCCGCCTTTTGACGAGCAGAGCTTCGTTTGTTATGATGGTGCTGGAAGGCGGCGCGATCTGGCAATTTTGGATGTGGAGTTTAAGGACGATGGCTTTGATGAGGACTTTGAAGATGAAATTTGATGATAAATATAAAGAGGACCGGCTTTGACCCTGGTAGTGGCTACCGGCACCTTTGACCTTCTTCATCCCGGCCACGTCCTCTACCTGGAGCACTCGCGAGCGTTAGGCGACGAGCTGGTGGTGATTGTTGCCAGGGATGTGAATGTGCGCCACAAGCCCAAGCCGATACTGCCTGAACAGCAGAGGCTGAGGATGTTGGAGTCTCTCAAGGTCGTGGACAGAGCTGTCCTGGGCGAGGAGACGGATATCTTCCGCACGGTAGAGCAGCTCAATCCAGATATAATCACACTGGGCTATGATCAGCATTTTGATGAGGCGACTTTGCAGGCTGAGCTGTTTCGTCGTGGCCTGCATCCCCAAATTGTGCGTATTGAGGAGCACGAGCCCTGTCCTCTTTGCAGCTCCAGCCGCATTGTAACCAAGATCCTGGAGCGTTTCCGTGGGCGGCGAATCTGATCCAGGTTGATGGCGTTAAGTACTTATACAGTTCTCTCGTTAGCGGGCCTGATGGCCAGAGTTGCTGTAGGCGGAACCTTCGATCCCATTCATGATGGGCATATCTCCTTGCTGAGGCGTGCCTATGAGCTGGGGGGAGAGGGCGAGGTAGTAATTGGTCTCACCTCTGACGAGATGGCCAGAGAGAGCCGAACCCGCCTCGTGCGCGATTTTGAGTTACGGGCGAAGAATTTGCGGGCTGTCGTGAAAAGGTGCTTTGGCATCGAGCATGCCAACATCATAAAGATCGACGATCAATGCGGCTCCTCGATCTATGAAGATTTTGATTTTATCGTCGTCTCTCCGGAGACCTTGCCCATGGCTGAGAAGATCAACAGGCTGAGAGCAAAGAAGAACCTGAACGGCCTCCAGATATCCGTAGTTGAGTATCTGCTGGCTCAGGATCTCGTGCGCATCAGCTCCACCCGGATCTATGAAGGAAAGATCGACAGGCATGGCAAGGTTCTGATTGGTTAGTTGTACATTTGTATTGAGGTGTAAGGTATTGTGCCAGATGCAGATGACTATTTCGGGCCCAAAGCAGTCTACGATCACTTCATGAAGATAACAACGCTAAAACATCCCTCTCGTGATGAAGCTCATCCTGAAGACGGCGATGAAGATGAAGTGCGGAAATATGTGTCAGATTGTGTTAACAAGATTGATAATATTGAGAAGCCCATTTTTTACGAGCCTGATGCAACGGATGCCGGCAAAAGGGTAATCGTCGTTCGCAGGAAGGGGTCGGGGGCCTATTCCGATAAGCCATACGTTACCCTTCAGGCACACATGGATATGGTCTGTTTTCCCAAAAATGATATCTTTCCTCTAAATGTGTTTGACTTTGAAATCAATGGGGAGAAGTGGATAAAGGCGGGGGGGAGGGATAGCATCGGCAATCCAAAGACAGGCACTACTCTGGGTGCTGATAATGGAATAGGCGTTGCAACAGCCCTGGCACTTCTGAAGGATGAGGCGCTAAGAGAGTACCCTCTTGAGTGCTTCTTTACAGTCCAGGAAGAAAATGACATGGGCGGAGCAGAGCACTTCGAAAAGGATCTGCTTTTAGGCAGGAAATACATCAATCTTGATGCCGAGAAGGTAACGACCATGCTCTACGGGTGCGCAGGCGGCTGTGATTTTTCATTTTCAGGGACAGGTGAGCGGTCGGATATGGAGAAGGATTTTATCGCTCTGAATATCTCGATTTCAGGCCTTCGCGGAGGACATTCGGGCGTCGATATCAACAAGGGAAGGCTCAATGCCATTAAAGGCCTGGCTGAAGTCCTCATCAATCTCAATGAGCGTACTGCTAACCGGGATGTTGGAGAAAATTCCAGTTTCGACCTGCGCCTCATTTCCATGCAGAGAGATGAGCAGACCAAGATGAATTCCATCCCAAGCAGCGCTAGCGCCGTCGTTGCCATCCCTAAGGAGAAGAAGGAGTGTTTTGAGAATTGTCTCGCTGCTCAATGCAATGCACAAAAAGCGCTCTATCAGCCTGAGGAGGATAAATTCAGCTGGCAAGTCAGCTGGCAAGGAGATGTTCAGACAAAGCCGCTGAGCAGGATATCGACTGATGCCCTTCTTTGCCTTCTTAACCAGATACCTCACGGCGTCATTCGAATGATACCGCAAAAGGATAATGTCAACCTGGTCGAGACATCGAGCAACCTGGCAGGAATTGAGATTCGCAATGACGCTGCTATCATCAAAGGATCAAACCGCAGCTCCAATGATGCTCACATGAAGGCTCTGAAGAATATCCTGGATAACATTGGAGCATGCTTCGATTATGAAGTGAAATACACTGATGGATACCCATCCTGGCAGCCGAACGAAAAATCCGAGCTGCTTGCAATAGCAAAGGACGTATACGGCCGCAAATATCCTGATTATAACGCGACAGTGATCCATGCGGGCCTGGAATGCAGCCAGGTCGTGGCCAAGTACGGCAGCGATATCGATTGCATCTCCATCGGTCCAACCATAGTCGATGCGCATGGAGGAGGCGAACGTCTCAAGGCATCAACGGTTGAGCAATTCTATGATGGCTTGACCCAAATTCTTCATAGAATTATTCATTCGATCGAATAGAGATCAAATTACAACGCTCATCATGTCCCAGCCAACTATGGTCGGCGCTCCGGACAGCTCAATCACCTGTTCGGCCATCTCGTCCTCGCATCCCTGTGCCTGCGGGTAGAGATGGGTGAGTACCACGCGCTTGATGCCCAGGTTCTTGATCATGCTGCCCAGCTTCCTGGGAGTGGTGTGGTTGGTTACATCAAAGGGCTCAGGAAAGGAGCACTCATGAATGAGCAGATCGGCTTCCTTAGCAAGAGCTGCAACGCGCGGGCAAGGCTGTGTGTCTCCGGAGTAGACTATTACCTTTTCTTCTGACTCCAAGCGGTAGGCGAGAGCTGTCACACTGTGGCGCGCCTCCTCGGCAAAGATGTCAAAACCCTTCAGGGTAATCGAATCCATGGGTTTGAGCTCTTGCACAGTCACATTCATCTTTTCGAGGTTAGGGTAGAGGCTCCTGGCGATCGTAAAATAGATATCAGTACCCTGCGGCCCGAAGATTTGCAGGCCAGGCATATCTGCCAGAAATCGAGCATTGGCCAGAGCCAATAGATCGGAGACATGGTCCAAATGAAGGTGCGTGAGCAACACGCTGTCCAGCGCCTCCAGGTCAATTCCTACCTCGTCCAGGCGCAGGAGAGTGCCCGCTCCGCAATCCAGGAGCAGAGCCTGATCGTTCTCCACCAATACAGCAGCCTGGGAACGTCCCGGCTGGGGGACGCCCACGCCCGTTCCTAGCATTGTAACCTTCAGGCTCATGTAAGTACCTACTGGCACCCAATAGTAAATAATGATATTCGTTTCAGCAATAAATATTTTTTAAAAAAATTAGAGATTTGGCTTATATCCTCGCGGCTCATCCACAACATCAATAGTGGCAATGGCGTGCTTGAAGACCAATATCTCACCCTTCACAGTCAAGAGAAGGATCTCATAAGAGTTGAACGAGTCAATAGTCCCAATGACCGGCTGGCCCCCTGAGATCAGACGAATTATGACTTTCTTGCCTTTGAATTTGGGAATAAATTGCGGCAATGATTGTCTTGTAGTGGGCTTTTCATCTTCAGACATTTCCATCCATTAGCCATAAGCTGCAACCATTTATTAACCTGCCCCTTCTCTTTGAAGATTTTTCATCAATCGCAGCGAATGATGAAACGCAGCTAGACATGATTACATACCAGAAAGGATCTTGTCTTTTCTGGAGAGATACTGGGCTTGAGTTATTAAACCGGCTTCAAGCATATCATTAAGCAGCTTCATTTTATTGATCTTTCCTTTTATTTGCTCCAGATACTCTGGGTCTTCCAGATCACCTAATTCTTTAGGAAGAATAAGATTGCGTTGACCGGATCTCCACAATTCTGGTGCCAAGGTCCTAATCGTACCTAAGAGTGCAGCCAGATCTGCATTTGAGTCGTCTGTTATTAGTTTCGTGTTTCTTCCCCCAATATATCATCCTTATTGGAAGTCCTGATTTAAAAAATTTCTGTTGTTTTTAGGAAGAAGAAAATCCAGGATGGCTCTTGCCATCCATGCATAAACACCTAAAACCTAACAAGTTGCGCTGATGATTAGGCCATTGTTGCTCTCATTGGTCTCCGGGACTTGATTATCCGGATCCGCCGTCACAGTAATCTCACTCTTCCTGCTGCCTGCAGCCGATGAAGTTGAACTGGAAAAGCCGATTGTCTCATGCAGAAAGCCGCCTGTGACCGGCATGAGAAGAATGAGGTCTGCAACCGCGGTGGGCGTTCCCTGACGGTTTTCCAGCACTCTTACCTTTACCGGCTGATATCCGGTGGAGCCGCTGGGAGATGAAGTCATTGTCAGCAGGAATGAGACCTGATTGCAGGTGGTATTGCTTTGATCCGCAGATATCGACAAATCGCAGACGGCTTGGTTATTGAAAGGTTCAGAGAGCATGATAGGAGAAGCGGACTGCCTACCTTGGCCCACTATGTTCTGATCGTCCGTCCTTGGAATCTTGCTACCCAAAAGGGGACTGTCCCGGTTCATCTGAGAGTCAGCAACCGCGGCCAGCAATATAAAAATGCCAAGAAGCGCAGCCAATCTTGATATGTTATTGCGTACTTTCATGCCAATTGGTAACGGAAAATATGGATATAACCATTTTGGGCCGTGAAAGATGCCGATCTACAAAAAATTGGCTGTTTTTCATGCATCCAGCCGCCCAGGCATACTACCTCAACAGCCTCGTCGCGAACCTTTACCACTTGCTTTGAACAAATCCCTAAATATATGCTTGAGAAATCTACCCTACAATGACCACTAAACCCCTTTCCCTCAAGATCACTCAGGAGATGGAAGAATATATCCTCGCTCGCTCCACTGACCAGCGCGTCGCCACTACTTGTGAAGGGCCTCTGATGTTCTCCATCAAGATCAGCCCGCCCAAGACAACTGATCAAGTAATATCAGTAGGAGGACGTAAGGTCTATATTTCTGCCGTCCAGGCGCCATACATCAGAGTCATCGATGACAAGATGCTGCCGCGCTGTGCACTGGAGAAGAAACGACTGTGAGATTCAATTGATGAATCTATCGAAAATGGATTTCTTCGCATAGCTTAGATCTCTTCAATCCGGAAATGGCCAGAAACGACCACCAAAGGAGCAGGCATCCCACGAGCGCCAATGAAATCGAGATATAATCCATCCCCAACATCTCCTAAATACTGCTAAGCTTTCTGCCATCATATAGACGATTGTGACCAGCGAGTCCGTCCATAATTAATCAGATGTGTCAGACTCTTATTATTCACTGCATTAATTATTATAACAATAATTTCATATTTCATCAATTAAGACCCAATCACCTATTCGAATGATTGATGTATGATATTTTGGCCAATTCACGCTATTGGAATATGTTCATTACAGTTACTATATATTATTACTATATAAATTTATGCTATATGCAGATCGTATGGGTGATAAGGAAGCGATATGACTGTGCCGTAGATAATTAAATAAAAAAATTTAACGGCTATGCCGCCAGTCTTTGAGAGCGCGCATGGACTGTGCGCGATGAGAGATTTGATTCTTCTTCTCCAGATCCATCTCCGCCAAACTCATGTCGTCCACATAAAAGATGGGGTCATAGCCAAATCCCTTATTGCCTCGCGCCTCAAAACCGATCTGTCCGTGCACCTCTCCTGAGAACATTATGGTTTCCATGCCCGGCTCAGTGTAGGCGACCACCGACTTAAAGTAAGCCGATCGATTCTCCTGGCTCTCCATGAGCCGCAGTATCCCGGCGTTGCCTATCGTCTTTTGCACATATGCTGAATAAACGCCGGGAAATCCTTGCAGAGCTTGCACGAAAAGACCTGCATCTTCGAGCATCACCGGCCCCTCCAGGCGGGATGCAACCTCTTTCATGCCGTAGAGAGCAACCTCTTCCAGCGTGTCTGCCTGGATCTCAGCATAGCCGATGTCCCTTTGCACGAGATCCCCGAATATTGCCTGCGCCTCTGCGTACTTTCCTTTATTGCTGGTCACAAAGTAGATCATATCGCCATCTTTGCCGCCTTTCCCTCTATTAATCTTCTTTATCTCGCCAGAGCCACCAAGGGCAACGTTTTTAGATGCCTAGCATAGAATGAGAAGGGTTAATGCAGACCCTGGTGAGTAAAAAAATGGAACTTGGAGACAGAATCTCCGTAAAGAGGGACGGCGCACGCTATGAGGGCGTGCTCATGCCTTGTCGGCGCGAAGGTTACCTGGTCATGAAGCTGGACAACGGCTACAATATTGGCTTATGTGCCGCCAAATGTGAGATACAGCTTCTGCAAAAGAGCCAGGAAAGCAAGCCAAAAGGCTATATCAGGCCTTTGCAGACTAGAAAGGGCCTCTCCCAGGTTTCTATTCTATCCACCGGAGGGACAATTGCCAGCAAGGTCGATTATCGCACTGGAGCCGTCACCAGCCAGTTCTCCGCCAGCGAGATCATATCCGCTATCCCTGAGCTGGAAGAGATCGCCAACTACCGCGCCCGCGTCATCTATCAGATCTTGAGCGAGAACATGCGCGCAGAATACTGGATAAAGCTCGCGCAATCAGTGGCGGAGGAGATTTCAGCAGGCGCAGAGGGCGTAATCATAACCCACGGCACGGATACCATGATGTATACTGCGGCGGCGCTCTCCTTCATGCTGAAGACACCAGTGCCCGTAGTCATAGTCGGCTCGCAGAGGAGTTCCGACCGGCCCAGCAGCGACGCCTCCATGAATGCCGTCTGTGCGGCAACTGTCGCCATAAGCGACATTGCTGAGGTCTGTGTGGTGATGCACGGCACAACCAGCGACGACTACTGCACAATTCACCGCGGGACAAGGGTGCGAAAAATGCATACCTCTCGCAGGGATGCTTTTCAGAGCATAAATCAAGCGCCGCTTGGAAAGGTGGACTACCTCACCAGAAAGATTCAGACCTTCCAGCCTTACCGGCGACGCGGCGAGATGGAGCTGGAGGTTATAGACAAACTGGAGTCGCATTGCGCTCTGGTCAAGTATACACCCGGATCTTCGCCGGAGATCTTGAATTACTACATTGATAAGGGCTATCGCGGCATAGTACTGGAGGGCACCGGCCTTGGTCATGTGGCATCCGACTGGATAGAGAGCATCAAGAGGGCCACAGAGGAGGATATCCCCGTGGTGGTAACCTCTCAATGCCTACGAGGCAGAATATGCGATCGGGTATACGATACGGGACGCGATATGCTTGACGCGGGAGCTATTGAGGGCGAGGATATGCTGCCCGAGATGGCCCTGGTAAAGCTCATGTGGACAGTCGCAAATGCAAAGAGTCCGGAAGATATCCGCACCCTCATGAAGAGGCCTCTTGCCGGGGAGATATCTCACTCCACGCCCATCACGGTGTAAGCCGGCAGCCAAGGCCAAACCTTATAAGCAAGGTGCATAGTAGCACCAATCTCAGGATTATTGGAGGAATTTCGTTTTGACACGCAAGCCAGCAAGCATGTATAGAAGGAGAGAACGGCCCT
>JBFYLJ010000185.1:0-6881 GCA_041305465.1 Methanothrix sp.
TGGGCCGCACCACCTCCACCTCAGCTCCATCCAGGAAGTACTTCTTGCGCCGGTGCATCTCCCGGACACGGACGCGATCCGCCCGGGCGGCCAGGCCGCGCTCGATGGCGTCGATGTCTCCGGAAAGCCCCAGGTGGCACAGGTCCAGCAGCTCGATGAGCTGCAATATCAGGCCTTTCTCCCTGCAAAAATCGATAAAATCGGAAATCTCGGCCTCGTTCTCCTTAAGGACCACCACATTCAGCTTGATGGGCGCAAGGGCCGCGGCCTTAGCAGCATCGATTCCAGCCAGGACATTCTCCAGATCCCCTTCCCGCCCGCCGGTGATGGCCCGGTAGATCTCGGGGCGCAGCGAGTCCAGGCTCACATTGACCCGGTCCAGCCCCGCCTCTGCCAGGGGCCCGGCCTGCTCCGCCAGAAAGATGCCGTTCGTGGTCAGTGAGATGTCAAGTTCCTGGGGCATCTGGGCTATCAGTTCCGCTAAGCCGGAGCGCAGCAAGGGCTCTCCCCCCGTGAACTTCAGGGAGCGAACGCCCAAAAGAGCTGCTGCGTGAGCGACGCTTACCACCATCTCATCCGAGATCTCACCATTGGGCTTTACCTCGCCCTCGTGGTGACAGTAGATGCAATTAAGATTGCAGCGAGGAGTAAGAGCAATACGCAGGCCGGTGACTTTGCGACCAAAGGAGTCCACCATCATGCCAGGCATTGAAAGACTGGTTAGTATTGCTGCTAGTATTAATCAGTACTCTATCTCGCCCAGGCTGCGCTTGAGATAGGATAGCAGGGTCATGCCCACGATCATGCAGATGGCAAGGCCCGAGAGCAGCTCCTCCCAGGACTGCCCCCTGGCAGTTATGCCATAAATTATGCCTCCGGAGAGCAGAGTGAGCATCAGGGTTGCGATGAGTGAGACCAGCATGGACCACATGATTGAGCCCACCTCGTAGCGCTCGAAAAATGAAGCGGAAAGGACGAACGATATCGCCGCCATGGTGAGAATTATGGATAAAGGCAAGGACGAGCCGTAGCGAAACAGCTGAATGAGCCCCAGGGCAAGAGCCATCATCACCAGCGATAGCAGGCCGGAAGAGAGGAACGCCTTTAGAATGTAGTTGTCAAACCTTAGCTCCACACGAGTCCACCAATAACTTTATTGTACTATATTGAATATAAAGATTGTGTATAGTTACTATCCGTCAATCATTCTCGCCAGCGCCCCCGGCTGACCAGCTTCCAGTCAGTCGTCCCTCCAGAGCCATCTTGCCAAGGTATGCATCCACATCCGCCGCCAGAGGTGCAGGCCGCGCTGCTGCCAGCGGCGTTCCCGGCAAGGGCATAAAGCGGTGCGCTCGCACCTTGCCGCCTCTGGCCACAATCCACCTGACCAAATCAAGCGTCATCCGCTGATCAGCTTCCCGCTCAGTTGGCAGGCCAAAGATCAGATCCACCTGCGGCACTAGCCCATAATCCAGTGCCAGCTCGCAGGCCTCAAGGATCTCAGAGCGCCCATGCCCCCTGCCAATGCTGCGCAAGACTGCCGGGCTGCCGGACTGACCTCCCAGGCTCAGGCTCTTGTTAGCGCAGTACTTGACGATAAGCTCCAAAGCCGCAGCCGAGACGAACTCCGGCCGGACTTCGGAAGGAAATGTACCGAAGTAAATCGGCTTCTTCTGCTCGGCCAGAACCCTGAGCAAGGCTTCGACCTTCTCCAGGCGGGGCACGCGCCCATCTGAGCCGTAGGCTAAAGAGTTAGGCGAGGTGAAACGAATATCATTGTGGCGACGAGCATACTGGGCAATGACCGGAATCGATCTGTGACGCATGCAGGTGCCGAAGAGGCGCGGCGTCTGGCAGTAAGTGCAGCCCCATGGGCAGCCGCGCGAGATCTCCAAAGGCGCCAGGATCTTGCCAAAGGGCGGGTAGAGGTCCAGGTCCACTGGCAGCCTCTTTTCCGTAAATATTACCCGCCCCTGGTGTTTGTAGGCGATGCCCTTCACGCGGGACGGATCGCTCACCTCTCTTATGGCCTGGATTAATTCGGGCAGCGTCTCCTCTCCCTCGCCGATAACCACGAAGTCGAAGTGCTCCAGCACCTCTTCTGGCAGAGCCGATGGATGGGGGCCGCCGGCGATGTAGACTGCATCCACCGCAGCGCTGCATACTTCCCTGTAGACCTCCTCCGCCTGAGCGCTGGCAAAGCTGTAGAGCATAATGCCTGCCTTGGGCCCTCTGGCAATACCCGCCTCTACAAGCGGCATCAGAGCAGCAATGCTGTAGGAATTCTTGTTATTGTAGCGAAACCAGATAGGAAAACGTTTCAAATGTGCATATATCCTATCCCTGTTCCTTAGTTCTGCTTTCAAACTCCTGCTGCACATCGCATCCCAGCCGCCCTATGGCATCGGAGCGACATTGCCGGCAATGCTTCATCTGCTTGATGATCTTGCCCAGCTCCTCCTGGATTTTCCTTTTCTCCTCAGGCGAAGGAGGCTTGATGTGGGCGAACTTGTACTGGGGAATGAGGGGCATGACATTATGGATATAGACACCCATCGACTTAATCTTGCGAGCGATGTCGAAGACATGTTTGTCGTTGATGCCGGGAATCAGAACGGTATTAACCTTCACAATCTTTTTCAGCTTAAGGGCCTCTTCGATGCCTTTGAGCTGGTGGTCGCGCAGGATGGTTGCCGCCTCCAGGCCTTCGTATCTCTTGCCCCGATAGGTCACATAATCGTAGATCTGCTGGCCAATCTCCGGATCTATGGCATTCATTGTAACGGTGATGTTGGAGACCCCCAAACGGTCCAATTCCTCGATCCTGTCAGGCAGAAGCAGGCCATTGGTGCTGAGGCAGAGGATGATGCCCGGATATTTCTCCCCCACCAGGCGCATAGTCTCAAATGTCTCCTCGTTGGCCAATGGCTCGCCTGGACCGGCAACGGCTACCACTTTTATGTAGTGATACTTCTCCAGCACCTCGTCCACGCGCTCCAGTGCCTCTTTTGGCTTTAGAACTTGAGAAGTCACCCCTGGCCGGGACTCATTGACACAGTCATAGTCCCGCACACAGTACTTGCACTGGATGTTGCACTTTGGCGCCACAGCCAGGTGCATTCTGCCGTAGGCATGGCAGGCCTTCTCGCTGAAACACGGGTGCTCCTGAATCCGTCTGAGCTGCTCCGGGTCGTATGGGATCTCCTTTCCACCGACATTGGCAACGGGAAAAGTCTCTTGACTCATTATAGGAACTCCAATTTATTATAGCTGAACAAGACTAAAAGACTTTTCGTGCCGGAGAATACATTAATGATGCTGCAATTAGACTAGTCTATGCCCGAGAAGGACAAACTTGTCATATGGCCCATCTACTTCGACATAGCCCGTACCAGGTCGGAAGGCAGAATGGTCTCCCACCAGGATGCCGTCAATGAGCCGAACCTGGATATGCTGATCACAGCCTCGCTGAAATCCGGCTTGCAGCCGGAGATTGAACGAGAAAAGAAGCACCCTAAGACATGGCACCAGGAGGAGGCTTCCGGGAGAATACTGCTACCCAGGAAAGGCCCAAAATCAGCCGTCTTGAAGCGAATCGCCGGTTTTATGAAGGCAAAATACAAGAAGAAGAGCCACTAATATGATCGATCTGCATACACATACCACGTTTAGTGATGGCGAACTCATTCCTTCCGAGCTGGTGCGCCGGGCGGAAGTTTTAGGATACACCGCCATCGGCATTACCGATCACGCAGACTATACCAATATTGAGCACATATTATCCTGTGTATCTAAAATAAAATATTTCGAAGAAGCATCAGATATCCGAGTCCTGGTAGGCGCTGAGTTGACTCATGTTCCACCTGCCAAGATCGGGGCGCTGGCCATCCTGGCCCGCAAGCTGGGGGCAGAGATCGTGGTTGTGCATGGCGAAACGCCGGTGGAGCCGGTCCGATCGGGCACAAACCGGGCGGCTATTGAGGCAGAGGTGGACATATTGGCTCACCCCGGCTTCATCACCCTGGAAGAAGCACAGCTGGCCCGCGAGAATAATGTCTGTCTGGAGATCACATCTCGCTTTGGCCATAACATCACCAACGGCCATGTGGTGCGCATGGCAAAGCTGGCCGGAGCTAAAATGGTCGTGGACACGGACAGCCACTCTCCTCGGGATCTCATAAACAGCGAGAGAGCTATTGAGATCGCTATGGGTGCAGGCTTGACTATGCAAGAGGCTACCGCGATAGTAAAGCAGCATGCCATCATCAGAAGGGGTTGAATAGATAGACATCGTGGCAATTGATATCTCAGGCAGGCATGCAGAAAACGGCAGATACAAGATGGTATGCGCTGTTGTCTCCGCCCGCATATCCCCTAATTTTGTTGAAAAAATTCACTCGGTGAGGCTGATACCTCGTGTGGTCAGTGCGTTGGACCTCAATGTCATCCTCGACTTCTTAAGCGAGGCGTGCTTGTGCCTTCCCGGAACAATCGTCGCTGAATCCGGTGACCTCTACAACATGGAGATATGGAAGGTAAAAAGCATCCTTGGTCGAGACTTCAAGTATCCTGAGACCATAGCCGAAAGAACGGCGATAGAGATGGCACACCATATCTCAGTAGCAGGACGAAGGCTTATCATTGATGCACGAGATGATAAGAGCGATGAATGAAGAAAAGACCGCAGTCCTGCTGATGCGTGAAAACCCGATCAAGCCGCCAGACGCATACAAGATGAAGGAGCTTCGCGGCCTGGCACAAGCAGCCGGATATCGGGTCTTGGCGGAGGTCTTCCAGCGCAGGAGCCGGGACTCTCGCTTCCAGATGGGACGGGGAAAGATCGAAGAGGCTTTGAGCTACAATCCGAAAAAGCTGATTTTCTACAATGCACTAAGCCCCAACCAGGTATTCAATATCACAAGCGAGTTTTCTGCCAGGGTGCAAGACAGGTTCAACCTCATTTTGGAGATCTTTTCCACTCGCGCTTCCACCCGCGAGGCAAAACTGCAGGTAGAACTGGCTAAGCTCAGCTATGATGCCCCCCAGGTAAAAAATGCCCTCGCCCTGAAAAAACGTGGTGAACAACCGGGCTTTCGGGGCGCAGGAGCTTATGAGCAGTCCATGTACCACGATATCCGTGGAAGAATGGCCAAGATCCGCAATGAGCTCGCAAATGTGGAGAACATGGGTGAAGAGAGACGGCAAAGGCGCAGGGAGCAGGGTTTTGATCTGGTAGCCCTGGCAGGTTACACCAATGCCGGCAAGTCCACGTTGCATAGCGCCCTCACCGGTTCTGAGGTAGAAGCCAAGGACCAGCCATTTACGACACTTTCTCCCACTACCAGGGCAAGGGAGGTTTTAGGCAGAAAGGTTCTTCTCACAGACACAGTCGGCTTCATTGATGATCTGCCCCACTTCCTCATCAAGGCCTTCCGGTCCACTTTATCCGAGATCTCTGAAGCGGATCTGGTGCTTCTCGTGGCAGACGCCAGCGATCCGCCGGAATTGTTGCGGCGCAAATTGGCGGCCTCGCACAAGGCACTCTGGGACTGCGAGGTCTGTGCGCCCATTGTGACCATCCTGAACAAAGCAGACCGTCTGGATGAAGGCCGAGCAGCGGAGCTGGTGGAACTGATCAGCGATTTGGCCCCATATCCTGTTTTTGCCTCGGCCGTTACCGGCCAGGGCCTGGGAGTGCTGGAAGAGTGCATCTCTCAGCGTCTACTGCCCTTGCAGGAGTACAGGCTCAGTCTGCCTTACACGGCACAGGGCCTCTCTGAGCTTTCCCGTCTCTACGAGACCACGCAGATGTTGTCTGTAAGCTATGAAGAGGAGTTGATTGTCCGGCTGTGCGCAAAGAAGGAGACTATAGCCAGGGCAGGCCTGTCAGGCGCACGCCGGCTGTGAGAAGCCATGCCTGAAATTTTGCGGGAGCATTTCCAGCTAAAAGAGACCATTGTCACAATCTTCGCCAGAAAGGAGAGGCACATAGACGCGGCTCGAGAATCCATAAGAGAGCAGCGCCGCTGTCTGGAGGAGTTTATAAGAGATGATCCCTTCTTTCAGATAACCTTGGAGCCTTATGATCTTGAGGCTGACTACGCCCCGCAAATCGTCAAGCAGATGATAGAGAAGAGCGCCGCCTTTGGCATCGGCCCCATGGCAGCAGTAGCTGGCGCCATTGCCGGAAATGCCTTGCAGGCCATGATGCAAGAAGGCGCAACCTATGCAATGGTAGATAACGGCGGAGATATCTGCATTTTGAATGATCAGCCCATAGTAGTAGGAATATATGCAGGCAGCTCCTCCATCCAAAACCTGGCCTTCGATCTCGCCGCGCGAGAGAGGCCTTTGGGCATCTGCACCAGCTCTGGCAGCGTGGGCCCGTCCATCTCCTTTGGCTTTGCAGATGCTGCGGTAGTGATATCGAAGGATGTGGCTTTGGCAGACGCAGCGGCCACAGCTCTGGGAAATGCCGTAACGGCAGAGGGGCCTGTGCAAGAGTGCTTCCGGGCGATCGATCAGCCGGGCATTGATGGCGCTCTGGTTATAAGGGGCAAAGAGATGGCATTATGGAAGGAGCTGCCACCACTGCGACGCGCCCGGGTGGGCGTGGAGAGAATAACAAAGGAATAGAGAATAAGCTAAATAATGTGCTACGCATTCGAAATTAATGAATAAAAATTAGTAGAAGGGCTAAAAAATGATGAGACAAAAGTTGAAACAAAAGAGGCCTTTTCACGTCATGATCATCCCCACCCTGGGCTGTCCCTCCAAATGTGCCTACTGCTGGAGTTCAGATGTGGGTTCACCCATCATGAGCATAGAGACTGTTAAGGATATCGTGGCCTGGCTCAAGGACTTTCGCCTTGATCCCGTCA
>JBFYLJ010000186.1:0-5417 GCA_041305465.1 Methanothrix sp.
GGCGTGACCAGAGGCAGCAGATCCAGGAGGTTCTTGGCTGCGCTGCCCTCCCGCAGCATGATGTACATGCCGGAGCGCAGCTTCTCCCTGGCTTCATCAATCGTGATGCACTCGTGATCGGACCGGATGCCGGCGGAGATGTAGGCGGAGAGGTCTCGGCCCGACAGGCCCGGAGCGTGGCCGTCCACCGGCCTTCTGCCCGCCAGAGCCAGCTTCTTCATCACTTCCGGATCACGGAAGATGACACCAGGATAGTTCATGACCTCGGCCAGGCCGATGACCCCCTCTTCCTCTATCAGCCCGGCCAGTGCGTCCGCACCCAGGGCGGCTCCGGCGGTCTCCAGATTGGTGGCGGGTACGCATGTGGGCAGCATGACAAAAACATTCAGGGGGAGATCTCTGGATGACTGTAGCATGTAGCGAATGCCCGCCTCGCCCCAAACATTGGCGATCTCGTGCGGGTCGGCAACCACGGTGGTGGTGCCCCTGGGCACGACTGCCCGCGCGTACTCGGGGACGGTGACCATGGCGCTCTCAATGTGAACGTGGCCGTCAATGAATCCCGGAGCTAGAATCTTGCCCTCCAGCTCCAGGGTCTGTCGGGCGCTGGGGCAGTCGAAGCCTGCTATCCGGCCTTTATGAATAGCCACATCCGCCCGATACACCTCGCCGGAGAGCACATTGGCGACACAGCCTCCAGCCAGCAGGAGATCGACCTCGATTTCGCCATGCGCAGCAGCAATCAGTTCTTGTAGGGGACCAATAGCCATGGGATTTGCTTTATCTGTGACCTTATTTAGATTATCCATTTCTTCGTGCGTCCTTGGGGGCTTCATCACTCTTGCTGCCAAAAATATTAAATAGATTACTATCAAATTCAGTGATAAAATTGTCTTCGATGTTGGATAAACTTATATCGATTGGGCTAAAATAAAGACAAGGTGTGCGGGAAGTGAAAGATATTCTTCTCAAGGTGGCCAAAGCCTATCCCAATGACTCGGCCAGGGGAATCGCTCGCCTGGACCCCAATGCACTGCTCACGCTGCGACTCTCTCCCGGAGACATCATTGAGATTGAAGGAAAGAGACTGACGGCGGCCAAGGTCTGGCGCGCCGACCGGCAGGACTGGTCTCAGGATTATATCAGGATAGACGGTTTCATTCGCCAGAACGCGGGGGTGGGCATCGGAGACAAAGTGAAGATACGCAAAGCCAAGTTCGCCGATGCTGCGCGCATAGTCTTGGCTCCGCCCTCCGGCTCGCATATGCATTATGGAGATGAAGCGGCAGATATGATCCGCCGCCAGACTCTGAAGCGACCGGTAGTGGCAGGCGATATTCTCCCAATCATGAGTTCAGCAGCTCATCCTTTTGTGGGCCGCATGGAGGCTGTGCCTCTAGTGGTTACTGAGACCCATCCAGATGATGTGGTGATCATATGTGAGCGAACTGAGATCTTGCTGCTGGAAAAGCCGGCCAAGAGCGTTCGCTCAGTCAAAGCCACCGGAACCACCTACGAGAATGTTGGCGGCCTGCGCTCTGAGGTGCAGCGG
The DNA here is from genome assembly GCA_041305465.1 of Methanothrix sp. Lineage (GTDB taxonomy): Archaea > Halobacteriota > Methanosarcinia > Methanotrichales > Methanotrichaceae > Methanothrix. The sequence goes on from JBFYLJ010000186.1 coordinate 1,553, forward strand.
GTGCGAGAGGTAATTGAGCTGCCCATAAAGCACCCAGAGGTATTCCAAAAGCTGGGTATTGAGCCGCCCAAGGGCGTTCTCCTCTACGGGCCGCCTGGAACGGGAAAGACTCTCATCGCCAAGGCGGTGGCCAATGAGTGCGGAGCCAATTTCTTCTCCATTGCGGGGCCAGAGATAATGTCCAAGTATTACGGCGAGAGCGAGCAGCGGCTTCGCGAGATCTTTGATGATGCCCAAAAGGCGGCTCCTTCCATCATCTTCATCGATGAGATCGACTCCATCGCCCCCAAGCGAGGTGAGGTCACAGGCGAGGTGGAAAGAAGGGTGGTAGCCCAGCTACTGGCTATGATGGACGGCTTAAAAGAGCGCGGCCAGGTGGTGGTGATCGGAGCCACCAACCGTGAGGAAGCCATCGATCCGGCACTGCGCAGGCCGGGCCGGTTTGACCGGGAGATCGAAATAGGAGTTCCGGATCGATCCGGAAGAATCGAGATCCTGCAGATCCACATGCGTGGCATGCCCATCTCTGCCGATGTGAACCTGGAGAGCCTGGCAGACAGAATGCACGGTTTTGTGGGAGCAGATGTAAACGCTCTCTGCAAGGAGGCAGCCATGAGAGCTCTGCGCCGCTACCTGCCGGATCTGACTACCGAGGATGAGATACCACCAGAGATCATGGAGAAGATGCTGGTCATGGCAGGAGACTTCGAGGAAGCCTTAAAGGAGATCGAGCCCTCCAGCATGCGAGAGGTCCTTGTGGATGTGCCCCACGTGCATTGGAACGATCTGGGCGGCCTGGGATCGCTCAAGCAGGAGCTGATCGAATCCATTGAATGGCCGCTCAAGCAGCCGGAGAAGTTCCGCCTTATGGGCATACGTCCGCCCAAGGGAATTCTGCTCTACGGTCCGCCGGGCACAGGAAAGACCATGATCGCCCAGGCGGTTGCCAACGAGACCGCTGCCAATTTTATCAGCGTGCGGGGGCCGCAAATGCTATCCAAGTGGGTTGGTGAGTCGGAAAAGGCCATCAGGGAGATCTTCAGGAAAGCCAGGCAAGTCTCACCCACCATCATATTCTTCGACGAGCTGGACTCCATTGCACCCATGAGGGGCACGGATGAAGGAAGCCATGTAATGGAACGGGTGGTAAATCAGCTCCTGGCAGAATTGGACGGCCTGGAGACGCTCAAGGATGTGGTGGTCATAGGTGCCACCAACCGGCCGGATATCCTCGACCCAGCTCTTCTGCGGTCGGGAAGGTTTGATCGCATGCTACTGGTGGGGCCACCCGACAAATTAGGGCGTCACGAGATTCTCAAGATCAAGACTGCAAATATGCCCAAAGGCGAGGATGTGAGCTTAGAAGAGCTGGCTGAGCTGACGGAAGGCTATGTGGGCTCGGATCTCGACTCGCTCTGCCGCGAGGCCGCCATGCTGGCCCTGCGAGAGAATCTGGTGAAAGTGGAGATGAACCATTTCCGAGAGTCTTTGAAGAAGGTCAGGCCGAGCGTGGAGGAGAACATGGTCAGCTACTATGAGAGAATCAGCGAGAGGTTCAAGGGCGGAATAAAGGTTGAACCTGCGTCGCTCATCGGCTACAGATAGCGCCTTGGCCAGGAAGCAAGAAATGCCCAACAATGAAAGGAATATTTAGGTGATGGGAATGGGAAAGGTGTTCTCGGCAAGCATTGCTGGAAAAGAGGTCGTAAACATCGATGGCATGGTGTTGGGCGATCTTGAAGATGTGGTTTTTGAGGTGCAGACGGGAAAGCTGGTGGACCTGTTGGTCAAGCCGAACAGGGAGTTGAACCGCTCGAAATACAGGGAGAACGGAAGGTTTGTGCTAATCCCCTTTGCTTCTGTTGTGGCCATCAAGGATTACATTGTGATCGACGAGAGCCGGGCCATGAAGGCGTGAGTAGATGAAAATCATATTATATTTACCACTCATTATCCTGGTACTGGTCTTATCGGGATGCATATCTCCGACTGTAGAGGAAAAGGCGAACAAGGTTCTCCTGAAGACCAGCATGGGCGACATCACAATCCAGCTTTACGATGATATGCCCATTACGACAGGAAATTTCAAGAGCCTGGTGGAGAAGGGATTCTACAATGGAGTGATCTTCCATAGAGTTATAAACGGCTTCATGATTCAGGGCGGAGATCCGGAGGGCACGGGCATGGGTGGACCGGGCTATTTCATCAAGGATGAGTTCACCTATCACAACCGAAACGAGCGGGGCACTATCAGCATGGCCAACGCCGGGCCGAACACAGGCGGCAGCCAGTTCTTCATCAATCAGGTGGACAACAGCTTCCTGGACGGCAAACATCCCGCCTTTGGAAAGGTGATTTCCGGCATGGATGTGGTAGATGCCATAGCCAGGGTCCAGACTGACGCTAATGACCGGCCCCTCAAAGAAGTAAAGATTATCAAAGCTAAGATGATCTCTTGATTATTTTTGCTAATATCAAACAAAAGGACTGATAGATATGGCAGAAGGCACAATTAAGGCAGATGGTGTCAAGGTACTGCTCAAGACCAGTATGGGTGACATCACATTGCAGCTTTACAAGGACACTCCCATTACATCGGGCAACTTCCAAAAGCTGGTAGAGAAGGGATTCTATGACGGAGTCATCTTCCACCGCATCATAGACGGCTTCATGGTTCAGGGTGGAGACCCCACCGGCACTGGCTGTGGCGGTCCTGGCTATGCCATCAAGGATGAACTGAGCCGCAAGAACAGGAACGATCGGGGCACCATCAGCATGGCCAACGCCGGGCCGAACACTGGGGGCAGCCAGTTCTTCATCAATCTGGTGGACAACAACTTCCTGGACAGCAAGCATCCGGTCTTCGGGAAGGTGATCGAGGGCATGGAAGTGGTCGATGCCATGGCGAAGGTGAAGAAGGGAGCCAACGACCGGCCGGTAAAAGAGGTTAAGATAGAGAGCGCAAAGGTGGTTGTCTAGCACAATTTTGGTGCTCGTTCTTCGTATTGTGAAGTCCCGAATGGTTCGGGACTCTACACTTTCCTGCATCTGCATGAAGAACGCTCTTCCCCTGCAGAAAACTCAGGGCGAGACGGCCTTCAGTCCCGGCACGCGGCGGAAATGGCTATCTCCTGAGACAATTATTGCTCCATTGGCCAGAGCAATAGATGCAATGAGTTCATCAAAGTCGCCGAACGCCTCTCCTCGCCTTCTTAGTTCGGAAGATAATTCTCCGAATATCTCGTAGGCATCTTCATCTATGGTGAGGATGACGAAAGCATCGAGCAGCTTCTTGACTTTTTCCAGTCCTGCCTCTGACTTGCTGGGGCTGTAAGCACCCTTGTAAAGCTCCAGCACATTTATCTGCGTCGTGCATAGCGTCTCGCCCGTTTCCTCCAGCTCTATGATCTTTCTCAAGGCGGCCTGCTTTCTATGAAGAGCGTCTATCAGGACGGATGTGTCGATTATTATCATTACACCTCTACGTTGCGCATTTCGGCCCGTCGCATCTCTTTGGAAGCGGCTTCGATTCTGTCCGCTAGCTCGTCATCTCTGCCGATCTCGTCCAGGATCTCGGAGAGCTTTCTTTTGGCAGGGAAATTATGGAGAATGGCTTCAGAGAAGCTCTGATTCTCACCCTTCCGGCTTTTCAGGCGCTCGTATGCCTCTTCGGTTATGGTGATAGTCTTGGTGGACATTAGCAATGTACGTGTATTTACTTGTATATCTAATCTCTCATATCTGCAAAATTGCAGAAGGCTTATTATCTAATAAATCATCTGTTTAATTGAGGATCGAGATGAAGCTAAAGGTTCTGATCAGCGAAGGAGAAGATGGATGGCTTGTCGTGGAATGTCCGTCTATT
>JBFYLJ010000187.1:0-10274 GCA_041305465.1 Methanothrix sp.
AGCTCCGTGGGAAGGCCACAGACGGTACACATTTGAGAACTCATTTGGTGGCAGTTACCTCCGCAATATATCAACGATAAAGCTGATTATGCTATTAAAATCTGATGGTGTGGCTTCATGCCCTTAATCGACCTCTTCTTCGAACTTCATCCCTTTTTCGATATATTATTTCCGTCAGGAATATTACCAGAGCTAATAGCAGCAGAATGTATCTTCGTGAGAGCCGCTCCTGCACAGTTCTCTGGCTGACACGACCGGCTTCGACCACAAGGCTTCGTCGAGCCTCATCTTCGCTGAAGACCTTTCCGCCATTGGCCATGATCATTCGAGAAAAATCTGGATTAAAGCCAATATCTCTATACTCCAGGGGGTAGTTAACTGCCAGGCCGTAATTGCCGATGTAATAGATGCCTGAGCTATTGGGCAAGAATGTAGCTACATATCGATTGTCGCCCACCTTTTCTACATCTGCATCCAGAAGGCTGGGGCGCGCATTGCTGCTTATTGTGACGGATAAGGGTGTTCCCTGCCATCCGTCATCTGCCTCGACGCGATCGTCCTGTGGTCGCGGATCACCCACTGCCCAATTGACTGTGGACGAAATCAACTGCGAACTTGGGCTGGCATACAACTCGCTTGCCCAGGCACTGCCATCATCGACCGTCAGCGCCGCCACCCTGCCCAAACCATAGCGCCATACCGTCAAGACAGGTTTTCCGTCGGGCAGAGCTGCCAGACGCTGGGCGCCGGGGCGAGGCGTGACATCATTAAAGCCGGTTACGGTAGCATTCAAATTCAGATCGGCTGTGATGTAGTGATTCTTATTGACCACATTTACCGTGTATCCGGAGAGGCTACTCACTTCGGGTTCGATTTGTGCTGGAGACTCTTGCATAGTAGTAGTAAGCGAGTCAGGATAGACGAAAGCAGAAAAGTCCGATCCAGTCTGGGCGGCCATATAATCGAATCTGCCTGTAGCTCCAGGGAATGCTTGCACCTGTACGAGACGAGTTGTGACATTCATCTGGCGCAGCAAGTCAATGGAGCTTGCTACCACTTCTGGATAGTTGTAGAGGTTTCCATCCGAGAGGATTACCAATTCGCCCTGGCCGCCGCTAACATTGAGCATATTCCAGGCCAGTTGCACACCGCTATCCAGATAGCTGTTCTCAGTGCCCGTGGGCGCGAGACTCATAATCCTCTCTCGAAGAACACTCTCAGCTCGGGAGAGTGGGACTGGGTCCTGCACATCATAGGCTTTAGTTCCAAATACCACCAGACCCACCTTATAATCCTTGAAATGAGGCGATTTAAGGAGCTCCACGGCCAGAGCCTTCTCGTAGTCGAGCAGAGGCGTGCCGTCCGCAGTGCGCGTGGTGAGCAGGGAGAAGGAGATATCTAAGACGAAGATAAGCGTCTTGCCGCCCTCGAAGATGCTGGGCATGGAGCGCACCGGCAAGATCTCTTCCAGGCTGGAGTTGCGGTAATCTCCATGGTCATAGGCATCCTCGCCTCCTACCACCACCAGCCCACCGCCTTCGCGAACATAACTATGCAGTGGACCCAGATGAGAATTATATCTGATGTCATCGAGCACTACGGCCTTATAGCCCTCTAGCTGGTCAGGAAGCTCAGAGACTAGTGTCAGCTTGTAGAGATCATCCAGATCGGTAGCGAGTGGTGAGTTGCCATTGGAGATGAGCAGAACCTGTGGCTTGGGGACGACATAGACAGCTTTTTGGTAGTTATCATTTATGGGCTGCCCATCCGGAGCAATAGTCGCCCTCAAAATATGATTTCCTGTTTCCAGGAAGGAATGGGAGATCTTGACGGACGCACTGTTGTTGGCAACTATTGTGTCGCTGTAAATCAGTTTGTCGTCGGCAAAGACGGAAATAGGTCCCTGATAGCTTCCAGAAGAGCGCACCAACACCTTGAAAGGATAGTCCCCGGCCAGGACAGCGGTGTTTGTCCCTGATATCTCCACGCCCGCATCATCCCTTTGGGGGGCAAGAGAGAGGGCGAACGTCGTGGTATTGGAGGCGCGCCCCAGTGCCAGTGCGTCGGCAAGAGTGCGACCGCTATTGCTGTAGCCGTCCGAGATCAAGAGGAGAGTGCTGCCCGGCAGAGCGTACTGAACGATTCGGTCGCCCAGGGGCGTCGCATCTCCTGTGAATGTGCGTATGGGCGCGTCTACATAGCTCTCAACCCGCGCCGCGACATCAGGATCAAATATGCCCATGGACCCAGTCCGGTCGTCAAGGATGGTTATGCTGGGCTTTTGAGATGAGACTGTATGCACCTCGACAAAGTAAGGATTGGCGGCAGCAGCTATGATCAGGCAAAAGACCAGAAGCCTTGAAGCGGCGAAGAGCCTGGCTTTGGCTCTGCTGCGGATTATGACTGCCCCTACGAGCAATACAACTGGAATGGCCCAGAGCAGCTGCGGCGTGGCAAAATAGAGATCCAGGATCATATCTCCCTTCTCCTCTTCATAACGGCCAGCTCCAGAAGGATGACGAGAGCCGAAAGTGCAATGATCCATTTGGATAGGTCTTCTTCCACTATAGTCTCCCGGCTGCCGGATACAAAGGCTCCTGCATCAACACTTTTTTCCCTTTGCAGGCTGGATTCTTTGGGATCATACATATTGGCAGCCACAGCCTTTCCCTGGAAGCGATAGATTCCCACCTCATCAAGCAGCAGAGTGCTCGCGGTAAGACTCGTTGAGGGCGTATCTATCTGGGCAGTCTCGCCCAGATGAATTATCTCGCCGGTCTTTCGATTGGCTTCTATTATATCTGGCACACCAGTGATCCAGCTCACCATCTGATACCAGAAGATGGGATATTCCGGACGCAGATAGAAATCTGAATCCATCTCCAGACCGTTGTAAATCACCATTCCCTTTCCCAAGCGCCAATAGGAGAGGATCGGTTGGCCATTGGCCTCGACCATTGTGGTGGAGCCCTTTCGGGATGCGGCCTCAGGAAAACGGAAGATGCCAATCTCATCGAAGTGCACTCCTTTGACAAAGCCCTCGCTCCTAACCCAGAGGCTGGCGGGACCGGAAAGCTCGCCGGTCACCCGAACGGGCAGATACTCGGGGCTTTCCTGATTCGAGGCGATGAATATCACCTTTCCACCGTCTATGTAACGATTGAGATTGCTGTCCAGAGTGGCATTCCTGGCCACCACGATCAGGTCGATGCCGTTGAGTTCGCCCTCGGTCTTCACCTCTACGTTTGGCAGGGAGCGAAGGGCAGCCAGGGCCGGTCCATCTTCGCCCTGGTAGAGAACCCTCTTCCTGGCCAGGTCTGGAACATAAATGTAGGCATGATTGTCCCAGGAGACTGCATCCTCCAAGTCCAAAGAGATTTCGTTGACTCCGGGGTAAGCCGTAAAAGAGAGATAGCTATCACCGCCTGAGGCAATTTGCAGCGTTCGGCTTGTGGCGCCGCCTGGGCTGCGAATGGTAACTGGAACCGCTCTTGCCGGGCCATAGTTGTGCACCAGAGCAGTGTGGTTGACGTATCCCGGTCCTGGCACATCCCAGGCTTCCACCAGGGCAGCGTTGTCGCCTCCCTGATAGCAGTCGGCAAAGACAATGCTCACCCTTCCGTCAGCCTGTAAAATCTTACGGGTGGCATCGGGATCGTCGCCAATCCAGCTTATGAAATCCGAGACAACCAGCATATTTCCGCCTTCACCACCCAGCAGACTGCCCGCCAGCGTCATGGCGCTGGAGAGGTCTGCACAGACGGCTTTGGGCGACTGATGTTGCAGAGCGTCCCTGGCCTCGGCGGGGCTACCCTCCGAAAGAGTGGTCTGTGGCATGCTTTCAGCCAGAACGATGCTGATTCTCTGGTACTTGTCTAGATAGGGGTCGATCAGCTGCAACGAATGGGGGCAGGCCTGCATGCTGGCCGAGCTGTCCAGGACCACCACCAGATGACTGCTGGCAGGGCCTGCTTGCATTGTGTACGGTCCGGCAGCGGCAACGGAAAGTGAGAGAAGCACCAGAAGCTGAACCCAGAAGAGAGGATCGTTGATCAAGCGGCTGAGCACGGCGGAACGCTCCGCTTTGCCCTCTCGCAGGAACTGCGTGGCAGAGAAGCGGATCTCCTTAGGCCGGGGACGGATAAGGTATATTATTATCAGGGGAATTATAGAGAAGAGCCCCAGAAGGGCCATGGGATTGCTGAAAGGCATTAAAAGAGCCTTTTAGCTAAAGAACTATGAAAAGGTTTGCGCAGCGCATAAATATAATTGATGCCACAAAGTCCTATCATATCTTTCCCAAATTGAGGTTCTGGTTATGGTCGGCGCCATGGAGATCTATATGCTTTTGCCCAAGACCAACTGCAAGAAGTGCGGGCTTCCCACCTGCATGGCTTTTGCCGTGGGCCTTTTGGGCCGGGAGAAGAAGGTCGATGAATGTACTCCCTTAATAGAGGAGAAGAAGTACGAGGCCAAGCTGAAAAAGCTGCGAGAGGTGATAGCTCCCATTGAGAATGCCTCGGAGACGGGCCTGATCATACATCCGGAGAAGTGCTATGGCTGTGGCAATTGCGTTGTTGCCTGCCCTGTCAATGTGGCCGCGGAGCCCACGCGTACAGCAGTGGGCCTGGGGCCGGAAGGCGAAAAGGTCATCTTGCGAGTGGAAGACGGGATAGTAGTGGTCAACAACCTAAAAGAATGCAAGCGCTTTGGGCCGAACAAGACCCTGTGCAATGCCTGCACTGCGACCTGTCCGAGCAAGGCCATCGAGTTCGTTTAGTTGAAAATGGAAGGTGAAAAGCAAATGGCAATATGCACGGGATGCTCGCTTCTCTGCGAGGATATTGTGGCGACCTTCGAGAATGGCTTACTCCTGCATGAGAAGAACCTCTGCCGCAAGGGGCACGGCCACTTCCGGGCGGCCTTTACGGAGAGGACGCTGCCCATGATCGATGCAGAGCAGGTGACCCTGGATAAAGCGATCGAGAAGGCTGCGGAGATTTTAAAGAGCGCCAAGAGCCCACTCTTATACGGCTGGTCCAATTCCACATTGGAGGCCCAGGCTGTAGGCATAAAACTGGCGGAAAAATTGGGCGCGACCATCGACGATACCTCCTCCTTCTGTCAGGGAATTTTGATGGAGCGAATTTTATCCGGCAAGATTCCTACCTGCACATTAGACGATGTACGAAACTATGCAGATACCGCGATCTTCTGGGGATCGGACCCATCCAGCAGCCATCCGCGGCATCTCTCGCGCTTCTCCTATTATCCGCGGGGAGAGAAGAGGCAGAGAAGCTACGAAGAGGAGAGGACCTGCATTGTGGTGGATGTAAGAAAGTCCCCCACGGCGCGGCTATGCAGCAACTACTATTTCCGGGTGGCACCAGGAGGCGACGCAGAGTTTTTGGAGGCGATCCTGGCCGTCCTGAATGGAAAGATCCCAAAGGTAGGAGACAAGAAGAAGATGATCGAGCTCTCAACTGTCCTCAAGAAGACACAGTGGGGAGCGATCTTTCCCGGCCTGGGCATGATGTATTCCCTGCAGGATAAGATGGAGCTCTTCGAGGAGCTGCTCGCCAAGCTAAATGATGTCACCACCTTCAAGGTCATCCCTATGGTTGGCCACTACAACATGCGCGGTTTTAATGAGTTGATGTTGGAGAAGACCGGCTTTATCAATCGCGTCACCTTCCAGGGTGGCGCGCCTGCGCACGGGCCGGAGCACAGCGTGATAGCCGCAGCGAAGAGATGCGACGCTGCGCTGGCTATCGGCTCAGATCCGCTCTCGGCGCTGCCCTTCGCTACGGCTCGCGCTCTGGCGCGCATCCCGCTCATAGCCATCGATCCAAGACGATCCTTAACCACTGATGCTGCGAAGGTCGTCATTCCTTCGGCTCTCTATGGCATGGAGGCAGGAGGCACAGCGGTACGCATGGATGGAGTAAAGATCAGATTCGAGCCCATTATAAAGTCAGAGCTTCTCTCGGATGAGCAGATTCTAAATCGTATTATGGAGGCGATTTAAAATGGCTGAGGTTGAGGTCACCATAGTTACAGTGCGCGATATATTTCAGGATGAGGCGGGAAAGAAGAGCCGTTTCTCTGAGGAGTACAAAAACCTGAGCGCACAGATCCTTCTCGACAAGCAGGATATGGCCCGGCTGGGCGTGATGGGCGGGCAGAAGCTGCTGGTGAAAAATGATGTGGGAAACGTGGTTGTGGCTGCCAGGACTCCGGAAGACGAAGCCCATCCGGGTATTGCTTTCATGTACAACAGCCCCTGGTCCAATCAGCTCGTCTCCGATGCCGAGTGCTCTGGCGGCATTCCCGGCTTCAAGAGCATCAAGGCCACGCTATCTGCAACAGATGCTGATGTAACCCAGGTATTAGAAATCCTTTCAAGGATGAAAGGTTAGAGGAGCCAAGCCTATGAATCTCATATCTATTTCAGATCTCTCCAAAGAAGATATCATGCAGCTTCTGGAGAGCGCTGAGGCTTTTCGGGCCAGGCGGGGCCGGCATGGCCAACCCTTGCAGGGCAATAGCCTGGCAATGATCTTTGAAAAGCCGTCCACACGCACGCGCGTCTCCCTGGAGGTAGCTGCGGCTGAGCTGGGTGCCCATCCCATTTACCTCTCGGCGGGCGAGCTGCAACTGGGGCGAGGTGAGACCATTGCCGATACTGCGCGCGTGCTCTCGCGCTACGTGCAGGGCATCACCGCGCGCGTCTACTCTCACACCACTGTTCTCCAGCTCGCCCAGCATGCCAGCGTGCCTGTGGTCAATGCTCTTTCAGACTGGGAGCATCCGCTGCAGATTCTGGCAGATTTGCTGACCATGCGCCAGCGCTTCGGAAAGCTGGAAGGGCTGAACCTCGCTTGGGTGGGCGACGGAAACAATGTCTGCAATTCCCTCATTTTAGCAGCCGCCATTTTGGGAATGGAGATCACCGTGGCCTCGCCTCAGGGCTACCAGCCTAGAGCCGAAATATTAGAACACGCAAAGAGGCTAGAAGGTCGGCCAAAGGTTGTGGAAGAGCCGACTGAAGCTGCCAGAGGCGCGGACGTATTGATCACCGATACCTGGGTCTCCATGGGAGATGAGGGCGAAGAGGCGGAGCGCCTGCGGGTATTCGGCAAGTACCAGGTGAATGCCGATCTCATGCGTCTTGCGGCGCCGGGGGCCATCGCATTGCACTGTCTGCCTGCCCACAGGGGGCAGGAGATCACAGACGAGGTGATGGACGGGCCAAAGTCAGCGGTCTTCGATGAGGCGGAAAACCGGATGCACACCAGCAAGGCGGTCATGGTCCGGCTGATGGGTAAGAGATCTCAGGATTGAGTCTTTGCAAGATCCCGTCTGGGGGGAAGCAGATTTTAGGTGTGCTCCTCTACGGCTCTCTGGCCACAGGTCAGTCCGGGCCAAATAGTGACATCGATTTGTGCATTGTGGCCCCCCAGGCAGCCGACTTGTCATTTCTCTGAAGGAAGTTCATCTACTTCTATCCCTTTTTGCGCGATTGGCAGGACCGAAAGGACCGGCAGACGGTGACGCGGGAAGAGACAAGAGAGCTATTTCAGGCGGCGAGGAGGATTAAAGCCGCACCGAAATGCTGAAGGGATCGCAAAGTTCTAGTAGAGCACAGCACTTTTATCTGCCCTGGCCCCATTGTCATGGGCTAAGTGCGCGGGGGTTGCCAAGTGGTTAAAGGCGCAGGGCTTAGGACCCTGTCACGAAGGTGTTCGCGGGTTCGACTCCCGTCCCCCGCATAACGTTACTGGTATTTGTCAATTATTTTCTTGTGGATTTTCCATTCTTTTTGGATTATATTTTCTAAAAGCAAAAGCTGTCAGATTACATCTCTTTATACATGCTTTTTGTGAAAACAGACATAAATCATTTTTGCTGATTCGGCTAACTTCCATCATTTTCTAGTTAAGTTCATCGCTCTCAAGATAACCGATGCAAATTACTTTATCTTTGATTCCACCATTTCTTCCCGGAGCCTGCAAAGGTTCTCAGCACCTCGGACATAGAACCAGTAATGAACAATTACCAGAAGACCCCATCCTATTGGCGAATAATATATGGCCCAAGATGGTTCTATCTTTATTGACCCCATCATGTTTAATGCCAGCCAAATAATGTTCACTACTAAATAAATAGCTATATGAAGTTGAAATAGTTTCATTTGGTCCGAGACAGTAGCCTCTCGAAAGAGCCTCTTGTATTCATCCAGTGTTCCGGCCATCATTTTTCACCTACCAATACAATAGTACTCTAACAAGATTTATAGTTTATGGAATATTTTACAAATTTTTTGATAATTAAATCCTAATTTATTTCAGATTGCCTTTCTTGAATCGAGATGCTAAGAAATTGTTATATCATAAAGAATACCTACGTGAAAGGCCTCTGAATGGTCTTTTATTTGCGATGTTTTAGAATATCTCGGGCTTTGGATGCACTGATCTCTTTATCTTTGATTTCTGGCATTACATCTAAGTCAAGTCCTCTTGTGTTTTCGATAAATTTCTTGAACTGCTCTGCATTAATTGACATGGCATGCTTTCCGAGCTTCTGAACTGGTGCTTGATTGCTACAGTCCACCATCGTAACTCCGTCAATATCACGCCAGGTTTTCTTTGTCTCTTCAATTGCAGATCTAAAGGTTTCACCATTGTGGGGGCATTCTTGATGGAATATGTCAAAGAGGATTCCTATAAACCTGCCCAATTCTTAATATAGAAATGTTTATATATTACTAACACCATTATAAGTTATGAATTCTTTTACCACTTGGGTATTGCGAGGGCTTAGCGAGACTCAAGGTAAATCTCGGTTATCGCAGATATCGGATTTGATCGACTGGTTACCCATTCGCAGGATACTGGATGAGATGTATGACAATAAGAGCGAAAAGGGTGGAAGGCCCAACTGCGATGTAATTTTGATGTTCAAGATCCTGATACTCCAACAATGGTACGGCTTGAGCGATTTGGAGATTGAGCGACAAATGGCTGACCGCATCTCGTTTATGTCATTTCTTGGTTTCCCTGATCCGTTCCCCGATTCCAGGACGTATGATTTATTTGCCAGATGAGCTAAATATTGATAAAGGAGCCATACCCTATTGGTGATCTTGGTAGAGGGGTATGTTATGTAAAATCTGCGAATTGCAAATGAAGATCATGATTGATCAAAAATCAATATCGAGATATCAAAAGTCATTTGATCCTACGAGCGGCCATGCAAAAATAACGCTAAAGATATGTGATAGAAAGCCCAAGAGACCTTTTGGAGATAGATTATGGACAATGACCTAAAAAAGCTCGCCCAGAGCGCAAAGACCTTCGCGCCCCAGATGCTGCAGCCACCCTACAGCGGTATTCCCTCATTTTTCGGGGCGCCGCACCAGCCGGAGATAAAAGATATGGACATTGCTCTGGTGGGCGTGCCCTTCGACCTGGGCGTGACCAACCGCAGCGGCGCGCGCCTGGGCCCGCGGGAGATGAGAAACCAGTCCCGGCTGGTGGGTGTCTACAACCACTACAGCCGCATGTCTCCCTTTGCCAACTGCCGGGTGGCGGATGTTGGAGATGTGCCGTTTCAGACCACCTATAATCTGGAAGAGTCCCACAAAGATATTGAATCATTCTACAGGAATTTGTCATCGGCTGGCGTCCTGGCCATAACCGCGGGCGGGGATCACTCCATAACCTTTCCCATTCTCAAAGGCCTCTCTCTAAAAGAGAAGGTCGGTCTCATCCATTTCGACTCGCATTGTGATACGTCGGCACCTTTCCACGGAAGCGGACTTCAGCACGGCTGCCCCATGCGAAATGCCGTAGAGGCAGGGCTGGTGGACCCAGAGCGCACAGTGCAGCTGGGCATCCGCGGCACGGCAGAGCTGCTCTGGCAGTTCTCCTACGATAGCGGCATGAGGGTAATTCACATCGAAGAGTTCTATGAGCTGGGCTGGAGAAAAGTTGTCTCGGAGATCAAGAGCCGGGTGGGAGACGGTCCGGTCTACATATCCTTCGACATCGACTGCCTGGACCCGGCCTTCGCTCCAGGTACGGGAACCCCGGTGGTCGGAGGCATGAGCAGCTTCGAGGCGCTCCAGGTTTTGCGGGGCCTGTACGGACTGAACGTCGTCGGCGGGGATCTGGTGGAGGTGGCACCACCTTACGATGCAGGCGGGATTACGGCACTGGCCGGAGCGACGATTATGTTTGAGATCCTCTGCCTGGCGGCCCAGTCCAGGGCGC
>JBFYLJ010000188.1:0-9574 GCA_041305465.1 Methanothrix sp.
ACGCCATCTCATTTCCTCCTCGTTATATTTATCACTATATCGGGGCGATACGACCATCATTTGTGTCCAACTTACCTGACAACTAATACTTAAATATTCCCTCACCGCCGCTTGAAATTGCTGCAATGGAAACGAAGGCCCATATTAAATTAGAAAATCGGCAAAAAAGATGCTTGAAAAAGATCCGCTTCACTGAATAGTCTTTGGGCCAGGGGCCGCGATGGCCACCTTCTATCCCAATATTGCCTTAATGGATGAGCGGCCTTCTCTTTCTGGGCCACTGGGGTCCGGGCTCTGGTCCCTGAGGCAGATCACAATTCGCCGGTCTCATGCCTGTACCGATGCCAGGGGCATCTTCAAACAAGTAGTCTGCTTCGAGTCTAAGCAAGTCTTCCTCCCGATCAATGGGAATTTTCAGATCTGCACTGCAGTCTAATTTTTCGATATTAGACGAAGCCCGTTTAGACAATAATCGAATATAAGGATTTCGGTCTTGGCATGGAAAAGCCTTAAAGATCAGCTTCACCTTATTTATCATGACTATGTCTGCCATCGAATTCTTCAGCACCAACGGTCATCCCGATCGCGTTGACTTTCGAGCAGCGCTCTTGATGGGCCAGGCCCCGGATAAGGGGCTCTATATGCCGGAAGAGATCCCTCAGATTCCCATAAGTCTAATGGGGCAATTCTCCAAGATGAGCTATCCGCAAATCGCCTATGAGGTTATCAAGCCTTATTTGGGTGATCTGGTCTCCGACTCCGACCTGCGGGCCATGCTGCAAGACGCCTACGATTATGATGTTCCGGTAGAGCGAGTTTATGACGAAAAATACGTCTTGCGGCTGGATCGCGGTCCCACCTGCTCATTCAAGGACTTCGCTGCCAGGGCAATGGGCCGGCTGATCCAGTACTTCCTAAGAGAAGAAGGCAGAAGCATCCTCATCCTCACCGCCACATCTGGAGACACTGGCTCGGCCGTGGCTCATGCCTTCTACGGTCTGGATAATGTAAAAGTGGTAGTATTATTCCCTGAGAAAGAGGTAACCGATAGGCAGCGCCGCCAGATGACCACCCTGGGCAAGAATATCTTTCCTCTGGCTGTTCATGGCAAGTTTGATGACTGCCAGGCTCTGGTCAAACAGGCTTTTGTCGATGCAGACCTATCTGCTCTGCATCTCTCATCAGCCAATTCCATCAATATCGGCAGACTGCTGCCCCAGGCCGTCTATTACTATTATGCTCATTCGCGCGCAGCGCCGCAAGGAGAAAAAATAGTCTTCTCGGTGCCCAGTGGCAACTTTGGAGACCTCATGGGTGGCCTCCTGGCCATGAAGATGGGCCTTCCCGTGAAAAAGTTCGTGGTGGCGACCAACGAGAATGATGAGTTTCCTCGCTTCATGGATACTGGCATCTATGAGCCCATTCGCCCCAGCAAGAACTGCATCTCCAATGCAATGAACGTCGGCCACCCCAGTAACCTCGCCCGCCTCTTTTGCCTTTACGATGGTAAGATGGATGAGACCGGCAGGGTGAGCAAGCAGCCGGATATGGCAGCCATGCGAAATGATATCTACGCCATCTCAATCACCGACGAAGAGACCCGTCAGACCATCAAGGAGGCATACAGCCGCTACCATGTCCTGCTGGAGCCGCACGGAGCCGTGGCCTTCGCAGGTCTCATGAAGTATTTAAAGGAGTGCGGAGACTGGAGTCCCTGTGTCTCTCTGGAGACTGCCGACCCTGCCAAATTCCCGGATGAGATCGTACGAGCCACCGGCATAAATCCGCCCTTACCTGCGGCCATGGCACGGCTGGATGAGCTGGAGGAGAGCTTCGAGATGATGGATGGACAGTACGCCTCTTTGAAGGAGTACCTGAGGCGCTTTCTCTAGAGAAGGTGATTAGAGGATGTCGCGGCAAATTGATGGCATATTCTTCGATGATATCGGCAGCTTTCCCCTGCCCAAAGGGGTCAGGCTGGAGGGATTATCTCGCGATCAATATCTGAACCTTGTGCGCGATGTTCTGGCTCAAAAGAGTCGCGTTGGCGTAGAGGTTCCCACCTATCCTCAGTTTCGGGATATGATCCGCATGTTCATGGATAATATCGAGAATCCGGCTTATGCGGATGACCCCTATTTGATCAAGAAAGAGCATGCTCGGATCATGGAGCTGGAGGCTGTGCCCGCAGGCCAGGATGTGCGGGTATGCGTTACCGGACCGGTGGAGCTTTACATCTCGGTCTTTGGGGCCACCCATTATCCTGATATTCTTAATAACCTGGCGAAGAGCGTGGCCAGGATCTTTTCCGCCACATTGGAGGAAGGAAAGATGTCGGTGGCATCTCTCGACGAGCCCAGCCTTGGATTGAACTCCAATATTGTCTTTTCAGAAGATGAGATACTTGATGCTCTGCACATTGCCAGCAGACCCTGCCAGGGAATGGACTGCGAAGTCCATCTGCATTCGCCCCTTTATGCCGAGATATGTGCCAGGGTTTCGGGCATCAGTATCGTTGGCATTGAGTCGGCGGCACACCCAGACTATCTGCAATTGATCGACAAGAAGGTACTGGAGGATACGGACAGTTATCTTCGCGCAGGAATTGCAAGAACCGACATTCTATCCATGTCTGCTCTCATGAATGAACAGCTAGGCGTCAATCTCTGGCAGGATATGCCAAGGCTGGAACGTGAGATCCTGGAGAGGGAATCCCCCCAGGTCATGAGGAAAAGACTGGACAGAGCGCATGCCAAATTTGGAGATAGGCTGAGGGCGACAGGGCCTGACTGCGGCCTGGGGTCCTGGCCCAGTCAAGAGCTGGCCGGCAAGCTCTTGGCCAACTGTGCAGTAGCTGTAAGATCTTTTCGAGAGGACGGTGCATAGGAAGGCAGGATTTCCCTGTTGGCCGATGAATGTCACAAGGTAGCTGGCTATAAAAGATGGCTGTTGAACTCATGACTGAGCAAAATCGCAGGTACGTAACCAAGGAGATCGGCAAGCTTCTCTCCGATATCTGGCGGATCAAAGGGCTGTCGGAGCAGGAGTACGGCCCGCAACACCCACTCACCAAGAGGCTTTCCAGAATGCATGCTGATGCCCAGGCACTGCACCAGGAGAGTACAATAAAGCCGTAGCATTAGACGTGATAGTCATCATCGAATCCGAATTTCAAGAGCTCCCTCAGGCCCCTTCAACATTTCCGTTCTCATCAGTCTTGATCATCCACAGATCCATACCGCTGGCGCCATAAGATGATGTGCGGCCTGTCATGATATATCCGCCATCGGAGGTCTGCTGTACTGCGGTGCCAAAGTCATCGCCCTTGCCGCCGAAGGTCTTGCTCCAAACCTCATTGCCTGCGGCATCGATCTTGATCATCCACAGATCCATCCCGCCGTCGCCATAGGAAGATGTCTGACCGGTTAGGATATAACCGCCATCGTTGGTCTGCTGAATGGTAGTGCCGGAGTCATCGCCTGCGCCGCCATAAGTCTTATTCCAGGTCTCATTGCCTGAAGCATCGGTCTTAATCAGCCAAAGATCCATACCGCCTGCTCCTTCTGTTGAGGTGTAGCTATCTATGATATACCCGCCATCAAAGGTCTGCAAGATCCTGCTATTGGCGTTAACGCTTGAGCTATCGATCGCCAATCCCCCTAAGATCTTCTGCCATTGCTTGTTACCTCGGGCATCTGTCTTGAATAGCAGGACATTTCCCCGAGAAGAATCGCCGGCAACGATGTAGCCGCCATCGTTGGTCTGCAGGACAGAAGACCCGGTGGACATTTCCCCTACATCTCCTTCGGAGTAGAGGGTCTTTTCCCACTCTTTGTATCCCATTGCATCGGTCTTGATCAGCCAGACCGCACTGGGACCAAAAGAGCCTGTTGCACCGGTTGCGATATATCCGCCGTCCCATGTTTGCCGGACAGAGATGCCGCCATCATCCCACGATCCTCCGAAGGTCTTATCCCACTCTTTGTATCCCATTGCATCGGTCTTGATCATCCAGAGATCTCTTCCCCCTGCACCATAAGATGATGTAATGCCAACCATGATATAGCCGTCATCAGAAGTCTGCTGGACGGAAGTGACAAATTCATCGCCCTTGCCTCCAAAAGTTTTCCTCCAGATCTCATTACCTCCTGCATCGGTCCTGATCATCCAGATATCCATCCCGCCTGCTCCAAAAGATGATGTGTGGCCTGCAATTATGTAGGCGCCGTCAGAGGTCTGCAAGACACCGGCACCAATATCATCCAGCAATCCTCCGAAGGTCTTCTGCCAAGAGTCAACATGAGACTCCTCAATCTCTTCAATATCTTCAACTTCAACTAATGCAGGCGCATTTATCACAAATATTTCCGATCTGCTGTCATCCGTTTCATTCGGCCCGGCATGCATTCCATCCCTCACCCGAACTTCTATTCGAAATTCGCCTTCAAATGTGATCCAGGGCCACTGGTTGCTCAGCTGCCAATTGGTTGTGGGAAGTCCGTTTAAGAAGAACTTGTATTGTATCAAATCGCCATCTGGATCTGATGCATTAGCAGTCCATAATACGACTGTGCCGGCTTCCTGAGGACTTGTCTTATCCATTGTCAGGCCGCTAATGACTGGAGGAATATTGATTGCCGATGCGCTTCCCGGCGAGGTGTAAATTCCAAAGACCTCGCCTTCAGAGCATCCGGGCGCATCAACAGAGACAAATACCGTCCTGTTCCCGGAAGGTGTCTTGTTGCCAGATGTGTACTCGATAACATATGTCCCGGTGAGTATACCCTGAATCTGCCCTAATATTTCAGAGAAATCTGATTTTTTTATATCAATCCACAGACAGGAGGATTCATTTGCCAGCACCCTCATATCTGCATACTTTGCCAGATCCGAACGCGGCACATTTGGATCAACTAATGCATTGCGAAAATCCGGAGAAACGGCTATTAGCACAGCGCCTGAGCTAAGCAGATCGTTCTTGACATCATCCATTGAATAAACTGAAGTGGATTTGCCGTCACCTTTCTGCAGAGATGGTTCATCAGTTGCCAGGATGATGATCTTCTGAGTGTCTTGCCTAAATCCAAATGACAGCGCCCTCTCTACTGCGTCTAGCGAGTTTTCCGGCAATTCAGAATTTCCCCCTTTGGTAGAGAGGCTACTTATAGCATTTCTGAAAGAAGCAGCATCATTGGTCCAGTTGATCTTGGTAACCACATCAGCGCCATTAAATGTAACCAACGAATATCTGGCATCAAGCTTGCTGGAATTGATTTTTTGGGTCAGGCCCTTAATCTTCGATTTTAATGCATTTATTTCGCTATCCATGCTGGTTGTTTCATCAAAGACGATCGCCAGGTCAAGTCTTTGACCTGTTCCATTGCCAGTGAAGTAGAAATTACTAATAGCAGTATCGTTCTCGTCTTCCATAACCCGGAAGTCTTCCTTCTTGAGGTTCCCGTACATCGCACAAAATTTATCGATAAAGATATTAACTTTTATTATTGGGAAAGCTGCCGGATCAATCCCAAGAATCTTGATCCCATCGTTTTCAGCAATTACACCATCTGCCTCACTCATGACAGTTGATGCGAAAGTGGATGGCATGTATT
The DNA here is from genome assembly GCA_041305465.1 of Methanothrix sp. Classification (GTDB taxonomy): domain Archaea; phylum Halobacteriota; class Methanosarcinia; order Methanotrichales; family Methanotrichaceae; genus Methanothrix. The sequence goes on from JBFYLJ010000188.1 coordinate 5,613, forward strand.
GTGACTTTGCATCCGTCGCTGTAATCGGATCAATCATTGCCAAAATTATCAGAAGATATATCATAAATCCAGTCATATTTTTTCCGAAATATGCATTGATCTAATTTGCAGCCAATGTCAACAAGTCTCATCTCAATTCATTGTGAAGCTTTTGTACTTTTCCTGCCGCCTTTCCAGATAGCTTACGGCCAATAGCAGTACCCCTGAGACAGCCATGCCCAGCAGCGGAAAGCTTTGGCCCAGGAATAGGGCGGTCATTCCTCCGCCGACAAGCGCACAGAGCGCTCCTCCTGAGGTCAGGCCCAGCCGCTCTTTGTAGAATCCGGCAACTGTCGGCAGGAGCAGGCCGCTGGTAAAGACAGTATAGGCGATGAGCAGGGTCTTGATAATGCCCGGCAGCGAGATTGCCAGGAGAAGGGCACAGGATCCAATGAGCACCACTGCAATCCGGGAGACGTTCATCAGATGGGCGACGCCTGCATTGGGCCGTGCCTTTTTATAGATATCGAAGGTGAGGATGGATGTGATCGTCATGAGGCTCGTGTCCGCCGATGACATAAAAGCCGCCAGAAGAGCCGCGGCCACCAGTCCCACCATTCCCGGCGAGAGAAGGCCCGTCATGAGCGATAAGATGGCCTCTTCCGGAGGGGAGGCGGGATGAATTGACCGGGAGAACACGCCCAGGGATGTGATGATAAATGCCAGCGGTATGAGTATGATAGCCGCGAATAATGCCGAGATCTTAGCCTGCATCGGGCTGGGGGCGGAGAGCAGGCGAGAATACATATCAGGGCCGACCAGATATGCCGAGCCCACTACTACTATCATGGACAACACCTCCCAGCCGCCCATTTGGGCAGAGGTGGGAAAGCTCTGGCTTGAAATAGGGCCCCATCCTTCAAAATTGAGAGCTGCAAGAAATAAGAATACCATTCCAGTTATTATTATTAGAAACTGCACCAGATCGGTTCTCACGACCGAGCTTTGTCCTCCATGCGCTGTATAGAGAATGAATACCAGGCTACAGGCAATCATGAATGTTGTGCCGTCTCCTCCAAAGATGGCAGTGAGGACCTTGCCGGCAGCGGCTATCTGCACGGCAATCACTCCGACCCAGGAGACTGCGATGAGAAGCGATGCGGCAGTCCTCATCTTCTCGCCATAAAATGAGCCCACCAGTTCCGGCAGAGTATAGAAACCTTCAGATCGGATCTTCTCGGCAAGGAAAAGCGATAGGGCCAGCATTCCAATGGTACCGGAGAGCATCCACCAGGCTCCCGGCAGTCCTCTCTGAAATCCCAGCCCGGCCATGCCGATGGTGGAAGAAGCTCCCACGATTGTAGCACAAAAGGTGCCTGTGAGGAGGATCGCTCTTATATTTCTGCCCGCCAGATGAAAATCTTCTAGCCCACTCAAGCGTAGCCCGCGGGCGCCGATTATCAGCATGGTCAGCAGGTAAACCACTATTATTATGGCGGATTGATTCGTAATTACATCTCCTTGGTTGTAAACCGCGCAGCAAATTTCGGTTGACAATACGACAAAGGCAATATAAATCTTTCCCAGAACGCCCGTTATTATCGTGCGGCAAAATTGCAGGGAAACCAATATAACATCCAGCGAATAAACCATCTTTTAAAAGATACCATCGAGAGTGGAATAATATGAGGATGTTTACAAAGGCGGTATTGGTCTTGCTGGTGGCAGCATCATTGCTATCCATGCTTTCCCTTGGCGGGGCCCAGGTTGATAAGCGGCCCGCAGAAGCGGCTGCAGAGAATCTCTTCAACAAAGGCATCGGCAGTGCGTGGGTGGGAGGCGAGCCCTTTGCATCGAGCGGCGCAACCGGCTCCAATCAGATGCAAGGTGTGGCAAGCCTCTATTCCGACTGCAGGATCATTGGATATCTAAATGTGGCCACTGGCTTAATTGTCGCAAGCGATGGTGGCAATAGCATGCATTTCACACCGGGTCCGGGCAATTATCCTGTTTACGGATACTTCAAAGATGAAAGGTTGATGGGGATTTTCATCGATTTTGGCTTGTAGGATAATGAAGAGTAAATCTCGCTGGCCACCTGTCAGCGAGATCTTTTATGAGAAGTCGAAAACCGCCGAAATCTCCGGGGGCCCATCAATCGATAATGGCGTGATAATCATCCCTGGGCGGATAGAATGTATCCACGACCACTGATGCCTCCAAGGCCAGTGCCGAGTGCAATATATTTGGGGGAGCAGAGTAGCTGTCACCTGCACTAAGATCAGAGCTCTTGCCGTCCACAGTAATGCGAATCTTCCCCGAAACCACATAGCCAGCCTGGTCATGGGGGTGAGAATGGCTTGGGATTTGCACGCCCTCCTCCAGATCAAACCGGCAAATCATCATATTCTCGGAGCACACCAGGGTCTTGCGAATCAGTCCGGGTGCCATCTGCACCGCAGCGGCGTTTTCATATTGAAAGAATGACATTACTTAGCCATGGATGAATTTGTCCACCATCTCTTTTGCCGTCTCATCGGGATACTGAACCGGCGGATGCTTCATGGTGTAAGCTGATATGGCCAGAAGCGGCCCTCCGATCTTTCTGTCTTTGGCCAGCTTGCAGATCCTTATGGCATCAATGGAGCTTCCCCCGCTGTTGGGTGAGTCCTCTACTGAGAGGCGCAGCTCCAGATTGATGGGTACATCTCCAAAGACTCTTCCCTCCATCCTCAGGAAGCAGACCTTGTTGTCTTTTTGCCATGGCACATAGTCTGAGGGGCCAATGTGTATATCATCATCATTGAGGGGCACATCCAGAATAGACTGCACAGCTTGCGTCTTGCTGATCTTTTTGGATTTGAGCCTCTCTCGATTGAGCATATTCAGAAAATCGGTATTCCCGCCAATGTTGAGCTGGTAGGTCCTGTCCATGGCGCAGGCTCTGTCCTTGAAGAGCTGGGTAAGAGCGCGATGCACAATGGTGGCACCGATCTGAGATTTTATGTCGTCGCCAACAATTGGAACACCGGCATCCTGGAATTTCCTGGCCCACTCCGGGTTAGAGGCTATGAAGACCGGCATGCAGTTAACGAAGCCTACACCTGCATCAAGGGCCGCTTGCGCATAAAAACGGGTTGCCTCTTCCGAGCCGACCGGCATATAGTTTACCAGCACATCAGCGCCGGAGTCTTCCAGCTCGCGTCTCACATCGCATGGCTTTGCATCAGCTATAACGAATCGTTTATCCTCAGGATAATTAAGCATATGGGGGGCAAATCCGTCCAAAACCGGCCCCATCTTGACCACTACATTCTTGCGGGGAACATCAGGATAGAACACCTGGGTACAGTTCGGTGGCGCAAATATGGCCTGGCTTACGTCCCTGCCCACCTTTCGCGCATCGATATCGAAGGCAGCCACCACATCTATATCGCCAGCTCTGTAACCACACACATCATAATGCATGAGTCCGATGCATTCTTTCTCATCAGTATGTTTATAGTATTCGATCCCCTGAATCAGGGAACTTGCGCAGTTTCCCAAGCCCGCGATTGCCAACCTTATCTTTTTCAACCTCTTTTCCCCTCCTGGGTCAAGTGAAGCTACGAGACCTGAGTTCGGAGTCGGAGCTTCGTATAAATAGAGGACATATATAACATTATAGGCCCATGCGCATTTTTCATAGGCTTAGGCCCAATCTTTTAGAGCAGGCGCCAGCATGGTGCCGAGCATCCGGGAAAGCTGCACTTCCAGCTTTGCCCTGCCTGCATCACTATCCTCGTATTCTATTCTATGCGTCCTGGGAATATCTGTCAGGTATTTTGAGCCTTGCGGGTGAATTAAGATCGTTTCTTTTCCCAGGGTATGAGCGATGCCCAGGCCGTACATCACCCCACCATCAGGTCCCGTGAGATCAGCAATGATCACGGTAGCGTGATTGAGTGAGTCCCACATCTCACGCACGGCAGATTTCCCGCGTC
>JBFYLJ010000189.1:0-4367 GCA_041305465.1 Methanothrix sp.
ACGCCAATGACGTTGCTGTTCAGGTTGGCTTCGAGCACGCCTGTGCAGCATGCTGGGCATCCTTCACCTAGAAATGCTGAGGGGGAAACATTTGGGCTGAAGTTATCAAAGGCTAGCACAGGGAAATTATCCAAATCCACTATCACAAGGCGACTATACCCTCTTGTCTTGACCTCGGTTGTCTTCTGGAGGTGTTCAGCATGAGTGTACATCTCAGTGAGCACGGCTCCTATTCTGTAATTCTGGACACATAGCTTCTCGATCCATTTCTGATCATACGTACCTGTCTGGTAAGATACGGGCATGTATTCGAACTCAGCTTCTTTGGTGAAGTTGATGTAGTCCATGGGGCATCTCATGCCTGTGGGCCATTGGCATGGACCCCATACCCAAAAATCCACACTGGGTATTGGTTTAATTGCACCGATAGGCTCGCCTGTCCTTGTGAGCTGCCTCTCAGCCTCCAGCTCAGTTCTCTCTGTGATGACATTGCCTGAGCCTGACTCCTTCTCGACCAGCTTCTGGCCTTCAAAGCCGGTCTGGGTGGAAATGATCATCTCCACATTCTTGTATCCGACACCCCTTATGGATGCTTTTTCGTACATGTAGTTGGCAGCTCCTGCCATGCCAATTAGCGAAATGGCGAGCACCGCAAATATCAATAGTTTTTTCGTTTTGATCCCACCTGGCATTGATGTATCAATTGATTTATCTATATTTAATCGTTATGGAATGAGATTCGGAAAGTCAAAAAGCCCACCCCGATACAAGCTGCAAGGTACTTAATTAAAAAAAAGGGTTAAGGAGATTATCCATTATCACACGCAAGGCAGCCAGTCGACGCTGATGGCACCGCAGGTGGAGTTGCCCCAGAGCTGGATGAACTTCTCTATGGAGAAGACACCGGTCAGATCCTCGATGCTGCGGCCGTACTCTGCATGTCTGCCTTTGAGCTGCGGGTCAGCCTGTGGGTCGCGGGATAGCCATCCGATGTGGGCCACTCCGATAACGTTGCTGTTAAGATTGGCTTCGAGAACTCCAGTGCAGCAGGGCGGACAGCCGTTCGCGCCAAATATCGGAGATGCAGGCGTGCCGGGTGTACCGGGTGTGCCGGGAATTGTTTCATAGTAGCCATCAGGAACATTGGGATATGCGTTCCAATTGGACGGCCCTCCTGGAAGGTCATTAGGTTTGTATTGGTCAAAGTAGTAGAACTCAATGCCATCCGCTATAAGTTCCTGAACATTTGCGTAGGACTGTTGATTGAAAGGTTCACCATTCCAAAATACAGGAACCCATAATTTAACCTTTCCGGTCTCTATGAAGACTTGTTGATCTGGTGTTCCTGGAGTTCCCTCTTCACCAGGGTCAACATCGATTACATTGACGCCATACCCCCTGGTCTTAACCTCGGTGGTCTTCTGCAGGTGTTCGGCATGGGTGTACATCTCAGTCAGCACTGCACCGATTCTGTAGTTCTGGACGCACAGCTTCTCAACCCACTTCTGGTCGTAGGTACCGGTCTGGTAAGAGACAGGCATATATTCGAACTCCGCTTCTTTGGTGAAGTTGATGTAGTCCATCGGGCATGCGTTTCCTGCGCTGCCAGTTGGCCATTTACACATGTATAAAGGATTATCAGTTTCATCAAGACCAAGGAAACCGATGGCGGTATAATCCCTGTTCAACTGCCTCTCAGCCTCAAGCTCAGTCCTCTCAGTAATTACGTTGCCTGAGCCGGACTCCTTCTCGACCAGCTTCTGGCCATTAAAGCCTGTCTGAGTTGATATGATCATCTCAACGTTTTTATAGCCCACACCCTTGACGGATGCTTTTTCATACATATAGTTGGCTGCTCCTGCCATGCCAATCAGCGCAACAGCGAGCACCGCCAATATCAGTAGTCTCTTCGTTTTGATTCCCTCCTAGCTGGGACTGCTCCTGGAATTGACTTGTTGATATTTAACCATTACGAAAATGACTCCAAGATCGAGACAAAAGCCAAAGAGATCGGAATACGATGAAAAAATGCGACGGGCAGAAGATCTCCCTGCACAAAGAAAACCTTTGCTCTAGAGACTCTCTAACCCATTGCTTCCTGTCAGCTAGTCTACGACCTTGGCATACTTCTCCGAGAACTCCTGGCACTGGCCGATTATCCTGGAAGCAGCCTCCCGGAGGACCACAATTGGGTCAGTTCCATTGGTTGTCAGCCTGAAGACGGGGTTGTCCATTATTGGGAACTTGGTGTCGTATGTGGCCATCAGCACCCGCTCATCCGCCAGAAGCTCGGTTCGCAGAAGGTTCAGGATTGTATGCCCCTCCCCTACGAACTCTATGATCGCCTGGTTCTCGGTCTTCTTGATGATCTTCAGATTCATCAAACCACACCCAGCCCATAAGCAGAGCTGATCTTCCGGGTCTCAGTGCTGCCGCAGTTGGGACAGACCAGCTTATTCTCCTTCTTGACGAGACCTGCGAGACAGCGACTACAGTAAGCCTTTATGACGCCGAGGTCCTCATCTCCAGTAGAGAGCCTCATCTGCCTGTCGTCGATGATCTTGGCCTTGAGAATGTCGCGGAGGGAGAAGAGGTGTCGGAGGTCCTTGACATAGGAGCTTCTCACATTGGATATATGAATCGTCGCCTCCTCGTCAGATAGCGGCCTGTTCTCGTGCCCCTTCTTGAAGGCCAGTGAGACTATCACAAGGCTGTCCTTGAGATCGATAACCTCTCCCACAACGATATCGCCCTGGGAGAGCCTTACAGGTGCATTGCTCTTGGGCATGACGCTGGCAGATCTGGTCTTCGAGTCGATCTTGACCAGACCTGCTGTAGATGCAAAAATCTTTCCTCCCCGCGAGTAGGTGCAGTCACCGGGAACAAACTCCTCGGTGGACCCAACCACATCACCAGGAAGCACAAAGCTGCCGTCCATCATAATTCCTCTATTAAAGTTCTCTGCAGACGAAATTGAAGTCTTCTAATTCTTTTCCTGCCAATCATTTCCTCTGGTCGGGCCCATAATCTGAAACTACTAGTATCTAAAGCCTGGCATTAATGCTTGAAAAGGCCCGGGCCGAGAGGTCGGCCTCATCTTCGTAGATGTTATGGGCATCCGATTCTATATAGATCAACCTCGATGACCTTGACATCTCTCTTGTGAAACTCAAAGCTGCGCTTCAAGGGGTAGGCAATGGGTAAAACCTCCAGGATGGAGCAGGGCTTGACAAAGCTCCTGATGAAATTCTCGCTTCCCCTGTTGTGTAGCGAGTAAACAGTCCTGGCGATCTCTGTGGCTTTTCTGAGAAAGGCGCGATCCCCGGAGCTGGACTTCTGGGCTCCAAAGGGCGGGTTCATGATCACTGTATCGATTCCCCTGAGAGAGACGCTCCTCACATCCGCCTGGATGAAGTCGACATCGGCTTTCAGCATCTCAGCATTTCTCCTGGCCACCTCAAGGGCACTGCCATCTATCTCAACTCCAATTGCCCTCGCTCCGAGCAGAGCCGCACCTATTGCTAAAACTCCCGTCCCGCATCCCAGGTCGCAGACTGATCCGAGGTCTCCATTCATGGCAGCCGAAAAGAGCATCTGCGCCGCTACGCTGGCAGGAGTCGCATATTGCTCTCTTTGAAACGAGGGAGAGCTGAAGCCCTCCAGCCTCTCAAGCATCATCTCAAGCTGCTTTTTCTTCATCCGAAAGTCAGAGGGCAGATCGGCATTTAAGCTATATCAAGTATAGCGCCGCCTCTATTGAGAGGAGCATAAGCACCAGCACAATGAGAAGCTTGAGCAGGAATACGGCGTTTGGCGGTATCGGCGAAGGCTTTTGAGAATCGCCTTCATTCTCCATGCCGTCGGATGCCAAGTGGAGCTGCTCACCCGAATCCTCGAATCCGGATCCCGGCAACTGATCTACGTATGAAGGGCTGCGAGTGCCTTGTCTTGGAAACTGTGCAGAGGGGATCTCTTCCTCTGTCTCCCTTTCTCGCTCTAATCTAAATCCGGGCCTCTCCTCCCCCAAATCAAATCCCTCTTCCTGCCTCCTATCAGCCTCTGCTGACGGCTCAGCTCTTAAGAGCGTCCTCTTGCGGGGCTCTCTCTCTTCGGAGAGGAGAAGCCCATCGGGACCAAAGCCGCGGCTGGCAGCATCATAGTTTAAGGGCGCCTCTCTGCTGTATCGTGAGCGCTCCAGAGAGCCGAATTGCGCACTGGAAGACTCGCTGCTGCCGTCGGCAAGAATAAGCTCCCTCTCTTTGCACTGCATGGGCGCCTCCCTTTCAGGAAGATCCGATCTCGCGGCAGTCTGCATGGCAGGCATCTTCTGAAGATCATCTTCTGGAGCATCATCGCGGATCATGTCA
>JBFYLJ010000190.1:0-16960 GCA_041305465.1 Methanothrix sp.
AAGGTATTCCGGCGAGCCAGAGACGAGATCAGAGAATGGATAATTCACACATTATAGCCTCTAGCCATGCTATGAACCAGCCGTCCTACCAGGAAATCTTCTTTCGATAGTGGTTTCTTACTACTATGGCCAGCATATTGGTGCCCAGCACCAAGGCAATGAGCACCAGAGCGGTGCCCCAGGCCCTGGCTTCAACGTCCCATGCCCCCAGGAAGTAGATCAGATTCAAGAGATGGTAATCAAGGTTATTGACCGGCTGAAAAACATTGGGGATTATGCCGTAAATCATCTGCACGGGCGTGGCCGTAAAGGTCACAGCCGTCCACATGATGGGCGCCGTCTCTCCTGAGGCCTTGGCAACCCCAATAATCACGCCCGTGAGTATGCCGGGCATGGCCGAAGGCAAGACCACCTTTCTTATCGTCTGCCACTTGGTAGCCCCCAAAGCCATGCTTCCCTCCCTTAGTGAGTTGGGGACGCTCTTTAAGGCCTCCTGACAGGTCAGGATTATGGTGGGGATATTTATGAGCCCCAGGATTATTGAGCCGGATAAGAGAGACACACCTAAGTACGTCACCAAAAAAGCCAGACCGAAGAGTCCGAAGACCACTGAAGGAACGCCGTTCAGGCAACTCACGGCGATGGTGATAAGACGGTTAAGCCTCTGGCTCTTGGAGTATTCATGAAGATAGATTGCCGCCCCGATGCCAAGGGGTGAAGATATGACCATAGCGCCCAAGACCATCCATAAAGAGCCCAATATGGCTGTACTGATCCCGCCCGCCTGGCCCAGGCGCCTGTGGGGAGTGGTCAAAAAATCCCAGCTTATGACCCCAATTCCTTTATAGATTATTATGAAGAGTATTCCACCCAGCAAAAGGAGCGATAGCACCGCGGAGAGCTTGACTGCCAGAAATACCAGGGCCTCCCTACCCCGAGCGCTGTATTCGTAGATGATATTAAGTGCATCCTTTATGCATAGCATGCTGGCAAAAAATATCAGAAGAGGAAGAATGAAAGCATAATCGAATGATGCGCCCACCCCAAGAGGCCGGCGGATTACAAATCCAGCATGAAGGGTCCCGGAGTACATCAAAAAGATTATGGCAGAACAGATGAGAATGTCCAGGGCCAGGAAAGGAGCAGTCTTAAGAGAGACTGCTTTGGAGACAAAATATGATGCGAGAATCAGCAGCAAGCTTATTAAAAGGCTGGCCTGCCAGATAGGCGCCAGCTCTTCCAGGTTGGGTTGGAGAACGAGGCATGCCAGCGAGGTGACAAACAGAAATACCGATATGGCAAGAGATGCCCACAAAGCAGGCCTGATCTTCATTTAGTATCCTCCGAATTTTCGCCGGATACGAATCCTGGCATAATCAGCAACCAGACTGAATAGGGTCACTACTATGAGAAGAACAAATCCTACTGCAAAAAGGACATGATAATGCATTGAGCCTCTGGCCACCTCACCCATCTCGCCAGCGATGATCGAGGTGAAGGATGCACCCTGATCAAATATATCGTACGGAGGAGAAGCCAGCCTGGCAACGTTTCCCACCACCAAGAGCACAGCCATGGTCTCACCGATTATGCTTCCTATGTTGAGGAGAACGGCGGCAGTAATTCCTGATGACGCCGCCGGTATGGTCACATTTCTCAGAGTCTGCCAGCGATTGGCCCCAAGGGCAAGTGAGCCCTCTTTGAATTCGCTGGGCACAGCCCGCAGAGAATCCTCGCAGATGGTGGTAAGGCGGGGAATGAACATGACACCAAGGAGCATCGATCCGGCCAGAATCGACCTGCCGGTGAGCATATCAAAGCTGTCCTGCAAGTAGGTTACAAGAATTATCACCCCTAAGAAACCATATACAATGGATGGAACGCCTGCCAGGAGCTCAATGGACGGTTTCAATACAGCCTTGCTCCTGGGCCCGGCCAGCTCCGCCAGGTAAATGGCCAGAGGAAAACCGATCAGGATGTTTATAAAGAGAGCAAGGAGAGTGATGATGATTGAGGCAGAGATAATGGGCAGTAATCCGTAGATATCGCCGGATGGATGCCATTTCGAGCCGGATAGTAACGAGAAGACGCCAAGTTGTGAAAAAGCAGGAAGGCTCTCATGAATGAGGAAATAGAAGATAAGAAGCATAATGAGGATAGAGGTAATGGCTGAGACGAATAGCAGAGCCTCTACAAACAACTCCTCATATTTGCGAGGCATCTTTATTCTCGGCCGATCCATACGCTACGACAAAACACACTAACCGGTTAAAGCCCTTGCGTATAGAATCTATATAGACCACCAATTAATTAGAATGATAACTATAGATAGCTTTTGCAATAATGATGAGAGGAAAAGATAAGTGGAAAACATCACGAATTCAGCCGATTCAAGATCTCCCCCGGATCATAACGCACGCTGATGATGCGACTTCGGCCACGTTCACCCTCACCGGTAAAATCGGCATTTATCAATCGGATGGAATCAAGCTTATTGAGAATATCATGAAAACGAGTGTATCCCGCATCAGTCTGATCATGAAAGCGAACAAATAGTTCGCCTGCGCGCCAGCTTTTCTGCTCTGCAGCCAGTCGCAGAACAACTAGTTCATCTTCTTTGAGGGATTTCAGGGCATAGGTGAGATGAATCAGGCGGGATCGATCGCAAGAGCCAGCCACATCAACGAGAGAGACGCTCTTGGAGGCACGCCTTTCCGCAGATAGGCCGGACCTCTTGAGAAGGTCAATTCCCACCCGCAGGTCTCCCGACCTCTCCGCGCAGTCCACAACCGCATCCAGGACATCGTCACTCATCACGCCTGGATAATAGCCCATCTGCGCCCGGTGGCCCAATATGTCCCGTATCTCCGATCGAGTGTAGGGAGGAAATATGATCTCTTCCGGCTGAAAAACGGAGACTACGCGCGGGTCGAGAACATAATTCAGTGCAAGCTCGCTCATAACGCCTATCACTCCCATTTTGGCACCAGGGCAGGCCTCATGGGCCCGTAAGAGGGAGTATAAGACGTGATCCACCTCTTTTTCGTGAAATAGATAATTTATGTCGTCTAAAGCCACGATCAGTACCTTATCCTGGTCGGATGCGGCCATAGCTACCTTCTCGAAGATGCGTTTGAATGATATGCCGCTGGAGGGAGGAGCGTGATCGAAGACCTTCTTGTAGATCTGATAGAATACGGAATACCGGGTAGAGTCCATCTGGCAGTTTACATGAACAGGAATGACCTTTGTGGAATGTTTCTCAATTTCCTCAAAGAGCTTGAAAAGAGCTGTGGTCTTGCCTGTGCCAGGTGGACCGAGGCAAAGGGCATTGACTGGACGGGCACCTTGCAAGGCAGGACGGATGCAGAATTTGAGGCTGTTCATCTGATCTTCTCGGTGGCGGAAGTGCTCGGGCAGATGATCTAACTCGAACAGATCCCTATCCTTGAAGAGCGTCTCCTCCCAGAGGAGCATATCGGGTTTTTCAGGCCTCACTGACTGAGTATATTTTGTATTTCCTTCTTCAATATGGCGCTCACAATGCTGCCATCAGCTTTGCCCCTCAATTCCTTCATAACCAGTCCCATCAGTGGTGCCGTCGCCCTCTCACCTTTGCTTCGCACCAGATCAATCTTAATCGCCACAATTGCCTGCACGGCCTTCTCTACTTCTGCCTGATCCACCCCTGCCAGGCCCACAGCCGCAGCCGCTTCGGCTGCTGTAGTCTGCGGATTCGCGGCCAATGAGCGCAGAAGATCCGTCAGGCCCTCCTTGGCCACGCGACCCTCGCTGACTAGAGCCAAGCAGTCCCTGTAATGCTGCTCCGTTAGATTAGAGGCGGCTACCCCCTCTCGGGCCAGCTCAATGGGAACAGTCTCCAGAGCCCTGACGACGATGGAGGCAGGGAGATTTGTTTTCATAATTTCCTCAAAGAGCGGATAGTTGGGGGAAGAAGCCATAACGCGAGCCTGCTCGGCAGACAGGTTGTACTGCTTCTGAAAACGCTTAGATCTATCTGCGAAAAGCTCGGGCATCTTCAGACCGTCCAGCATCTCCTGCGTGATCACTACTGCGGGCACATCAGTCTCCGGATACATACGGGCAGACCCCGGCAGAGGCCGCATGTATTCCGAGCAGCCGTTGGGCAGAGCCCGGCGCGTCTCCTCAGGCACGAAGGCCAGCGCTTCACGGGCTCGAACCAGCACGGCTTGCATGGCTTTTTCGGCTCTTTCCCGCGGCCCGGTGACCATGATCACGGCGTCGCCCTTCGCTGCTGCCAGCAGGCTCTGCACGGCCTCGACCTCCTCTGCAGTCACACCATAAGCAGGAAGCTCATCAGTATGGAATATGCCGCCAACACCTGCTCTCTTGGCTCTGTCCGACATCTCGGAGCCCAAACGGCGATCGGGCTGAATCTCCCGGCCCACCAGTCCGGCGAAGCCCGCCAGCCGGCAAGCCAAGACCACGCCACCGCTCTTGAGGGATCGAGCCAGCACCTTGGAGCCGGTTTTCGCGAAGACCTCAGTGACATCTTTTATTTTATCATCAACATAGGCCAGACGACGATTCAGTTCATCTTTAATCTCTAGCAGCCGCACCTGGCGCAGAGCCTCAAACTCCACCACCTTATCGACCAGGTTAAGGGCCTGCACGCCCTTGATCTCTACGCGCGCTCCGCCTTTGATGGAGACATTTACGTCCTGGCGAATGGTGCCTAGCCCCCTCTTCACGCGACCGGTAGAACGCAGGATCATTCCCAGATAGGATGCCACCTCATGTGCGTGTGAGGGAGAGACAATATCCGGAGCTGTTCCGATTTCCACCAAAGGTATTCCCAGCCGGTCCAGTGAGTAGATCACACTATCACCCCGATCCTCAATGATGCGTGCCGCTTCCTCCTCCAGGCTGAGGATGCTTATGCCCACAGATCCTTCTGCAGTCTCGATGCAGCCGTCCGAGCCAACATAACCGGTGCGCTGAAAGCCAGAGGTATTAGAGCCGTCTATCACCATCTTACGCATGGTCTGCAACTCGTCCACGATTTTCATATTGAGCAGTCGAGCAATTACCAGAGAAATCTCAAGTGCCTCTGTATTTATCTCGCGAGGCGGCTCCTCATCAGCCTCTACAAGACAGGTGCTGTCATAGGACTTGTAATGAAACCTCCTCGTAACCAAGACTTCTTCCAGAGCAGCACGGTCGATCTCGCCAAGCTCGCTTCGCGAGGGTCGCAGATACCGGAAGAACTCGAAGTTGGACTCCTCTACCTCCCTATGTTTGGTGGGGCATCCGCAGAAGAGCTTGCAGGCCGTGTCAAGCTGCTGGTGGATTTCAATGCCGCATATCAGTCCTAAAGCACGGTAATCTAATGCCATTGATCTACCTTTCAGAGACCATGGGAGGTTTAACTCTTTTGACTGCTTCTCTGATATCCTCGGACTTGACCGTCTTTCTCTTGGCATGATTTGCCCAGCCAACCGCTTCACGGGCTACCTCTAAGCCATAGCTCTCTAAAACCTCTGCCAGCGCATCCCTCGCGCCTTCGCTCACTCTATTGGCCCCCGCCTCGCGGATGAGTCTGCTCACTGGGGCAACAGGAAGTATCGGCATTTTTCATACACCTCACAAATCCGGATTTTGCAGCCGGAAGAGAAAAAATTTATTTCTTCGAGTGCTACAAGCCAGAATAAGCATTCTATGCTCCTGCAATTCCATAAATAACTTTTGTTGGGCGAAGTTATCCATTTTTAGGACCCATTAAAAAATCGCACCAACGGTATAGGTTTATTTGAAAAATAACGCCTGAAAATAGGAAAAATCCAAAAAGCAGGTGGGAAATGTTATTTAAGGTGCCACAATTACCATTAGCAGGAGAGGAGCAGACGATGAGCGATCTGGTATGTAAAGCAATTATATATAAAGATCTAGAAGATGTTTATGGGCCATGTGGATGCGGTATGAGCCTGGCTACGCTGCCCGTACTTCTTCCTCGAGACTGGGTGGTCGTGGAGCGTCCCCCCCAGGCGGAGAATGACGAATTCTGCAAGGGCCTTGATTTCAGGAGAACCTCAGGATTCTCCTGCAATAACGTCTTTGAGCATGAGATGGATGGCATTGAGTACATGGCCAACTTCTCCTGCTGCTCGGAGTGTGCTGATAAAGCAGTAGCGGAAGGGTACGCGACCTACGCCAATAAATCCTATCCGCGCGCACTGCGCTAAAGATTAAGGGGTATTTCCATTGAAGGTTAGAGTATATTCCACACAGTCCTGCCCGAAATGCCAGCAGCTTAAAGCGGCGCTGGGAGAAGCAGGCATCTCTTTTGAGAACCAGGATATGAGCACCCCCGAAGCCCTTACGGAGCTGCGCATAAACGGGGTATTCACGCTTTCAGCGCCCGTGCTTCAGGCAGATGACAATTTCTACACCGTAGAGGAGCTATTCTCCGGCGAGAAACTCGTTGATCTTGATGAGATCCTCAAGATCTAAAACTCCCTGCCACGCACGCGACTTATATCGAAGACAGCTGTGCTGGCTACATGCATTACTGCGAAGGTGCCAGCTTGGATGGGATCAGTTACTACCAGATCCGCCTGTTCGGGAACAGAGCCGGCCATCTTCAGAGCAATAACCGGTATACCTTCTGCCTGTAGCCTTTTCATCTCATTGGTGATGCGTCCGCCCATGAGGGCCCCCGCCAATACCAGAATAGAGGCACGCGGCAGCCGACGCACAGCGCTCACTGCATCGGCAATCGCATCTTCACCCACCAGGGGAATGGTATCCACGCTGATGCGCTCTCCTCGCAAATTGTGTCGGTCAGCCTCGCTCACAGCTCCCACCGCGACCTGAGCCACCTGGGCGCCGCCGCCGATGATGATCACCCGAGAGCCGAATATCTTCTCGAAAGGCTTGTGAATGGAGACATCCAAGATGGAATCAAAGGCCTTCAGTTCTTGCACAATCCCCAAGACATCCTCTGCCGGGCAGTCGATCTCCATATAAACCGATGCCTTGCCCCGGTTCATGCCTCGTTCTACAACAAACTGTTGAGTGTAGACTATGTTGCCGCCCCTCTTGGCCACCGCTCCAGCGATGTCGCGCAGCATTCCCGGGCGATCCAGACATATCACATTAAACGCCGTGCTCATATCGTGCCTCATTTTCACCAAGTGTGCCGGGAAACTTTAATATGACGAGTGGTTTACTTTATGTCGATGGAATTTTGTCCCCAATGTAAGAGCATGATGATGCCCAAAGATGGCATGATGGTCTGCAGGAAGTGCGGCCACAAGATACCGAAAACCGCTGGCGAATCCATGCTCAGCAAGACCAAGCAGCTGGATCGCATTGTTCCAGTCTTAGAGCAGGAGTCGTCGGGCCTGCCTACCACCAATTGCAGATGTCCGGAATGCGGCAATAATATCGCATACTGGTGGCTTCGCCATCTTCGTTCTGCTGATGAGAGCGAGGTTAGGTTCTTCCGCTGTACCAAATGCAACAGAACCTGGCGAGAGTATGACTAGGCATCAACTATATTAAATATAAAACGGTTCTGAGGGATGAGGCTCTAGGAATGTTCAAGGCAGTAATCAACGCAGAAGCTCTGCGCGATGCAATCGATTCAGTCTCTTCTCTGGTGGATGAGGTCAAGTTCTCCATATCGGAGAACGGCCTGGAATTGAAGGCTGTGGACCCTGCAAACGTGGCTATGGTATCGCTTCAGATTGGCAATCAGGCCTTCGAATACTTCAAAGCCGATGCTTGTGAAATCGGCATAGATTTAGTTCGGCTCAGTGATGTTCTGAGTATGGCCGATAAGGGCGAAAATGTTCAACTGGAGCTGGAAGAAGAGAGCCACAAGCTGAAGATTGGAGTGGGTTCTCTCTCTTACACCTTAAGCCTGATCGATCCCAGCGCCATCCGCAAAGAGCCGCGCATACCCGAGCTGGATCTGCCGGCCCATGTGACGCTTCCCGGAGTGGAGTTGCGCCGGGCCGTAAAAGCTGCAGAAAAGGTCAGCGATCACGTAATACTGGGCGTATCAGATGAAGGCTTTTATATGGAAGCCAAAGGAGACATCGATTCACTCAAGCTAAAGATTCCCAGCACAGAGCTCCTGGGGATGAAGCCCGGCGAGGCCAGAAGCCTCTTCTCTCTGGACTATCTTGAAGACATGTCCAAATCCATAAGCAAAGCGGGCGAGGTCACACTGGAGATGGGCATAGACTACCCGCTGCGAATTCACCTCAAGCTCGGTCCGCATGTGGAGATCAATTACCTCCTGGCTCCCAGAATCGAACAGGAATGAGGATCTCCGATTACCCTTTTACTGAAACCGCCGCCGCCCAGGTTAGAGACGCAGGATATTCGTTAGAAAGCCTTCTTGGCAAGACCTCCTTTAAGACGGTACGGGGACGGGCCGCGCAAAGGGTATCTGATGCTATCAGTGGCACTATCTCGGAAGGCGCAGCCAATACAGAAGTTGAGCAATTAACTGAGCTTCTCTCTTATCCTCTGGCAAGAGTCATGGTCTCATGCCTTGACGATTCCATCTTGCTGCGCCGCTATGCCCTGGCCGAGGCAAAGCTGGCCTATAAAAGGATGCAAGATGAGAAGGAAGGACTGGAGGCCATCGCGGACGACCTGGGGCTTCATCCCCAGGGACCGGGGCCCTACAAGATTCATTTTTCCGAATACATTCGGGCGGCGCACCGCATGCACAGCCCTAAATGGAAGCTGACCAACCGTGATCTCCAGCAGGGCTATCTAACCATTACCGAGGAAGAGCTGAAACGAATCATGCAAGAGGCTGCCCAAGAGAAGATCCAAAAGGGGCTACCTTTAGCCATAGACGAGAAGACTTGCGCCTCTCTCCAGGAATACCTGGGGCCGCTCAAAGAGCAGCTCGACATTATTAGAGCTCGCGATAGGGTGGACCTGGGAAAAGTGGAGGAAGGGGCCTTTCCGCCCTGCATCAAGAAGATGCTCGCCGATGTGGCCAAAGGCACCAACCTGGCCCACAGTGCCCGCTTTGCTCTGGTGAGCTTTCTCTTGCAGATCAATATGACGCCGGAGGAGGTTGTATCTCTTTTCAACACCAGCCCGGACTTTGATGAGGAGAGGACACGCTACCAGGTTGAACACATCGCAGGAGCCTCCGGGACCCGTTACAAGCCTCCCGCCTGTGTCACCATGGCGACCTACGGCAACTGTCCAGGCGAAGACGAACTCTGCCGCAAGATTAGACATCCTCTTAGCTACTATGAGAGAAGGATGAGAATCTTCAAACCACTCCCGCCTGAGCAAGAGCAAGAACAAGGGACTTGAGCCGGGCATTATCAACATTCTCGGGCCTTGCCAGCAGCCTAATCTCGTCGTGTCCCAGGAGCTGGAAGCCCAGGCCAGCATCCGTGGCGGCCCGCTTTTCAGCAAATCCCACATCCGCGCGACCGGAGGCTACTGCCGCAGCCACTGCTGAATGCATCCTGGCAACTCGCACGTAGCTGGGATGAACCAAGCCCAGAGCCGACAGGTGTTTCTCGAATGCGCCATGCATGGCAAAGTCCCGGTGCCAGCCCACGATGCGTTGGTCGGCAAGGTTCGACAAAACGCTCGCATCCCGGAAGACCAGGCCCAGCTCTCTTTTGAAGCTCCCGATCTCCGACATCCCTTCCGGCGGCGCCGCTTGCGGCCCAGAGATGCAGGCCAGATCAGCCACGCCGTCCTCCAGGTAGAGCCTGGCTCGAAGCGAGCCGCTATTCAAGAGCATTATGCGCCATGGAACCCTTTCTGCCAACTGCTCCAGGAGAAGGGCGTTTTCACCTGCCACCACAAGATCGGCAGGCTCCATCTCACTAAACAGCTCCACCTCTACCATCTCGGCCTTCTCCAGATACTCGACTCCTGCAGGGATGTCGATAATGCCATCAGCTCCGGCCAGAGTGGTGATGGAGCCGCTTCCCTTGTCCACAGGATAGACCAGTTCGCCTGAAAGGCCCACAGCCAGCATCTGGCGGCGCCCCTCCAATCGCAGGGGCCCGGACAGCCGTCCTGCCACTTTTTTCCCTGTATGCCTTTGGCCTAAAGCGGCACGAATGGCAGGAGCTGCAAGACAGGAGAAGACGGTAAGCGCGCTGGTGGGATAGCCGGGGAGACCCAGGCAGGGCCTGTCATTGATCAGGCCGAAGATGGTGGGCTTGCCGGGCTTGAGGTTCACGCCATGAAATATCAGCTCACCGATCTCGTCTATTACCTGAAAGATCATGTCGCCGACGCCAGCAGAGGTGCTGCCGCTCACCAGAATCATGTCGCACTCTTCGGCCATCTTTTGTAGCATCGCCGCCATTGCGCTCCGCTCATCGGGAAGGATGCCGAAGGGTATGGCGAGAGCGCCGCAGTCGGCTGCTGCGGCAGCGATGGTGTAGGTGTTGATGTCGTAGATTTGGCCCGCGGCCAGAGGCCCGCCGGGCGCCACCAGTTCATTGCCGGTTGAGGCCACGCCCACCTTGAGGCAGCGCACTGCTACCTCCGTCCGGCCAAGGGCGGCCAGAACCCCCATCTCGCGCGCGGCGAGCTTTGTGCCGGGAAAGAGCACTGCTTCGCCAAAAGAGATGTCGCTTCCCGCAGCCTGCACATTCTCGCTGCTGAAAACAGGCCTTCTGATCAGGACCTGATCACCTTGTGCCTGACTGTATTCAATCATGACCACCGCATTCGCGCCCGGTGGCATCATGGAGCCGGTGGAGACCTCCGCAGCCTCGCCCTGGGCTACGCGCACGCATGGGAGTGCACCCATGGGCACGCTGCCAGCCAGGCGCAGGCTGACGGGCCGGTCCTCCCTGGCAGCCAGGGTGTCCTCAGACTGCACGGCAAAGCCGTCCATGGAGGCGCGGGCGAAGCCCGGCACATCCAGAGAGGAGACAACCTTCTCGGCCAGGATGCGGCCTCTGGTTTTTTCCAGCGGGACTGTCTCCACGCTAGTCAGGGGAAGGCGGCTTTGGACTATCGATTGGGCTTCTTCCAGCGAGATGAGGCTACGAAACTCCTTACGCATGAGAGGCATTTTGGGCACGAGAAGATATAAAAGGCTCTTTGCGCCCTTCGCAGTATACAAACCCACCAAATCAGCCAAAATCTGGCTTTGGTCTAACTGCCTGATCCATTACTCTATTGGAATGAATCTTCGACGATTGCTTGATGCCGGATTTCACTTTTTAGCCTGAACTAGTACTGTATTCTTTAATAATTTGTAATTTTCCAGTGGCCAGATTAAAGATAACAAGAGCTATTTTAGAATCGATCATTACAAATGTTGAGTAATCTTGTGAATCTTGAGCGCCCATTCCATACTCTTCGCATATCCCACTTATTTGGTCAACTCGGTAGACGGGTAGGTATATCTCACCCTGGTTTATTTTATCTGTAATCGCTTCATCGGTACTAATCGTCCGAATGTCATTTATTTCTTTTTGTAGCATTACTCCACGTGCATCTTCTGCACTGATGCCGCATGCACAAGGAATCTTATGTCCTGTAGACATTAACATTATGGGTGTTGCTTTAGTTGTGTCGGTAATCGATTCAACAGCCATAACCTGTCCTATAGTGGGCATATACAACACAGTCAACACTATGAAAGCGATAAAAAGCCTTCCGTTAATCAATCTCCATTCTGTCACATTTTGAAAACAAATTTGTAACTATAAGTAGTTTGTGCGATTGTAGATAGCACTTATTTCAACCGAGATTCTCCATTAGCATCGGTTTTGATCAAGCATGAATCAAAGTCCTCTGCACCAACGGGTATTGTTCCACCTACAATGATATAGCCTCCATCGTTTGTCGGCTGGATTGAGCCCCCCTGATCATAATTCGATCCACCAAAAGTCTTATCCCATAGACTGTTTCCGAAGGCATCGGTCTTGATCAGCCAGATATCATCTTCACCTGCACCAAAAGATCTCGTGCTTCCAATAATGATATAGCTACCATCATTTGCTTGCAGGACAGAATTTGCATCATCATTGCCGGGTCCTCCAAAAGTCTTGTCCCACTCATTTTTCCCGGAGGAATCAGTCTTTATCAGCCATGCATTATTATTGTTAGCACCGACGATAATGTAACCTCCGTCGCTAGTTTGCTGGACAGAATTTGCCGCACCACTATTTGACCCGCCAAATGTGCGGTCCCACAATTTGTTGCCATTAAGATCGGTTTTTATTAGCCAGGCATCGGAACCGCCAGCACCATAAGAATAGGTATTGCCAGCGATTATGTACCCGCCGTCGCTAGTCTGCTGGACAGAATTTGCAGCATCACTATTTGACCCACCAAATGTGCGGTCCCACAATTTGTTGCCATTAAGATCGGTTTTTATCAGCCAGGCATCGGAACCGCCAGCACCATAAGAATAGGTATTGCCAGCGATTATGTACCCGCCGTCGCTAGTCTGTTGGACCGATCTGCCCCCGCTGCCACCATCCGACTTTGATCCTCCGAAGGTTTTGTCCCAGAGTTTGTTGCCTGATACGTCGGTCTTGATCAGCCAGACATTACTACTTAATAATGCGCCTATAGATCCTGTAATGATGTAGCCGCCATCATTTGCCTGAAGGACAGAATACCCATAATTGTAACCCGATCTTCCAAAAGTCCTATTCCATTTCTCTTTTCCGGTGGAATCGGTTTTTATCAGCCAGGCATCTGTGCTGCCTGAGCCATAAGAATCAGTATACCCAGTGATAATATAGCCACCATCGCTCGTCTGCCGAACAGAATTGGCATTATCGGTGCCAGCCCCTCCGAAGGTCCTCTCCCATTTTTGGACCATTGCGCAAGATAGCGTAACCGTCTGTTTTTCAGAACATGATTGGTTAATTTGAGCAGTTTCTTGAGAAGGTTCAGATAATTTCAGTGGCGTTTTATCATAGGCATCTCTTATGCAAACAACTATGTGCTTATCTCCCTGATAGAGAGGCCCCCCTGGATGAAAATTGCCTCTTTCATCTGCTCCCCAATCAAGGTTCAGCCAGACATCTTTGGTGTCAGTATCAATATGTGTGTAGATCTTATCCGTATCAAATTTCTCTTTCAGCCAATCGATGATGGCTTCGACCTGGCTTTTTTGGATATTAAGCTGGCCTAAGTGGACCTCCGTATAGGCATGGCCACCTGTTGTATTATTGCGGGCGAGAATGATTCTCGTAGTTCCACCCACGGACTCTACCAAGGCAGCCATGAGGATGGCAAAATCATCACAGTCACCACCACCTACGCATTTTGCCCTGTCACCTGCTTTCAAAGATGCATTAGCATAATTGAAATAATCTAAACCCCTTGGATCGGACACATAGCCCCAGCCTTTCTTTGACTCATCGCCATTTTTCAGATAGCTGTAGATCGAGCAGACCTGATCGATAGTTTTCTCTCCAGGATACTTGAGCGCGAGCACAAGGGCTTCTTCACGGACACGTGGATTATCTGGTTCCACTGCGGCATCTAATGCTTTCTTAAGATCACTTACGTTCTTCTCTATTGTACCCACAGGAATGTTGCCGCCACCTGTTATGGGGAAATTCAAAACATCGTTGTCTGCAACCAGGGTTACCGTTGGAACACCTACAAGGTAAGGAGATGAGATCTGGGCCTGCTCAAGCTGGGCGGATGTATAGCCAGCCACGCTTGATACGGCCTCATCAAAGACGAAAGGTACGTCTGCGGCTATGCCCGATCCAATGATAAGGACTGCATAGAGCCAGAGTGCCAACGGAGACATGATAACCTGATCTTGCTGCTATATGTATTTTGCAACAACGCTCTGTGCATGAATCGACTAGAAAGCCGGCCGGATCCATGCCTCCACCCCAATCTGGATCTCTTCTTAAGTCAGCCGGTAAAGCTCGTAGACAAAGGAAGCAATTTTTGACTATAAAATGCTGGTGGTCTCATAGATACCAAGCCTCCGAGAGCACAACCTCCTCCGCGAGAGCCAGCTACCGAGCGGCGCTCGCCGATGCGCCCGTAATACTGAGTGGGCGCAGGAACGATACGCTGCGAGATCCCACAGGGCGCTTTGCATCGCACCGCTCGGCTTGACCCATGGCCACTGCATCTTCGCTTGGTCCCATGCCCCGCGGCCCGAGCAATCGGGGGACGAAAAGGATATCTCATCAAGAGAAAGAGGATCTTTGTGAATCAATTCGGCTTTGCCCTGCAGAGCATAAAAGCCGCATGGCCCATATGCGTAGGCTACCTTCCTCTCGGCTTTGCCTTCGGCGTCCTGGCCCAGAAGGCTGGGTTGGATTTACTCGATATCGCCCTCATGTCGATATTGGTGTATGCCGGAAGCTCTCAGTTCATTGCCGTGGCCATGCTGAGCAGCGGCGCTCTGCCCTTATCCATTATTCTGACGACATTCGTTGTCAATCTGAGGCACCTGCTTATGAGCTCGTCCCTGGCAGTCTATTTGCACGGGGAGAGCAGAAGATTTCTATCAGTCTTCGCTTACGGCGTCACTGACGAGAGCTTCGCAGTGAATCTGGTCAAATTTAGAGCAGGAGGATGGCATCGCTACCAAGCTCTGATGGTCAACCAATTATCCAATTTCGCCTGGATCGGGAGCACAATTCTCGGCGGCTATACCGGGCAGTTTATTCTCGCAGGCAGCTATGGAATTGACTACGCACTGAGCGCCATGTTCCTTTGCCTGCTGACCTTTCAGCTCAGAGGGCGGATTTATTTCTTGACGGCCATCATATCCGGAGCCGCGGCCGTCGTCATCTCACTTATCGTTCCCGGAAACGGCTTTGTTATCATGGCTTCGCTCTTAGGCGCAACCGCAGGATTTGGGCTCAAGAGGTATGCTCAAAGAAAGAGAGGATTGCATGCTTAAGACGGAATATGTCCTGTTGATAGTCGGCATGGGGCTGGTTACCTATATTCCGCGCTATCTTCCTCTATTCTTTTTGGCCCAAAGAAATCTCCCCAGGTGGTTCATCGAGTGGCTGGACATGATCCCCGTGGCTATTCTGAGCGCCCTTGTATTCTCGGAGATATTTCTTTCCGGCAGCCCGCGCCATCTGGATCTCTTGCAGGCCAAATCGCTGGCGGCAATTCCCACGTTTCTCATCGCCCTCAAGACAAGATCGCTCGGAGGAACAGTAATTTCCGGGATGGTACTCTTCTGGCTGGCTGAGTGAATCTTTTTACCTTCATCTGTTCCTGATTCGATATTTAGGCCAAAGTTTTTATAAATATATCACTATAATCATTTTAGGATCAAATCCACGTCAACCTGGGGTCGCGTCAAAGCATTGGTTGGTATCATAAAATTTATATCTAATTGATAAGCATTACATTTATGAAATTGCTTAACATCTTTGTAATTCTATTTTTCCTGGGAGTAGTGATTTCTCCCGGCATCTGTGCCAAGGCCGCTCCAGGGAATAACAACTCAATTGCGAGTGTATCGGCGGCATCTACAGACATATCTCATGCAGACCTTATCGCATTTGTGGATAATGCTGTCGCCTATGCCAAAGCTAATGGAAAGGAGACCGCCATTAAAGAGTTTAATAATAACAAGTCGGCAGAGTTCATTAAGGGTGAGCGCTATATCTTTGCCGAAGATTTCAATGCCGTCGGACTTGCCAACCCTCACCGACCGGATTTTGTCGGCAAGAGCCTTCTGGATCTGAAGGATGCCAATGGAATTGAATATAAAAAGAACCTGGTTTCTGTAGCAAAGAGAGGTAACGGGTATGCCTATTACGTTTTTGCCAATCCTGCTCATAATAATAAGCAGGAGCTGAAGTTGACTTACGTCGAAAAGGTGGATGATACCTGGTGGCTGGCCTCTGGAATCTATCTGTCCAACATGTCTGCAAACTTCAGTCTGGAGTCTAGGAATAATCTCATAAATTTCGTCGAGGGCGCTGTCAAATATTGCAAAGATAATGGGAAAGATAAGGCATTGAAGGCATTCAATGACAAGAATGGTACGTTCTTCAAGGAAAGTCTTTATGTGTTCGCCTTTGACTTCGCTGGTAACGCCCTGGTGCTTCCTACTCAGCCAGACCTAATTGGCAAGAACAGGATTGATATTGAGGATCCTAATGGCGTTAAACTCAATCGAGATATGATAGCTCTGGCCAAAAGCGGAGGCGGATTCACTTACTATATCTATCCAGATCCAGCAAGAAACATGACGCCAGGATTCAAGCTTAGCTATGTCACGAAGGTGGATGATACCTGGTGGTTGGGAGCAGGAATCTACTCCTTGTGAATGATTGCGAGATGGTTGAACCGCCACCAAAGCATTTGAACTACATAGATCCATTTACGAGCCTTCGGGGGGGGCAGAACCTTCGCAAGCGCATGACATCCGGCTGCAGTAGCGGATGCCGCCAGAAATCCCGAGGGAGCGTAGGGACGAGCAGCCGCAAGACCCAGCAGGGTGCTTGCATCGCTACCTTCCTGCCTTGATACCAGGCCCATGCATCTTCGCTGGGTCCCCTTCCCCGGGGCCCGAGCGCCCGCCAGTCGCCGCCTTCAGGGAAAATCAGATGGCAAGGGCCGGAGATAAGACCCGGTTCACCTTCTTTCATATCATGATATAACACAGGCGATGGCCTGAACTTTTTATCGGCCAAATCGGAAATAAGAAAGAGCAGTTATCTTCATCGGAAACGCTATCGTATCGACACCATTCAACATAAAACAGCCTATGGTGTTCGCTTTGAGATGAGCAGTATTCTTTTTCCGTTTGAGTTTCATGAAAGACCATAGTCGCTGTGTGTTTGATTTATTATTTTGAGATGATTCATCGATAAATCTCAATAAGTCGCCCTCTTGGAGAATCAAGTCTTTTTTAAAATTGCTTCGGAATCATCCGGTTTTTTCTTATCCAAAATATAGGGCTTGGCATGATGCATGTTCCAGGATGTCAAAATTCTCC
>JBFYLJ010000191.1:0-15796 GCA_041305465.1 Methanothrix sp.
AGGCACCTATGATCATGAGCAAGAGAAGAGTGTACTTGGCGGCAGCCGTCCACTGGTCAAAGTCGGTCGTTGCAAATCCGGTGGTGGTCATGATGGAGACCACTTGAAAGGCTGCCAGTTGGATTTTGCGAAGAATGTCGCCCTGTAGGCCGCCCCAGAGAAAGATAATTACTGTTGCTGTCAGGACTATCAGGCCATAAAACCGAAACTCCGCATCCTTAAATAAAGCTTTCCGATCGGTGTTTAACATTCGGTAATACAGGGCGAAGTTGGCCCCTGCCAAGAACATGAAGAGTGTGATGATGGCATCGATCATCCAGCTCTTATACGAGGCTATGCTGAGGGCCTGAGGAGAGAAGCCACCCGTAGCCATGGAAGCAAATGTATTGCATAACGAGTCAAAAAGCGGCATTCTCGCCAGGCAAAGAAGCACAACCTCCAGGGCTGTCATGAAGATATAAACCACCCAGAGAAGTTGGGCCGTCTGCTTAATGCGCGGTGTCAGAGCATCCTTGTCTGGGCCGGGTACCTCTGCCCGGTAGAGCTGTCGTCCAGCCACGCCCAAACGCGGCAGTATGGCCACGAATAATAGTATTATGCCCATTCCGCCCAGCCACTGGGCAAAAGACCTCCAAAATAGCAGTCCCATATAGGTCTTGTCCGGACTGCTGCTGATCTGCAGTAATGTGCTGTTGGCCACCAGGCTCTTTACGCCAAGCTCCAGGTTGTGCGCCAGGCTGCTGTCGGCCAGAGCTCTGTTGATAATCCAGTAGCCTTCTGCATTCGACTGCGTGAGTATTGAGGAGCCGGTGGTGGTAAAGGCTGACATGGATTCGAAGAGGCCGTCGATGAGGCTGGTTCCCAGGAAGACGTAAGGCAGAGACCCGAAAAAGGCGGCACCCAGCCATCCCAAAGAGACGAGAGCAAAGCCCTCTTTGAGGCCCGGCTCCTCCTTTACAGATAGTCTTCCCAAGATTATTCCTGAGGCGAGGGTCAGAAGAGAGGTTACGGCAAAAGCGATAACGCCTCCGGTCTCGGCATAATACGCTGCCACAGCTCCTGGGACCAGCAGCAATACTGCCAAGATCTTTAGTAGCGACGCAAATAGCCCCAGGAATACTCTGATCTTCATTTTATAATGCGGCTATGAAGAATGAGTGCCTCCTCCATTAGGCCAGTTGAAACACCGGTCTTGCTATAAAAAAGATATGCTTCTGATAGCTTTTTTAAACGCAATAAGGCTGCATCTTGCTGCGTGGGTGCTCCGCCACTGGTTCGCTGCTTTCGTACATTACTATTGCATTTGACACTTGCCTATTTTCTCATCATCCATGTTCTCCTTTTCTCAGTTTGCCCCTGGCCAGAGAAGCATAAATCCCCAGGATGCATAAAGCTGAGAAGACGGCAAAAGCCACCTTCACACTTAAGAGGAACTGCGGATAGTACTGGGGCTGGATTTCCACCTTCCCCAGATACAGCGAGAAGACCATCATGACAAAGCTCATGCTGGCAACCTGCCCCACCAGTCGCATGGTTCCCA
The DNA here is from genome assembly GCA_041305465.1 of Methanothrix sp. GTDB lineage: Archaea > Halobacteriota > Methanosarcinia > Methanotrichales > Methanotrichaceae > Methanothrix. The sequence goes on from JBFYLJ010000191.1 coordinate 1,541, forward strand.
GAGTTGCCGATCCTACGCCGTAGTGGCGCGGTTCAACAGAGGACATAATTGCATTAGTGTTGGGCGAGGTGAATAATGCCAGCCCGAAGCCTAGAATGATGAGACAGATTACAATGAAATACAGGCTTGTCTCACCGTTTAGTGACACAAATGCTAAGATGGCCACAAATGTGAGCGCCATTCCGCAGGTAGCCACGAGGCGCGGCTCCATTCTGTCTGAGAGCTTTCCTGTAAACGGGGAGAATATTGCCATCACCGCGGGCTGGGCCAGCATGATCAGCCCGGCTTGATCGGGCGCCAGTCCTTTGATGTACTGCAGATAGAGGCTGAGCAGGAAGGTTATGGCAAAGGTGGCGCTATAGCTGATGAGGGCTGCCAGATTGGAGTAAGCATAGACTCGATTCTCTTTAATGAGCCTCACATCCAGCACGGGACAGGATACACCCGATTCCCAGCGGATGAACAGGAAAAATATCACTATTCCCGCCAGCACCAACGCTGCCCCTTCCCACTCGGGAAGAAGTGAGAAGCCGAACATAACGGCCACGAGCATCAAGCTGTAGATTGCCGATCCGATCATATCAAAGCTGTCTTCCCTGGCTCCAGCCCACTCGCCTTTAAGTTTCCACAGTCCCAGCGCCAGCGGAATCAGTCCCAGGGGAACGTTGATGAGAAAGAGGCTTCGCCAGCCAAAATATTCGGTGAGAAGTCCCCCCAGAAAAGGTCCCAATGATAGTCCCAGGTAGACGGAAGCAGCATTGATTCCTAAAATCCGGCCCCGCTCCTGCAAGGGGAATACGCTTACGAGAATAGCAGTTCCCGTGCCGAAGATCATAGCGCTGCCAAAGCCCTGCAGTACCCTTGAGCAGATAAGGATCGTGGAAGACGGAGCAAAGAAGGCAACCAGGGATGATGCCGTGAATATGAAAAGGCCTATGAAAAAGACTTTCTTCATGCCGTAGATATCAGCCAATTTTCCAAAGGGCACCATGAAGACGGCGGCTGAAAGCAGGTAGCTGGTGGCAATCCAACCTAAAAGGATCGCATCCATTGAGAACTCTTCTCCAATGGCAGGGAGAGCAATGTTAATGGAAGAGGCCATGAAGGGCGGCAGGAAGGAAGTCAAAGTGGCAATGACCAGGGCGCATCTTCTGATATCCGAGCCGGGACATGCTCTCATTGAAATGTCTAAATAATGGGCCATTGGGATTAACCTTTTGCCTCATTGCGGCTGGCCTATGGACCATCTATACTCGCTCTAGATTTGTTCGAATATGGTTCTGAATGCAGTTTAGTGGTTCTTAAACGTTCCATTTTAGATTGAATCGAATATACTACAATTTTTCGTTCGTTCTGTTATAATTTAATATATCGTTCAATGGCAGCAGTGATGGTGATATGCGCTTCCAAAAGGGGGCATATCTTAGGAGAGTGGTGGAAAAATGAAAACTAAAGCAAAATGTATTTTGGGAATGATTGCCATGTGCATTCTCATCACACCGGCCTTTTCGCAAGGCGGCGAGAGAGATGGAAGGAACGGCAATCCGGGAAGCAACATGGGGCCAGCACAGGATAGTTTAATGATGTCCGGTCCAAATGGCGCGCCTTTCGGTCAAGATGGCGGCATCGGGCAAGGCCAGGCACCTGTTGTGCCAAGATTCAATGGCTGCAATACACGCCTGCAGAAGGTTCTTGCCACGAATCCAATCAAGCCTCCCTCAGATGCACCTGATGGACAAAGGAATGAATTTGGCCCGAAGGATGCACCGCATGACGAACCGGCCCCCTGGTCGAATTTTGGACAGGAGAATGGGGTGCATGGCGGCACCAATTTCGGCTTCAAGGGTCCAGATGAACATGCTCCGCCCCGCTCGATTATGGGCCATGATTACCAGAAGACGCATCATAGGAAATCCCTCATGGAAGAGAAGCATGAAATGAGGCATAAAGAGAATCTAATGCATCTAATTCACAATAATCTCCCTGAAATGCCGCCCATGAAGTCGATTATGAACCATGGGAGATAAAGGTGGATTGATATGAAATCGCTTCGCTTGCTGGTGACATTTCTCTTAATGGGCTGCTGTGCAGCGCAAGCCGCGTCGGCTCAGGGTGAGATCGCCCTAAGCATTTATGTTCACGAGGGCAATCTCAACGGAACTATGCTATCCGATGTCCGAATTGCGGGCCAGGATGCAGATGGAAATTCGCTAATATCCACAACCGATGCCGGCGGCATTGCCGTTATTAAAGGCAGTCCTGGAACCTGGCAGTTGGACTTTGAGAAATCAAATTACCAGCCTCTAGAGCTATCTTATGATGCTCTGCAGACCGAGGAAGTTGCAGCTTATCTGGAGAAGACGGTATCTTCGCAGCCAATCACTCTGACCGTCTACGTTTATGAGGGAAGCTTGAATGGAACGGAGCTTTCCGGTGTCCAGATTGCTGGCCGCGATGCCGCCGGTGGCGAAATAAGCGCTATAACGGATGCTGACGGGGCTGCGGTCATCAGCGGGACACCCGGGTCATGGGAATTGAGCCTAGCCAAAGCAGGCTATGAGTCCGTAACCAACCTGAGCTTTGAAGCTACCGAATCTGAGGAGGTGGGAGCCTATCTGAAAAAGGCAGCATGAGGAGCGACCAATGGGGACAATAAGATAGATTGCCCCCATCTTCCTCCTTTTTTGACTATTCCCTCTTCACTTTTTTGCAATCCTTACCAGTATCCTTCCAAACGATGCTGCAAAATACGGCACTGTTTTCTCGCATCTTCTGAGAAGAAGCTTAACGGTAGCAGCAAAATCATGCGATCTATGTAAATTTGTTTTTGCCTCATGAGCTGCAAGGTTGAGAATGAGGGAAGATTTCCTTGCATCTCTAATGCCAGTTCTTTAGAAGCTTGCAGGAGTGCAAATAGCAGTCTCTTTGTCTCGCCTGGAAAGCATGCTGATTTGCTTGCCGTCGTATCCTGGTAGATGACCCTTCCCAGCTCCTGGAAGGCCTCTATGAAGAGGCTGAACGCCGAATCGTCGGCATCGCAGCGTCCGTGCGTTGCCCCATACCCGCACCCTTTACAGATCTTATCATGTCCGTACTGGATGCAAAAGGGACAGGTAGCAGGCCGGGTGGGCAGGTGGCCGATCATGGTGAGCGCCAGGGCTCGGGCGAACTTGTGCAGCTCCTCAGGCTTTATAGTCTCCAGACGGCTGGAGAAGAGCAGAGCCCAGCGCAGATATTCCTGGCAGTTGATATCGATGGCAGCTTTGGCCGCCTGCAAGGATTCAAGATTTATCTCCTTAGCTGCCGCATCTAGCTCTTTAGCGCGGTTGTTCATTCTATTTGCGTTAGCCATTCATTTCTTATTTCGCTCTAAAATCTCAATCAGCTCTTTCAGAGTGTACCGGTCCATGAGGCGCAAAATTCTATCCATTTCCTCATAAAATTGCCTTGTCTTTAGCACGATGGCGCTCATTTCTTCTGCCTCCTCTCTATGGCCCTCCAGATTTATTTCAATCTGATTGAGCGCCTGCAAAACCGATTGGACCTCCACTTTTGCCGCAGACAGAACCACCGGCCTCATTGCTTCCGTTTCCGTCTCCAGTGCATAACGATGCTGTTTATAGCGGTGAGGCTTGCCAGTCTGACCTACCACGCGTCGCGCCATGCCCAGGTTTTCAAGATAGCTCATATTGGAGCGCACTGTCGTTTTGCTGTAGCCGGTCCTCTCGGCCAGTGCATCGAGAGACACGGGTTCGCTTTCCAGGAAAAGGGTGCCCCTGAGTATCCCCATCGCATCGCTCCATCCATTTTTTTGGGCGGATTTGATGCAAGCATCGATGATGGGCTTCTTTAGCGCCAGCTTTTCTTCATCGTTCACATTATTCCAATCGATCACAACGTTTAAGTATTTTGCGATTATTCGGTTCGTTCGACAAAATCCGAATAGAAGGTTTTATTGGTATGATTGGCATGGAACGACTTGGCGTGTGGATCACCAAAAATCCTGCAATAATAATTGCTGTAGCGCTGATTCTAACCTTAGTCTCCTTCCATTTCGCTCAATCGATCGTAACTCAGGGCATGAATACCGAGAGCATGGTCGGAAAAGAATCTCCGCTTTATCAGATTTACGATCACCTCTACAAGGAAAATTTCGGCACGGAGTCCATAGCAGTATTGATCGAGGGCGATCATGTGACGAGCAGAGATGCGCTGAAGGCTGAACTTCGGTTCTCTGATTTTGTGAAGGATGTTCCAAGAGTGACATCGGTTGGCAGCATTGCCGATATCGTTGCCGATGCCGAGGCAAGAGAGAATGGAATTCGGCAGATTCCATCCCAAGAAAGAATTGACGAGATACTGGCCAATGGCGGTCCTCAGGTGCGGGCCCTGTTGCCTGACCAGAAACATACTATGATGTCCATTGTAGACCCAGTCTACATTACGGATGATCAAAGAGCCGAGATATTAAGGGAGGTAAGAGAAGCTGTCACTTTGGCGGACTTCCCGCCTGGCCTAGGCGTAACCGTTACCGGCACACCGGCGCTTATGAAATCTATCATGGATGAGATGAACAAGAGCCAGGGGCAGATCATGCTCTTGGCTGGACTTCTGATGGTTGTAGCTCTGCTGCTGGTCTTTCGGCATGTCAAGTGGCCGCTTCTGCCCATACCGATCGTTTTCCTAGGGATTATCTGGACCTTCGGGGCCATGGGAGTATTTCATATTCCCATGACCATGGTATCCTTTTCTGCGTTCCCTCTCCTTATCGGAATCGGCATCGATTATGCCATTCAGTTTCACAACCGGATCGATGAAGAGTTTTCTAAGGGAGAGTCGCCAGTCAGGGCGGCCATCAATACCGTCAATCACGTAGCAATTCCGGTAATGGTTGCATTGATCGTAACGGTTGCAGGATTTGTGGCCCTCCTCAACTCATCCGTCCCCATGATCCGCGATTTTGGAAAGCTGTGCATCATCGGCCTCTTCATGTGCTATTTGTCATCCCTGTTTGTGGGAGTCACAGCCCTGTGGCTGGGCGAGAAGAGAACAGGGTCCCGAAGAAGAAAAGCAATAAGTCAGTTGGAGAGCGGATCAGATAGCGGGTCGGATATTGGGTCTTATGTGGAGAAGACTGCAGACTTTTGCATTCATAAGTGGAAAGCTGTCCTGGTTGTAGCCCTTATACTCGCCATGGCCGGAAATTATCTGGACAGCCTTGTACCAGTGGAGACGGACACGAAGAACTATATCCCTCAGGATCTTCCGCCGCTGGTTGATTTCAAGCACATGAGCAATATTTACGGCGGCACAGACTCCATCCAGTTCATAGTTCAGGGAGCTGATATCACAGATCCGCAGAATCTGCAATGGATAGATGGCTTCAGCGATTACTTGCAGAAATCCAGAGATCAGGTTTACGGCGCTACCAGCATTGTCACTTATATAAAACAGGCCGGCAACGGAACAATTCCCAATGATAGGACCGAAGTTCGAGCCATAATCGGCAGCTTGCCCAAAGTAATTCAGGACAAATACATCAGCGGCCATAACGCAGCCATGATCGATGTAAATCTTGGACAGACGGCATCTAATTTGGGGCTCGAGAACTTTGATCGGCTCACCAAGGAGTTTGAGAGAGATCTGGCCTGGATGACTCCGCCGCCCGGGATATCTGTCAAGATGACTGGTGACACCATGGTGAGGACGACGACTATCGGCGCCCTGACCACGGGGAGAGTAGAAATGTCGCTTCTGGGCCTGGTCCTGATATTCATCCTGCTATTAATAATATATAGAGATCTTATCAAGGCCCTTCTGCCGGTGCTGCCCATGTTGGTGGTGATCGGCTGGATGGGCGGAGTCATGTATCTCGGGGGAATGAAGTATACACCGCTGACTGCCACCCTGGGAGCCCTGGTGCTGGGCATAGGATCCGAGTACGCTATTTTGATGATGGAGCGCTTCTATGAGGAGCTGAACAACGTAGGCGATCCTTTTGAGGCGCTGAAGATCACTGCCAACCGCATCGGTTCTGCTCTAGTGGCATCGGGATTGACTGTTACCTTCGGCTTTGCAGCGCTGATCACATCGCCCTTCAATATCACCAGCAACTTCGGATTAGTGACTGTGATGGCGGTCATCTTTGCACTGGCCACCACCTTCACGGTCTTTGTTGTTCTGATGATTAGAATGGAGATCAAGCGTGAGGTGCTGGAGAACGCTAAACATGAACTCAAGACTGCAATTGAGCTAATCAACAATAAATCAGGGAGAAAAATCAATGGATATTAAGTCTGCCATAACCACGGCCATCTTGTTGACACTTATGGCTACGGGCCAGGCCCAGAACACCTACATACCCTATGAGCTGGGAGGAGACAATTACTATACAATGTACGGCGGTCCTGATCTCTCAGCTAGCATTTCCGGTACAAATGAGTTCGAGAGGGGAGATACCGTTGCACTGTATTTGGATCTGACCAACTACGGAAGGATCCTCGGCTTCAAGGAGGATCAGACACCTCAAAACCCTAAGGAGTTCGCCCTGGCAGCAGCCGAGCTGCAAGAGGAGTATAAGAAGCCTACTGCTTTGGGTATCAGCGCCAGCCTCTTCTCAAAGAGCCGGCAAATCGACATAAAGTCCGGAAACCAGGTTGTATCGTCCCTCAAATCAGGAGACAAGACCCAATCACCTTTGAAATTCACACTGAAGATTGGAGAGCATGCTCCTGCCGGAACATATCCGCTCAATCTGAATATCTCTTACGATTATCAGGATAATGTTCGAGTCTACGCCTCCCAACTTGTCACCAGCGGCAGCACTCCCTCTTTGGCGAATTTCCGGGAATCCTACATCTACCAGAAGGCCAACCAGACGCTGCGCATCACTGTAATTGTCAAGAGGCAGGCAGACTTTGAGATATTGAACAACTCAGGAGAACTATCTGCCGGAATCAAGAAGGCGCCAATTTCTGCCACCTACAAGAATATCGGTGAGGACCCAATCAAGGATGCAGTGGCAAGGCTGTCCATCTTCAAGCCCTTCTCATCCACAGACGATCAGGCCTTCATAGGCACATTGCAGCCAGGTGAGGAGAAAACCGTGGTCTTCAGGCTGGATGTGGACTCAGATGCCACGCCCAAGGAATATGGGATCAACAGCGAGATCAAGTATACCGATCTGAATGGTGACAGCGTCATCTCAGAGAGCATGAAGATACCAGTCGTGGTCAAGGCCGCCCCGGCATCACTGCTTCTGCCTGCAGGAATTGTCCTCATCATCATAATAGTAGCTGGTGGATACTTATATCGAAAGAAACAGAAGAAGGCCTGCTAATCATCAGGAGCTAGTCAATCTCGAAGGGGTCTTTATGGATGAGGTAATTGTGTTCTCAAGCTGGAACGATCGCTTTTGGGCCTGGTTGATCGATGTTCTTCTCATGGGCATCCTCTGGTATAGAGTTACGATCGTTTTAAAAATGGATGCGTTAGGCATTAGTGGAGTCCTTCTGCTTGCAGCAATATTATTCATTTATTGGACTGCACTGGAGGGTTATAGAGGTCAGTCGCTGGGAAAGATGCTCCTAAACATTGTTGTAACAGGCCCACTTGGCGAAAACATCCGATTTAGAGACGCAGCATTGGAGTCATTTGGTAAGGCATTTCTGCTTCCCATCGACTGTCTTATCGGCTGGTTTGCTCTTAGCCAGAGAAGGCAGCGTTTATTCAATCGGATATCCGATACCGTTGTCATCAATCGAACGGAGCATTATGAATAATGGCAGTGAAATAGAAGCTTTTCATAAAATTGGCGCAAGAAGCCATTAGGATGCTTCTTGCGCCGCTATGCCTCACTGGCGACTCAGTATCCCTTCTCCGTCCGGGTCATGTTGTTGTAGAACTTGAACTTGTCTTTGTCCTTGTCCTGCATCAAGACATAACCGATCCTCTTATCGTCCAGATGCTCTGCGTACTCCTCTTTGGCGTCTTCCCGGCAAGAGGAGCAGGCGCCGCGGGGAATGGAGACGCAAAATGCACTGTTCAAGATGCCGTAGCCGCGCTGGGCTGAGGTGGTGATTGTCATGTATCCTGCGCAGTCAGGGCAGAGGCGAACTATCTCTTCCTGGTTCTCGTTGATCATGTCCGTATCGTAAAAGATGCGTCTTTTGCGTCGATAGAAATCGCCTAAGGACGCCAGCGCGTCTTCTACCAGTTCTTCTCTCTGATCCCAGATTTTTTGCACCTGGGAGACTGTGTGCTCGATCTCCTTCACCATTGCCGGCGACTGCACGAAGCGACCGGGAACAAAGTCCGGCTCCCTGACGTGAGAGTAATCTAGGCCTGCCATGGCCTGGATTATGCCCGTGTTCACGTAGGGCAGGGCCGTCTCCACTGCGTAGCCACCCTCCAAGACACAGAGGTCCGGAGCGAGCTTTTCGTTGAGCCGGGCATAGCCGTTGGCTGAGAAGCGCATATTGGCCAGCGGGTCCGTGTAGTGATTGTCCTGGCCTGCCGAATTCAGGATCAAATCAGGCTTAAAATCATCGAGGATGGGCAAAATGAGATTATCCAGGACGTAGTGAATGCCCTCGTCAGTGGTGCCTGGTGGAAGGGGAACGTTAAGGGTGCGGGCCAGTGCTTGCGGTCCGCCCATCTCATTGACAAATCCCGATCCGGGATAAAGTGTATGCCCGTCCTGGTGGAAGGATAGGCAGAGCACATCTGGGTCATGCCAGAATATCTCCTGGGTTCCGTCGCCGTGGTGCACATCGGTATCTATGACGGCGATCCTCTTGTGGCCGTACTTCGTTCTCAAGTACTCGACCATGATTGCCATGTTGTTGATATTGCAAAAGCCGCGATTGCCATGCACCACTCGCATGCTGTGGTGGCCCGGGGGCCTGACCAGCGCAAAGCCGTTCCTGATCTCTCCCTTCTCCAGGGCGTCAGACAGAGTAAGGGTACTGCCGGCTGCGATGAGGTGCGCCTCTGTTACCTGGCTTTCCACATCCGGAACGCAGAAATGAGCGCGGGCTACGTCCTTCTTCTCTGCCAGGCGAGGCTTATACTCCTCGATTTGAGGCAGGTCCATCAGCCCCTCCTCGAAGATCTGGTCTCGGGTGTAGAGCAGCCTCTCTTCACGCTCCGGGTGAGTGGGAGAGATGGCCCAATCAAAGGCCGGGAAGAATATTAGTCCTGTCTTGCCCTTCTTGCCTTGGGATGACATTTTCAGCACCTCACCCAGGATGGTAGAAGACCTGCCGGAATTTCCATTCGCACGTCCATCAGTCTTCCCACGGTTGACCAGCCTCGAATCATATTGAAAACCTCGCTGTAAGTAACCTCTGCCTCCGAAGCATACTCGCTGATGCCGAGAAGCGCCGCCCGTTCTGCCAAAAGCCGACGAGCCAGACGCTGTGCATCCTCTAGAGTCATCTTCTGGTCTGTCACTCTGCCGGTTAGACCATCTTCAGCCACAGAATACTCTTCGTTCTCTGTGTCGATGTGCAGGTTCAAGGTTAAGGTGGGTCGGGCAACTGCGGCGCCGATGGCATTTGCCACGCTCGCATACTCGGGCACGATGGCCGCGGCTTTGAGCCGGGCGGCCACCAGAGGCAAGAGGGGTGGAGCGCCACCGCCTACACCTACCACGCTTTGGGCAGAAAGCGACTCTCTATTAATGATCTCCCAGATGCGATAAGCGGGTTCCAGCTCCCATTCCCGGAACATCTCATTTATCTCGAAGACGATCCTGTCCACCACGCCGTCAACCACCTTTTGGGCTGCCTCTTTGGCAGTGCAGCCCAGGCCGTCAGCCACAATCTGCATGGCTTTCTGCGCCTTGGCGAGATCGCCGATCTGGGAGAGCCCCAAAACCCGCAAGGCATCGGTGGGCGTGGGTCCATTTCCGCCCATGCACAGCGGCGGTCCGTCCCTGTGGGGGCCGATGGCTAAGCCACTGCGGCCCTCGCTGCCCTCGCTCTGGTCGCAGACGGCAACGACGCTGTCGCCGCCAATGGCTATCGACTTGACTGCAAAGGCCCGCACATGGGTAAGAAGAGAGCCGACCCGAGCCCCTTTGGCTGAGAGGAGGGGCCTCCCGGAGAGGATGATAGCCAGGTCGGTGGTGGTGCCGCCGATATCCACAACCACGCTGCTCAGGCCAGGATCTGTGAGTGCCATTACTCCCATGATGCTGGCAGCAGGCCCGGAGAAGATGGTCTCCACCGGCATTTGCACGGATTTGTCCAGAGGAAGGGTCCCGCCATCCGCCTTGAGGATATAGACCGGAGAATTGATCTTGCGCTCTTTGAGAGCTGCGGCCACATCTCTAGCAAAAAGCTCATAGCGGTCAATGGTTGCGGCAGTGAGCATGGTTGTCGCTGCCCGGCGAGGGAAATTGAGCTGGCCGGAGACCTTGTGCCCCAGCTCAATCTTGCTGCCCGGCATGGCAGCTGCCATTATCTCGCTAACCTTCTGCTCGTGGGCATGATTTCTCTGGCAGAATTTGCCAACCACGGCCACACGGGAGAGGCCTCGAGCCCGAATGCCGCAGGCAGCTTCTTTGATCTGGGCCTCTTTTAGCTGATCGATCTCCTTGCCGCGAAAATCGATAGCACCGTCCAGAATGATGCTCTCGCCCAGTGCGTAGTCCCTGGGATTGGTCCCCGGTCCAGGTATGAGCACTAAAGCCACGGGATCGGTCTTGCCCTCGGCGATCATATTAGTAATCAAGGTGGTGCTCAGGACCACTCGCTCGATCTTGCGGGTATCGATACCCTGCACCAGCTCGTCCAAGGCCATAAGCAGGCACTTCAACAGGTTATCGTGATCAGTCGGCACATATGCGGTCTTGACCACCTTGCCTGCGTCCACGACAACGGCATCCGTGGTGGTGCCGCCCACATCAATTCCTATAAGCATTTTTATCTCGCCTTTCGATATGCGCTAAGTTAAAGTGGTATATCGGCTTTGTGGTACCTTAACAGGCTTAATGAATTGGATCATATTGCTGCTTTATATTGGGGGTCACTTATGAACGCTTTGGCCATGTAATATAGGAATTTAGTCTCATTTGGATTTATCTGGATTGCTCCACCAAATGCGTCAATAGCTCTTTTGTATTGTTCGCTCTTTGCATAATGCATATCCTTTGTTCCCCCAAGCATGGAATGCTTTTGGCTCCTTTGCGATGGCACGATCACAGTTGCCTATCTCTTTTCCTGCGCATGTAGCTCTCGTAACCCATCCGGGAGAGCCTGTCCGCCTCCTCGTTCTCCTCACGAGGCACCCAGGAGAAGCTGACATCCTTTCCCTGCAAGAGCCTCTTGATCTCGGGCACATACTTCTTGGAGGTGGCGGAGGAGACCTTGTACTGGCCCTTCATCTGTTTGATCACCAGTTCGGAGTCGCCTTTGATGAGGATCTTATCATCGACCTCCTCATCGACCAGCCACCGCGCGGCAGCCATCAAAGCCTCATACTCGGCCACATTGTTGGTCATGCCTCGGCCCTCGCCCACACTGCCAAATCCGCGCCAGATCGGCTCGCTATCCCGATAGACCAGGTAGCCGTAAGCGGCCACCCCGCAGGGATTCTTAGGATAGCATAGCCCGTCGAAGTAAATTATGATCATCTCGATTGCTGCATTATGAATGAAACATTATAAAAACTGTGGCCAGATTCCCCATTATCTTGCTTTCTTGACTTTTTCCAGGCACGATGCATTTATAACCGATTTGTTTCAAACCTAAAACAAAGAGGTTTTCGAGATCATGAAGGTTGCTGTCATTGGAGGAGGCATAGCCGGTGCAGAGCTGATAAGAGTGGCCTCACCCTGCCCTATGCAGTTTACATTGATTGAGCCCAAGAAGCAGGTGGAGATGCAGGCCCTGTATCCCGAATACCTAGGGGGAGTGGCCAGGCTGCAGGATCTGGCGGCCCCTCTCAAGCCATTTTGTGAACGCGTAGGTGCCATACATGTTCAAGAGAAGGCTCTGCGCCTGGAGGGCAACACCGTTGTCTGTGAGAAGTCGCGTGTTGAGTTCGATTATGTGGTGGTGGCAACGGGCGCTGCTCAGAACTACTTCGGTATCAAGGGAGTAGAGAACACCTTTTCCATTAACACCCTGGAGGAGACCAAAAGGGCTCGTCGCTACGTGGAAGATAACTATCCTGAGCGCATCATGATCATGGGCTCCGGCCTCACCGGAGTGGAGGCAGCGTCAATTCTGGCAGAAAGCATGGATGCCAGCATCTACATCATCGAAGCCAGGGATCGGGTCTTGCCCCTGTTCTCTGCGCAGACCTCCGGGCTTGTGGAAAAGGCGCTCTCAAAGAAAGGTGTGAACATCCTCACCTCCACCCAGGTCGCCGAGGTTAAGCCGGACTGCATCAGCTTCACGGACGGCTCCAGCCTGGACTGCGATATGGCCATCTGGACGGCAGGAGTCAAGCCCTCTTCTTTCATCCAGAATCTGGACCTGCCCAAGAAGAACGGCTGGATACTGGTGGACGATCACCTCAATGCCAAGGCCAATATCTTTGCCATGGGCGACTGCGCCTGGATTGAGGTCGATGGTAGGCTCGCCACAAAGACCGGCCTGGAAGCGGAGCGGCAGGCCAAGTACCTGGCCCATCATTTCAGAAACATGATCAAGGGCCAAACCTTCGAGAAATATTCGGTGCGGGCCAGCACCGACAGCCAGGTGGCGCTCATTTCCTTAGGCGCAGACTGCGCTGTGGGCGTGGTGGGCAAGACCTGCATCGGTGTTCCAACAAGGCTTATCTACTCGCTGAAGAGCTGGATTGACAAGTCATTTATAAAGAGATTTAAATAGATTTATTGTAGGAAAAAAGAGAAGCCTTTGCGCCCTTATGATGGCCTGCTGCCCGATAGGACGCAAAGCACTCATGCTGGTGGTTTTGAACTAATCAGGATCTTTTCTCGCTTCTACACCCAGCCGCGTGTCTTCATGGCCTCGACGACCCTTGCCACTGCTACGGTGTAGGCTGCCTGGCGCATGTTGATATTGTACTTCTTGGAAGCGGCAAGGACGGCCTGATAGGCCACTGTCATTCTCTCATCGAGCCGTGTGTAGACCTCATCGAGGGTCCAGCTGTAGCGGGCTATGTTCTGGACCATCTCAAAGTAAGAAACAGTCACACCGCCGGCATTGGCCAGGAAATCGGGAATAACGTGCACCTTATTCTGGAAGAGGATGGCGTCGGCTTCAGGTGTGGTGGGGCCGTTGGCCAACTCGATAATAACCTTAGCCTTGATCTTGCCGGCATTATCCTTGGTTATGACGTTCTCTAATGCGGCTGCAACGAGAATGTCCACATCCAGCTCCAAGATCTCATCATTGCTGATCTTCTTGGCGCCGGGGATATTGGCGACTGTGGAGGTCTCCGCCTTGACGCGGGCTGCCACATCGGCTTCTATGCCGGCTGCATTGAACGCGCCGCCCTTGGAGTCGCTAACGGCGACAACCTTGCTGCCGAAGAGCTCTTTGACCAGAGAATGGGCAAAGCTGCCAGCATTGCCGTACCCCTGAATGGCTACAGTGGACTTGGCCAGGTCGATGTTGAACTCCTTGGCTGCTTCTCTGAGGGTGAACAGGCCGCCGCGTGCTGTGGAATCGCCTCTGCCAAGGGATCCGCCTACGACCAGAGGCTTGCCGGTGATCATTCCAAAGCTGTTTGATCCGGTATGCAGGGAGAACTGATCCATCATCCAGGCCATCATCTGGGGTGTGGTGTAAACATCAGGTGCGGGTACGTCCTTATCCGGACCTATGTTCTGCCAAAGTGCGTCTATGTAGCCCCGGCAGAGGCGCTCTTGCTCGCCCATGGACATCTCCTTGGGATTGCAGATGACTCCACCCTTGCCGCCGCCCAGGGGCAAGCCAAGAAGAGAACACTTCCAGGTCATCCATGCAGAGAGGGCCCTCACGGTATCTACGGTCTCATCAGGATGGAATCGAATGCCACCCTTGCATGGCCCCAGAGCATCGTTATATTGAACTCTAAAGCCATGGAAGACCTTTATGTTGCCGTTGTCCATGCGTACCGGGATAGATACGTGGAACTCTCGCCTGGGGTACTTGAGAAACTCATGCACTCCGGCATCAAGGTTCAGAATCTTAGCGCAATCAGCAAGTTGTTTCTGGGATATCTCAAATGGATTCGGTTTGGACATTCTTTGCATCTCCGTTTAGCATCTACCCAAATCTTTATGTTTGACTGGTGGTG
>JBFYLJ010000192.1:0-4522 GCA_041305465.1 Methanothrix sp.
CCCTGAGAGATCTCTAGCTCTGTGAGCAGGAGATCTACTTCATCCTGATCATCTAACGAAATTGAATCCATTTTCCACCAGAGGAACATGCATAGGATTTATCTCGCAACATCTCCTCTCTTCGTCCTCATAACAATTGTTGTAAACCTATTTCGAATTTTTTGCCCTGGGCATGCCCTCATCCAGTAACCACATTGATCTGGAAGCTTTTCTTATCCCCCACCGGCATTGAGCCGGAGACCGTTCCCAGGGCAGCTTCAATTAGCCACGCACCCGCCCTCCTGGGCTTTACGGTCATGCTGAATGTCACTTCCCCGCTGCCGGAAAGTGGCCGGCTCACTCCGGAAGCTATGATGCCCAATTGATCCCGCAGCGTCGCCTCTATCTTGGTTCCTGCCGCCAGGTTGGAATAGACGGTGTGCACCTTTACCAGGCTCTCTTCACCAACAGCAATCGTATCCGGCGGGACGACATACTCGATATTGCCGATCTCCACGTCCGGTTTATACTCAGGATTCTCGACCAGCAGGGTGAAGGCTTTGCTGGCCCGAAGTTTATCCCCTTTCCATATTTCCGCCTTGAGATGCCACTCGTTTATGTACTCAGGCCATCCCGAGGGAATGGAATAGCTGGCAGGCACCATGATCTCGGCAGGCGGGAACAGATAAGTGCCGCTGCCCGAAACTGTTGCCTCGCCGCCGCTCTGAAAGCGGGGCGGAAAATCGGCATAGGCGAGGTGCAGGCTCAATGTCGATTGCTCCAGGTTGGCGTAATTTATGCTGATTACAATGGGCACAAGCTCGCCCACGGTTAGGGTCTCAGGCGACGGCGGATATTGAAGTGAGTTGATCTTCACTTCCCCTCCCAAAGCCGGCACAACTGCAATTAAGATCAGGCTGAAGAGAATAATGCCAAAGCGTTTGTCTATCATGACTATATCAATCATTAAAAGTTATAAATAAGCTTAAGCATCCGCCCCAGCCAATATTTGTTCCGCCGGATCTATTTCTGTCTCAGCACACAATTTTTTCGAAGCAGTCCTTGCAGAGCACCTTTCCGCCAGCCGTCCGCCCCAAGATCTCCATGAAGCCTTCATTGCACTCCTGGCACTTGAGAGACGGATAGATCCTGGCTTTCTCTGGTGCAGGAATGTCAACTTCCTTCACGAAGAGCAGGTCCTCATCCTTGCCGGTTAAGATATTCTCGATAACCCGAGACCTAAGCCCCTCAAACATCTTCTTCTCTTCCGCAGAAAGATTTCCACTCGCCGCCTTCTGGCGCAGGGCGTCCATCCCCTGGAAGACATCGCCCTTGAAGTAGATGCGCAAGGCGCGATCCTGATCGCGGGAGTAGAAGGTGAAGACCTGCTTGCCGTTATCGACAAAGTTCAGATTGCCTTTGCCGGCTGTGCAGCCCAAAAGCGACTGCACCGCATCCACGCTGCAGGATTTGTTCTCAGCAATGCAGACCAGCTCCTCATCCTGGGAGCGTGGGTAGTGCTCTTTGGCATACTTGGCCACCCTGTAGCCGATAGCAAGGCCCGGGCAGATATGACCGTGAAACTTTGCTGCTTCCTTAAAATCCTCTTCCATAATTGCCACCTATGGTTACTTCTGATGGATTGGAATAAGTAAGGAGCGGTCGTCGGAGGATACGGGATCTTTTCCAATGCCTTCGCCTCTGCCCATCCCGGAAGCGGAAAATCCCATTTTCTCCAGAAGAACTTTCGCCCTCCACTGCCCGTGCAGCAGCACCTCGACCAGATCTTCCGGGCAGTCGATGTCAGATCCCGCCCGGAAGGACTCGAAGACAGAGACCTCAAGGCCCGCCTGGCGGGCACAGTCCAGATGCTTGGGGAAGCTCAGCCCCTGGTAGCAGGTGCGAAACTCGGGGCTTCTGATTAGGATCATGTTTGTTCCGCCCCCCCTTCCAGGACAGAGCACCACATCGCCCCGGCAGCTCAGAATGCCCGCCATATCATTCTGTGTCAAGAGAGCCAGATCGGCCATGACGATCAGAATATCCGCAGTCCATCCTCGCGATGCCTCGTCGGCGATTAGCGCGTTTAGGGCATCGTTTAGATCCAGCTCCGACTCATGGATCTCGACATCATAGCCGACCTGTGCAGCGTCCAGTCCCGGCCGGGAGAGGATCGTCGCCCCGCCGAAGCCTAAAACGACATCCAGAACATCCTTGAGCATGGCAAAGGCCAGGAGCCTTCGCTCAGCGGCCTTCAGCGCCGGGGCCAACCTGCTCTTGGCATTGTCTAGCTTGAAAGGCACCACAATTCGAATCGGTCTATGCACGAGCGTGGCTATACTCGGCAGCCGATAAAATCCTATCTCCTGAGGCGAGGCCTGATCACATCTTTGTCCTCATCCATGAAGACAGAGCCATCGCCGGAGCGAGGATACTGCAGCCCCCGAAAAACAACTGCAGGAGTCCCGTCTCCAGCCTCGCCCATGAGCAGATTGGCCATTGCTGCGATCTCGTCCACAATGGCCTCCAATGTGATCTCAAGGGCCTTGCCGTGCAGGTCGCAGATCCCTCGCCAGTCGCGCAGAGCCGCAATGCCTGCCCAGCCTATGGCCACTCCGGCTACGCCGGTGCGAAACGGCCTGCCGCAGGTATCGGTGATGATTACTGCGCAGTCCTTGCCAAGCCCAGCACGCAGTCGCTCTGCGCTCCTGCCAGGGTCTTCTGGCAGCAGCAGTATGCGTGCGTCTCCCACATTGGACTGATCGATGCCGGCGTTAACGCCCACATGTCCGAAGCGAGTCTGCACCAGCAAAAAGGGCTGCTCGAGCAAGACCTCCACCGATTCGTCCAGGACCGCCTGCACGAATCTGGGATCTTTGCCAATGTTGCCAGCTATGGCTGCTGCCCTATCGGTGGGATGACAGCTTTCCAGTTTCCGTAAGCGCCCCTCTGACTTGGCCACAATCGTGCTGGCAAGGCAGAGCACATCCCCATCTTGAAAATCAAAAAGAGATTTGACAAGTGAGGCGATATCATCGCCTTCCTTGATAATAGGCAGGCCACGAATGACATAGCCTTGCATTGATGGAACAGATGAAGATGAAGCTACGTTTTCTGACATCTACCTACATCTATTCTATTTTAGCCGTGCCTCAAAAGGCATCTTGCCGAGACGGTAGAGTCTGGCCTGAACCAGGAGATCGAGCAGATAGGAGTAGTTCTCGGCGACGATTGCCGCCCTATCCTCGCTGATCTCTATCCAGGGAAGACCACCATATCCTAAGGCATATTCCATCCAGAAGGATGGCGGAGAGAACTCAAGCAGATACTTGTTCTCCTCATTAAAAGTGAGGGTGATCTTCTCTTCCATCTAAGGCACCTTTCCCGTTCGCTCCACAACCTCGGCAAAGGCCAAAGTTCCACTGATCTTCTTAATCTTGGCCTTGACTATCTCGCCCTTGACAGCGCTGGGAACGAAGATGAGGTACTTATCCACTTTAGCTATGCCATCGCCCTTATTGCCCACGGACTCGATGCGCAGCTCATAAGTCTCACCCTCTTCGATGAGATCCTTTTGTACTATTGTGGTGGCCTTTCTCTTTCTAACCGGTCGATGAGCGCCACAGGCGTCACACTTGAGTGTCAGAACACGATCACTCTTGAGAAGGTGGGTATCGGGCAGCCTGCACTCTGTGCAGACTACATACTCCTCGAAATAGGACTCTATCTGGCGGGCGATGGCAGTCTCACCGAACTTTCCCTGAAATACGCCGCGCTGCCCTTCGATCTTGCCAGCTGTGCCCATCTCCTGGAGCAGATACTTCATGAGGTGCTCAGGTTCGCGATTTAGAGTGTCCGCGATGCTCCCGAAGTTCTCCAGTACGGTGGTCTTGCCTTCGTAAAAGACCTTGACGGAAGGTATGACGAACCGCTCCTTGGATTCTCGAGTGGCCGGCATCTTCTTCATGGCCCGATCCAGGCCCGCTAAATAATCATCCATCCTGATACCTTAATTATTTTATCAGTTCTTGGCCCGATTCTACTACGATCTGAATCGGTGTCGGCAATTTATGCCCGGCTCTAGTCAATGCCACTTTAGCATCGTTAAGATATGCAATGGGTATTCCCACAGTAAAGAGCTTCTGGCCTGCTTCGACCCTTGCCGCAGTTCCCACAGCCTTGCCAAAAGCCATCCTCATGCCGCTTGAGACACGGTCCGCGCCCGCGCCCGTTGCCTGCTTATTTTCCCGGATCACATGATGGGGATAGGTCCTCAGCTTGAGGTGGAAGTTGGTTCTACCTACTACTTTCATGAGGTAACGGTTAGCTGAAACTCTGGCCGCTTCAAGAGCAGTATGCCTGATTTGGCAGGGCTCCTTGACCACCAAAGTTAGCAGGATGGGAAAATCTTCAGTCAAATTTCCCATATCATAGTGTACAACTTTGCTTCCAGGAACGCCGCCCATGTATTTTCTGCGCGTGTAGGGCCGTTCTCTCCTTCTATACATGCTTGCTGGCTTGCGTGTCAAAACGAAATTCCTCC
>JBFYLJ010000193.1:0-2946 GCA_041305465.1 Methanothrix sp.
TCGATGCCGAGATCGGCAACAATGTGAAGATCCAGAACTTCGTCTCGGTTTATAAAGGCGTGGTCATTGAAGACGATGTCTTCGTAGGTCCTTCTGCCACCTTCACCAATGATTTGTATCCACGTGCATTTATCTGGGATGAGGGGCACGTTTCAGCAACGCGCATATGCCGGGGCGCAAGCATTGGGGCCAATGCTACAATAGTCTGCGGCATAACCGTAGGCGAGTATGCCATGATTGGGGCGGGAAGCGTAGTGGCAAAGGATGTACCGTCCTTTGCTCTCATGCTTGGCAATCCTGCTCGCCAGATGGGCTATGTATGCTACTGCGGAGGCAAGCTGAAAGAGGAAGCCAAGCAAAGCAGCAATAAGTCAATTTATAAATGTCCGGCCTGCAACAAAAGTGTGGAGATAGAGGAAGGATAATAGAGATGTCTGAAGAATGCGCAGAGATCGCAGTTATAGGTCTTGGCAATGCCGGGCTGCCTCTAGCTGCAGTTATGGCGGACAGCGGCATTATGGTCATGGGCGTGGATATTAATGTTGAGCGCTGCAGGATGATCAACCGTGGGGAAAATCCCATACCAGAGGAAAAGGGTTTAGAAGAGCTGATAAAAGAGCACGGCGGAAAAAATCTCGTAGCTACACCACAATTTGAGGACGCAAGAAGCTGCACAGCCTTCATCGTGATAGTGCCTGTCTTTGTGGATGGCGGCAATAATCCCGACTTTTCAATTATGGAGAAGGCACTGCATTCTCTGGGCAGGGTCCTGAAGAAGGGAGATCTGGTCGTTTTAGAGACGACCTTTCCGCCGGGAACTACACAGGGGCTGGTGCAAGACTGGTTATGCAAGTCAAGCGGCCTTTGCGAGAGTGACTTCTTCCTGGCCTACTCGCCGGAGAGGATAATGACCGGCTATAGCATCTCCCGGCTTCGAGAATTTCCCAAGGTGATCGGCGGCAGGGATGAAGAGAGCGGGATATTTGCCTATCAGGTCTATAAAAAGTTCATCTCCAACCTTCACCTGGTCTCCTCGGCCAAAGTGGCAGAGATGATCAAGGTCATGGAAGGATGCTATCGCGATGTAAATATTGCTCTGGCCAATGAACTCTACAAGATTTGCGACGATTTAGGGATCGACTTCTTCGAGGCAAGAGATAACGCCAACCACCAGTTCTGCCACATTCATCTGCCATCTACCGGCGTAGGCGGCCACTGCATTCCAGTATACCCCTGGTTTCTCATAAAAGAGATGGAAAAGAGAGAGCACTTCAGTAATTGCCGCTTGCTTCACGTCTCTCGAGAGATCAACGACGAGATGATCCGCTACTGGGCGCAAAGAATATTGCAAGAGTGCATGAAAATCAATAAGCCGCTATTTTGCATTAAGATCTGCATCAAAGGCATAACCTTCCGAGCAGGTGTAAAAGAGTTCTATCACAGCCGCAACCTTGCCTTAGCCAGACTGCTTATGGAAAAGGGACTTGATGCTTACGTGTATGATCCCATGCTAAGCGAGAGCGATGTGCAGACAAAGGGCCTGCGCTACATCGACCCAAAGATGGCGGATCTGCTCTTCGATCCTTTCCGTCTCACCTTCGAGTATCCAGAAAAATGATAAGAACAAAGGACAGAGGGAAATGAGGATACTTCTTCTCTCCAACCAGCCGGAGAGGACAACAAGGCTCTTGATGTTTAAAGCAACTCTGGAGAGCCAGGGCCAGCAGGTCATCGTGCCCCAATTCAGCTCGCGAGGATGGCTGCAAATAGCCAGAGAGGCCAGAGAGGTCCTGCAAAAAGAGAAGCCTGATGTGGTACACCTCTTCAATGTGCCGGATATCATATTTCATGGGTTAGGCAAGCTGAAGGGCTCATGCTACAAGAAGCTCATTTACGACTACCGTTCCCCCTGGGGAGTAGAACTGCAGATGAGCTTCGGACCGCTGGCAAGGCCTGCAGGCGAATATTTTGAGCGCGAGCTGGCAAGAGACGCTGATGTGATCACAGCCGTCAACCGGCCTCTGGCTGATAAGGTGCGCTCTTACGTTCATGAAATGGAAAAGCCCCTCTTCATTGTGAACAACTATTCGGCAAGAAGTTTCCTGCAAAAGAGCAAAATCTCTGGATCATCAGCGGCCAGTGAGAGGCCCATCGTATTCATGGGGAGAATCAGCCGCCAGGAGGGCATAGGCAATCTGCTCCGCCTTATTCGAAATATTCCGGAGCAGCCCTTCTGGATCATAGGCGACGGTCCTTTTTCTCGCTGGTATCTGAGAAAGCTTCCCAAAAATGCTCGATTCTTCGGCTGGCAGCCGCATGATAAGGTGGCAGGGCTGATCAGTCAGGCCAGGATCTGCCTCATACCCCACAGCGAGAGCCTGCTTACTCCCTATGCCACAGACAGAAGCGTCTGGAAGCTGAATGAGTACCTGCTGCTGGGAAAAATCGTGGTGGCCTCCGGGGTGACAGAGGAGGAAAAAAGGAAAAACCTGGTGGTCGTGAAGGCTGAAAAGCTGGAGGATGCGGTGCGAGAGAATCTTCAGCGAGAGCCCGAGAGGCTGGTTGCAGAGGATTACAGGTTCTGGGACAGAAACGACCGGACCATCAGAGAGACTTACGAGAGTCTTTAGGACGGAATCAGGGCTAATCCCCGCCTTTTCAAAGGTGGGATACAGCCCGTACCTATCGAAAGATATGTAAACTAATTGTGACCATACGTATATCTTAAGATGACTAAAAAAGAGCATTGTGTGAGAGCGAGATGTTGTGTCTATATCATCGGCTGCATGAACAAATAGCAAAGCAGAAAGGTGAAGAAAACCATTGAGAGTGTTTCGATATAGACTCAAGCCAACAAAAGCTCAAGTAACCAGGCTGAATGAGCAACTAGAGCTTTGCCGATGGGTCTATAACGAAACGTTGGCTATGCGAAAGAATGCCTTTGAA